>NZ_CP026948.1:1800000-2100000 GCF_003070865.1 Corynebacterium liangguodongii
CGACGTGGGGTAGAACGTCTCCAGCTCGGGCGTCTTTTCCGGCCAGCCCATCGTGGAAAACGGCCACAGGGCGGAGGAAAACCACGTATCCAGCACATCCGGGTCCTGGGTGTAGCCGGCCGGGGGCTCCTCGTCGGGGCCGACGCAGACGACCTCGTTGTCGGGGTCGTTGGGGCCGTACCAAATCGGGATGCGGTGGCCCCACCACAGCTGGCGCGAGATCGTCCAATCGTGCATGTCGTCGACCCAGTCGAAGTAGCGCTTCTCCATCGACTGCGGGTGGATCTTGGTATCCCCGGAGCGCACCGCGTCCCCGGCCATCTCGGCGAGCTTGTCCACCTTGACAAACCACTGCAGAGACAGCCGCGGCTCGATCGCCTCGCCGGAGCGCTCCGAGTGGCCGACGGAGTGCACGTAGGGGCGGATCTCTTTGACGATGCGGCCCTGCTCCGCCAGCGCCTCGCGCACCGCGACGCGTGCGTCTTCGCGGCTCATCCCGTCGAAGCGGGTGCCCGTATCCGCAATGCGCCCCTTCTCATCCATGATGATCGGCATGTCCAGGTCGTGGCGCAGGCCCATCTCGTAGTCGTTCGGGTCGTGCGCCGGGGTGATCTTCACCGCGCCGGTGCCCAGCTCCATGTCCACGTGATCGTCCGCGATGACGGTGAGCGTGAGGTCGTCGCGCAGCGGGTGGGGGAAGGTCTCACCGACGAGGTGGGCGTAGCGCTCGTCGTCGGGGTGGACGGCAATTGCGACGTCGCCAAGCATGGTCTCCACACGCGTGGTGGCAACAACGATGTGCGGCTCGGCGTCATCGAGCGAGCCGTAGCGGATGGAGACGAACTCGCCCTCGACGTCTTTGTAGACGACCTCGATGTCGGACACCGCCGTCTCCAGGACCGGGGACCAGTTGACCAGGCGGTAATCGCGGTAGATCAGCCCGGCGTCGAAAAGCTGCTTGAATATGGTCTGGACCGCCCGGGAGAGCCCCTCGTCGAGCGTGAAGCGCTCCCGCGACCAATCCACGCTATCGCCAATCGCGCGCATCTGCGTGGTGATCGTGCCGCCGAAGCGCTCTTTCCACTGCCACACCCGGTTGACGAACTCCTCGCGGCCGTAGTCGTAGCGGTCCTTGCCCTCTTCTTCCTTGAGCTTGGCCTCCACCTTCGTCTGGGTGGCAATGCCCGCGTGGTCCATCCCCGGCAGCCACAACACCTCGTAGCCCTGCATGCGCTTGCGGCGCACGAGCGAATCCATCAACGTGTGGTCGAGCGCGTGGCCCATGTGGAGCTGACCGGTGACATTGGGCGGGGGCAGCACGATGGAGAAGGCGGGTTTGCCGGAGGTGGGGTCGGCCGTGAAGTAGCCCTTGTCCACCCAGCCCTCGTAGAGGGAGCGCTCGTGCTCCCCCGGCTCCCACGACTTCGGGAGCGCATCGGCGCGGTTCGCGCCTACCAGTCGTTTCGTCTGCCCGTTGGCCCCGTTGGAATCAGTCACGCGCAACAGTCTAGCCGCGCGCTGTGACGCTCCAGCAGCAGAGCTAGAAAAGGCGATCCGCCACCGCCGCCTCCGCGCGCAAAGACTCGATGTTCGCGGCGATGCGCTGGCGCTGGAAATCGCTGAGCTCTAGGCCCTCGACCACGCTAAAGCGCCCGTTCACGCCGACGGCCGGGAAGCCAAAGACAAGCCCTTCATCGACGCCGTATTCGCCGTGCGAGACGGAAGCGACCGTCACCCACCGACCCCCGGTCCCCCGCACCCAATCGCGCATGTGGTCGATCGCCGCCGAGGCGGCCGAGGCCGCGGAGGAGGAGCCTCGGACGTCGATAATCTCCGCCCCGCGCCGCGCCACGCGCCCGATGAACTCGTCGACGTACCATACCTCGTCGAGCCGGTCCCGCACAGGCTCGGTGCCGACGCGGGCGTGGGCGATGTCCGGGAACTGGGTATCGGCGTGGTTGCCCCACACCGCCAGCCCTTCGATCGCGGCCGAAGCCACGCCGAGCTTGGCCGCCAGCATGGAGGCCGCCCGGTTGTGGTCGAGGCGCATCATCGCGTTGAAGTGCTCCGGGGCGATGTCGGGCGCCGCCTTGTTCGCGATGTAGGCGTTCGTGTTGGCAGGGTTGCCCACCACGAGGACCCGGACATCCTCTGCCGCGGAATTGTTCAGCGCCCGTCCCTGCTCGAGGAAGATGCGCCCGTTAGCGGCGAGCAGGTCCTCGCGGGATTCCCCCTTCCCGCGCGGCTTCGCGCCAACGAGGAAGGCCGCGTTCGCGCCCTCGAAGGCGCGCTCGGTGCTATCCGTAACGTTGATGCTTCCCACCAGCGGCAGCGCCGAGTCGCTGAGCTCCATGGCCACGCCTTCCGCGACGCGCACGGCCTGCGGGATCTCCGCCAGCGTGAGGTTGATCCTGCGACTGGGCCCCCACACCTCGCCCGCGGCGATGCGCCAGAGCAGCGAATAGGCGATGTTTCCGCCGGCCCCGGTGACCGTGACGTTGACCGGTGAGGTATCCAGCGTCGGATCTGCGTGCAACGAGTTGTCCCTGTGTTCCATGGCGTTGTGCCCCTTCGGAATTGGTGCGTCCTACCGGGCCGATTATACCCCCGCCGGTGCCGCTCCCAGCGCCGCTTGCGGCACACCCCTGCCTACCCCCGCCGTGCACCTCGCGGGCCGAGGTGCGGCGAGTTTTCTCCTCCGTGCCCGCGGATCTACCCCCGCTGCCCTCCCCCGAATCCCACGCTACCCGGCGCTATCGTGCACCATAGGTGGAATACAGACCACTCCCCGCCGAAAGGAGCTTCCTGTGGCTACACCGCCGCGCGGATCTTCGCACCCCGGCCCCACCGGGGCGGAGCGCGAAGGCGGGGACTACCTCGACGAGGTCTACCCCACCGGCTCGGAAGACCTCGACCGCGTCATCGACGCGGCCGTGTCCATGTTTGCCGCAGACGGCTTCGCCGCCACCAGGCTCGAGGCCATCTCCAAGGTCTCCGGCATGTCCAAGCGCATGATCCACTACCACTTCACGGACAAATTGGGCCTCTATCGCCGCGCGCTGGCCCGGGCCATGGAATCCATCTCCCCGCCCGTCGAGGTGATGGGGCGCTCCTACGCGGTGCCGGTAGAAGGGATGCGCCGGTTTATCGACGCCATCTTCTACCGCTTCCAGGACAACACCGCCGCGGTCGCCCTCATGCTGCGCGAAAACCTCGACAACGTGCTCGATCCCAGCGAGACAGCGGCGCTCAGCGGGCACAGCGACGCGCTTTTGCACATGGAGCGCCTCCTGCTCCTCGGCCAGGACTCCGGCGCGTTTCGCCCCGGCATCTCCGCGGCCGACGTGATGTTGCTGGTCTCCTCCGTGTGCGTCTACCGCATCGCCAACCACAAGGCCTCGCTCGCCTTGGGCCAGATGAAGCTGACCAACCAGCGCAATACCGAGGGGCTGCGGCGCATGACCATCGACATGGTGCTGGGCTTTCTCACCTCGAATATTCCCGATTCGGGCTACCCCAGCTACCTCGAGGCCACCTCGAAGCCGGACGCGCAGGCGCCGAAGCAGGCCGACGCGTACGCGATCGAGGCCCCCGAGATCTACTAGCGCCGCGCTAGGCAGATTTCTTCGTCTTCTCTGAGACGTACTCCGGCTCCGCCTCCCCGCGGACGACCTCGGCGGTGATCACCACGGCGGTGACGTCCTCGCGGTCCGGCAGCTCGTACATCACGGGCACGAGGATTTCCTCCATGATCGCGCGCAGGCCGCGGGCGCCCGTTTTGCGTATCGACGCCCGATCGGCGATCTCCCCGAGCGCGTCATCATCAATCCGCAGCTCCGCACCGTCCATGGCAAAGAGCTTCGAATACTGTTTGACCAGCGAATTCTTCGGCTCCTTGAGCACCCGCACGAGGGAGTCGCGGTCGAGGTCTTCGACGTTGGCCAAAATCGGCAGGCGCCCGATGAACTCCGGGATGAGCCCGAACTTCACCAGATCGCCCGGCTGCACCTGGGCCAGGAGGTTCGATTCCTCGCGCTCGGATTTCGAATCGATCTCGGCGCCGAAACCAATGCCCTTCTTGCCCACCCGCTCCGCGATGACCTTATCCAATCCCGCAAAGGCACCCGCGACGATGAACAAGATGTTCGTGGTATCGATCTGGATGAACTCCTGGTTCGGGTGCTTGCGCCCGCCCTGCGGCGGGACCGAGGCGACGGTGCCCTCGAGGATCTTCAAAAGCGCCTGCTGCACTCCCTCGCCCGAGACGTCGCGGGTGATCGAGGGGTTTTCGGACTTGCGCGAGATCTTGTCCACCTCGTCGACGTAGATGATGCCGTGTTGGGCGCGCTCGACGTCAAAATCTGCCGCCTGCAAGAGCTTGAGCAGGATGTTTTCTACGTCCTCGCCCACGTAGCCCGCCTCCGTCAAGCTGGTGGCGTCCGCGATGGCAAACGGCACGCCCAGCATCCGCGCCAGGGTCTGCGCGAGGTAGGTCTTCCCGGAGCCAGTCGGGCCGAGCAGCAAGATGTTCGACTTCGCAATCTCGACGTCTTCCTCCCGCCTGCTCTTGCGCCAGCTGCTCACCCCGCGGGTGCGCTTGTAGTGGTTGTAGACGGCAACGGCCAGGGTGCGCTTGGCCGTGTCTTGGCCAATGACGTACTGATCGAGAAAGGCGACAATCTCGCTCGGCCGGGGAAGCTTCTCGCCGTCGCGGGCATCGGCGTCCTCGGACCCTACGAGCTCCTCTTCGAGGATCTCGTTGCACAGCTCGATGCACTCGTTGCAGATGTAGACCCCACCGCCCGCGATGAGCTTGCGCACCTGCTTTTGCGGCTTGCCGCAAAACGAGCACTTAAGCAGGTCGGATGAGTCCTGGGTGACTGCCATGAGGGTTGAGCGCTCCCATCTAGATGAAAATTCGGCGACTTCGTCAGGTCTGGATAAGTGTAGTATCTCCACCGTCTCACGGCGGTAGCGGTTTTACCAACGTAGCCGAGGCGCCCGACATTCCGGCGCGGATAAGGCAACAATGGGGTGGCACGCACATCTCAAGGAGGAAACACGATGCAACCGGTCCGCCTGTACGCAGAAGAATTCGGTGGTGCGCCCCACGGGGCGTCGCCACGCACCGTCGTCTTGCTCAGCTCTATCGCCACCACCCTCGAGACCTGGCGCAACCAGGCCCCGGCGCTCGCTGAGACCCATCGCGTCATCGCCCTCGATCACCTGGGCCACGGGCGTTCGCCGCGCTCCCAGGCTGCGCCCGGGGAGACCACCGTGGATGATCTCGCCGCCAACGTCCTGGCCACGCTCGACGGGCTCGGCGTGGAGCGCTTCAGCCTCGTAGGCCTCTCCCTCGGCGGCGCGCTGGCGCAGTACCTCGCTGCGACCTCGCCGCGCGTCGAGCGGGCGGTATTCTGCTCCACCGCGGCGTTCCTCGGCGGCCCGCAGCGCTGGGTGGAGCGCACGAACATCGCGCGCAGCGAGGGCATGGCCGCGCTTGCCGACGACATGGTGGCCAACTGGTTCACCGCAACCTACCGCGCCGAACACCCGGACATCGTCTCTTGGGTCCGCGAGATGATCCGCGGCATTGACGCCGAGGGATTCGCCCAAAACGGCGACGCGCTCGCCGGCTGGGATTTCGCTTCCCGCCTGGGCGAGATCACCTGCCCCGTGCTCACCATTGCCGGTGCCGGCGACCCCTCGACCGGCCCGGAGCAGCTTGCGGAGATTGCGTCGGGCGTGGCCGGGCCGGTCGAATCAGTCGTCGTCACGCCTGGCTCGCACCAGCTCGCGCTGGAAAACCCCGAGCCCTGCACCGCGGCGCTCGTGGAGTTTTTGGCCTAGCGGTTGAGCTTGCGGTAGTCGAAGACCTGGTCGATGATGCCGTACTCGACGGCTTCCTCGGCGGTGAGGATCTTGTCGCGGTCCGTGTCCTCGCGAACCTGGTCCTCGGTGCGACCAGTATGGTGCGCCAGCGTCGTCTCCATCAACCGGCGCATACGCTCGATCTCCGCGGCCTGGATCTCTAGGTCAGAGACCTGGCCCTGGGTGCCCTGGGTGGCGGGCTGGTGGATGAGCACGCGGGAGTTCGGCAGCGCCGCGCGCTTGCCGGGGGCACCTGCGGCAAGGATCACCGCCGCCGCGGAGGCGGCCTGGCCCAGGCACACCGTCTGCACGTCGGGGCGCACGTACTGCATCGTGTCGTAGATGGCCATCAACGCCGTGAACGAACCGCCCGGCGAGTTGATGTACATCGTGATGTCGCGATCCGGGTCCTGCGACTCGAGCACGAGCAGCTGCGCCATAATGTCGTTGGCAGACGTGTCATCGACCTGGGTGCCGAGGAACACGATGCGCTCCTCGAAGAGCTTGCCGTAGGGATCGATCTGCTTGGTGCCGAAGGAGGTCTCCTCCAAAAACTGCGGCAGAACATAGCGAGAGTGAGGCATCTGGAAAGTCATGTTAGTAGTCTCCTGTCCTGCTTAGTTTCCGACGGTTCCGTCGCTGGCCTGGCTAGCGCTGTCGATCACGTGATCGACAATGCCGTAGTCCTTTGCTTCCTGCGCGGTAAACCAGCGATCGCGGTCCGAGTCCTTGGTGATTTGTTCGAACGTCTGACCCGTGTGCTCCGCGATGAGCTGAGCCATCTCCCGCTTCGTCTGCGCGAACTGTTCCGCCTGGATAGCGATATCGGCGGCGGTACCGCCCACGCCTGCCGACGGCTGGTGCATCATGATGCGCGCGTGCGGCAGGGCGTAGCGCTTGCCCTTCGTGCCGCCGGAGAGCAGGAACTGGCCCATCGACGCAGCCAGGCCCATGCCGTAGGTGGCGATGTCACACGGCGAGTACTTCATCGTGTCGTAGATGGCCATGCCAGCGGTGACCGAGCCACCGGGGGAGTTGATGTAGAGAGAGATATCGCGAGTCGGGTCCTCAGCCGAGAGCAGGAGGATTTGCGCGCACAGCTTGTTCGCGATCTCATCATCCACCTGCTGCCCGAGAAAGATGATGCGCTCTCGCAGCAGGCGCTCGTAGACGGAGTCGCCGAGGTTCATCCCGGGTTGCGGAGAAGTCATGTTGGCTCCTTGTACGTAAAAAGCGTTAACGGTCAATGCCACCACACTACT
Source organism: Corynebacterium liangguodongii (assembly GCF_003070865.1). NCBI lineage: Bacteria > Bacillati > Actinomycetota > Actinomycetes > Mycobacteriales > Corynebacteriaceae > Corynebacterium > Corynebacterium liangguodongii. The sequence goes on from NZ_CP026948.1 coordinate 1,807,134, forward strand.
AGCCGGTTTCGGCCACGGACACCGTGTTCGCTGTGGGCGTACTTCGCTCTCCCCCGCCTGCACAAGCAGTCCTCGGCACCACGAGCGATCCGTGACGTTAACAGCGCTGGGAAAGTATCCCAGCGTGGTCGTGCCCCGACTCCGCGGCTGTCGAGTGGGCCACTTACGGACTTCCGCATTGCGGAATTTCCCGGTTTAGCCCCTATCCACAGAGTGCTTACAGGGGTTGCGCCATTGCTCTAGCTCAGGGTTTAGGCCCTCTTTCTCCCGCATCGATATCGAGGCGACACCGCCTCGTGGCGGCATCGTCAACACCACAGACGAAAGAAGATCCCCTAGCGTGCCGGATATGGAGAATGCCGCTGCCTATTGCGCGAACCCGCGGTACCGGCTACCCCACAACGATAGACGCTCGGTGCAATAAAAAGCCCGCCTCCGACACCACTTCGAATCCGGGGCGCCGGGGCGGGAGAAGGGGCTCATCCCCTAGCTTTCGGAGTCCTGCGCGGACTCGGCATCGTCGGCGCCATCCTCGACCTCACCGAAGTACTCGTTCGGGTCGACAGAGTTGCCCTCCGAGTCGGTCACAGTGGTGCGCGAGATCGCGGCGGCGAGGGCCTTGCCGCGGCGGACGTCGGCAAACAGGTTAGCAATCTGGCCGGACTGCTGCAGCTGCATAACAAACTGGTTGGGGTCCATACCGTAGGACTGCGCGGTAAACAGGATGTGGTCGGTGAGCTCCTGCTGGGTCACCTCCGGCTCCTCCTGCTCGGCCACAGCGTCGAGGAAGAGCTGCGTGCGCACAGACTCCTCGGCCTGGCTGCGAGTCTGGGCATCGAACTCCTCGCGGGTGGTGCCCTGAGCCTCGAGGAGCTGGGCAAGCGCGTTTTCGTCGTGCGCGAGCTGGCCGAGTAGCTGGTGGACCTGGTTGTGCGCCTGCTCGTCGACGACGGATTGGGGCAGCTCGAAGGAGGTCTGCTCGAGGGCAGCCTTGAGCACCTCGTCGCGGATGGCGACGGCCTGCTCGGACTTCTTCGACTCCTCAAGCTGGGACTTCGTGCCCTCGCGCAGCTCCTCGACGGTGTCGAACTCGGAGGCCATCTGCGCGAAGTCGTCGTCAAGCTCGGGCAGGGTGCGCTCCTTGGTCTGCTGGACGCGGACCTTGACGGTCGCCTCCTCACCCTTGTGGTCGCCGTGCTCGATGGTGGCGGTGAATTCCGCCTCGTCGTCGGCCTTGAGCCCCTTGATTGCCGCGTCAAGGCCCTCGATGAGGTCGCCGGAGCCAACCTCGTATGACAGACCCTCGGTGGTGGCCTCGTCGATGGTCTCCCCGTCGATCTCGGCGGTGAGGTCAATGACGGCGAAGTCGCCCTTCTTGAGCTTGCGGGAGGTTTCCTTGAGCTCGCCGAAGCGGGAGCGCAGGTTGTCGATCTCGGCGTCGATTGCGGCATCGTCAATCTCGATGGCGGGAACCGTGACGGAGATGGCGGAGAAATCCGGCACCTCGATGGCAGGGCGGACGTCGACCTCCGCGGTGAACTCGACGACGTCGTTATCCTCGATCTTGGTGATGTCGATCTGCGGCTGGCCGATCGGCTTGAGGTCATGCTCCTCTACCGCCTGCTCGTAGCGAGACGGCAGCATGTCGTTGACAACCTGCTCGAGGAGCGGGCCGCGGCCGAAGCGGGCGTCGATAAGCTGGCGCGGAGCCTTGCCGCGGCGGAAGCCCGGGATCTGCACCTGCTGGGCGATCGCCTTGTACGCCTGGTCGATCTCAGCCCCAAGCTCGTCGAACGGGACGTTGACGGTGAGCTTGACGCGCGTATCGCTGAGCTTGTCAACGGAAGTCTTCACGGATATCTCCTGTAGGGTTTAAATGTCGTACGGTCGGTGTATGTAACGTCTGCCGGACAACCTCACCGGTGGATTGCCCATTGTCGGGGCGACAGGATTTGAACCTGCGACCCCCTGCTCCCAAAGCAGGTGCGCTACCAAGCTGCGCCACGCCCCGTATCCGGCCTCGCAAGCCCGGTGGCGGGCTTACGGTTAGCGATTGTAGCGTGAGCAAAACACCCGCCGAATCATTGGGTCGAGGTTTCCCTCGCTGTAGGAGAAGCGCTGGTTAGTGGTGCCGCACGACGGCGTTGGAATCTCCCGAGGTGCCGTCGTCACTGAGAATCCTGAACAGCAGCCAGGCGAGCACCGCGAGGATGATGAGCGGAATGAACTTGAACACCAGGCCGAGCGCCCCAATAAACGCCGTGAACAGCGCGACAATGGCGGCGATAATGCCAACGACCCCGCCGAAAATAGAGGCACCCTTGTGGTCGCGCCAGCCGTAGTATGCGACCGCGCCCGCAAGGCACGCGATGATGACTGCGATGATCGTTGTCTTCAGCATGTGGCACCCGGCTGTAGAAATCGAGGATGTGGAGGGAATGACGGGAATCGAACCCGCGTCTTCAGCTTGGAAGGCTGAGGTATTAGCCACTATACGACATTCCCATGCGCTTGCGCGGATTGAATTCTATCCCATTGGGCCACCCGCGCACAAAAAGGGAACCTTACGGCCGGCCCGATCGTTGGACCCATGTGCTCATCATTCTCCTCCTCGTCCTTATCGCCGCAGTCGTCTTCGCGCTCAGCCGCTCCGGCGGCGGCTCCCGCAAGCAGCTCGAGCAAGCCCAGCTTGACGACGCCTTAGCGGACGCCAAGCGCTGGACCGATCGCCTCGGCTCCCAGGTGCTCACCCTCACGGGCAGCGATACCGCGTCGTCCCAGGCGCTTGCCGACGCCTCCGAGCGCTTCACCGCCGCCTCCGCCGCCCTTAGCGACGCCCGCACGCCAGCCCAGGCCCGCCTCGCCCGCGAATCCGCCCTCGAGGGCCTCCACTATGTAGGAGCTGCCCGCGAGATCATGGGCCTGCCCGCTGGTCCCCCGCTGCCCGAGCTCGAAGGCCAGCGCCGCGCCGGCCGGGTGACCGAGGAACGCACCATTACCCAGGAAGACGGCTCCACCCTCACCGCCTCCCCGCACGCATCGTCGCAGACGCCGCATTACTACCCCGGCGGCGCCGTGGCCGGCCGCCCCGTCCCTGCCGGCTGGTACTCCTCCGCCTGGTGGGCCCCGGCCATGATGACCGGCATGTGGGCGACGAGCTCCATGATGATGTACTCCGCCATGTTCGCCGGCATGGCCGGCACCCCTCCGGCCGAGGAATTCGCCGCGGGCGACTTTGGTGGCGAGGGCGCTGCGGATGCTGCCGGGGATCTAGGCGGCGACGGCGGCGAGGATGCCGCCGGGGACTTCGGCGGCGACTTCGGGGGAGATTTCGGCGGCGACGGCTTCGACTTCGGTGGATTTGATTTCTGATCCCGCCCTTGTCGCCGGGCGGCGGTTGCAAGCAGTGAGTTCGCCGCGTGCAGGGTAAACCCCGACCACACTGACCCGTGGCAGCGGGTGGCTTACCACTCTGCAGACACTAGCAGTGCGGAAGAACTCCCCGGGTCGTCGTCGGGTGGCGCCGGGGCGGTAGACTTTTGGCGTCGTCAAGCATAAAGGGCCAAGAATAAGGAGCCGCGATGCGCATTGCCGTGCTGCTAAAGGAAGTCCCCGACACCTATAGCGACCGCGAGATGAACCTAGAGACGGGGTTGACGGACCGCTCGGGGGACGTCGTGGTCGACGAGGTCGGCGAGCGCGCCGTCGAGGCTGCGCTGCGGATTGCCGAGGCAGCCGGAGAGAGCGAGGTCGAGGTTCTCAGCGTCGGCCCGGTAGGTTCCGTCGACTCCATCCGCAAGGCGATCGCGATGGGCGCGTCCGAGGCCTACCTCGTCTCCGACGAATCGTTAATCGGCGCCGATCTCACGCTCACGGCCGAGGTGCTCGCGGCGCTGGTCAAGCGCGGCAGCTACGACCTCGTGGTCGCGGGCGCGAGCTCCTCGGACGGCGGCGGCGGGGTGGTCGCATCGCTCATCGGCGAGCTGCTCGACTACCCGGCGCTGACCAACCTCACCGAGTGCACCGTTGAGTCCGGGAAGGTCTCCGGCACCCAGGCGAGCGACGGCGCCGAGGTTACGCTCAGCGCCGATCTGCCGGCCGTCGTGTCCGTCTCCGACGGATTTGCCGATGCCCGCTTCCCCAACTTCAAGGGCCTCATGGCGGCGAAGAAGAAGGAGATGAACAAGGTTACGCTCGCAGAACTCGGCGAGTACGGCGTCGACCCGGAGGATTGGACGCGCCCGCGCTCGATCATGGTGTCCATCGCCCAGCGCCCCGAGCGCGAGCGCGGCGAGATCATCAACGGCGGGCCACAGGCCGCGGCAAAGCTGGTCGATTTCCTAGAGGCCAAGGGCCTGACCAACAAGGAGGAGAAGTAAATGGCAGGCGAGATCCTCGTCGTCATCAACCCCACCTACGACGGCTCGCTCGACCCGGCCGCCGCGGAGCTTATCGGCGCCGCCGCCCAGGTGGGCACGCCCGTCGCGCTCACGCTCGAGCCCGCCCACGCAGACGGGCTCGGCGCGCTCGGCGCGCAGCGGGTGCTTACTGCCGAAGGGGCATCGCTTATCGACGCCACCGTCGCCGCGGCAGACCTCCTCTACCCCGACGCCGTCGTCGGGTCGCACTCGGTGCGCGGCCGCGACGCCGCTGCCCGCGTGTCCGCGCGCTTACGCAGGGCGCTGCTTACCGACGCCGTGGGGCTGCGCCGCGACGACGAGGGAATTGTCACCGACCACTCCAACTACGGCGGGGCGTATACCGCGGTGGCCGCCGCGACGCACTCCGCGCCCGTTATCACCCTGCGCCCGGGGGCGGTGGAGCACCGCGCCCAGCCCGCTTCCCCGGCAGTGGAGGCGATCGACGTGGAGGCCTCCGGCAGGCGCGAAGTGAGCGTGGATAAGGTCACGCCGATCGAGCGCACGAGCACCCGCCCCGAGCTCGCCACCGCGGACAAGGTCGTCGCCGGCGGCGTCTCGCTCGGCTCGGAAGAGATGTTTGAGGAGCTCGTCGGCGGGCTTGCCGACGCCCTCGGTGCCGCCGTCGGCGCGACCCGCTCCGCCGTCGACGAGGGCCAGGTCCCCTACGAGGCGCAGATCGGCCAGACCGGCGTGGTCGTGGCCCCGAAGCTCTACATCGGCCTCGGCATCTCCGGGGCGATCCAGCACCTCGTGGGCATGCAGACCGCCGAGACCATCGTGGCCATCAACAACGACGCCGACGCCCCGATCTTCGAGCTCGCCGACTTCGGCATCGTCGGCGACATCTTCGACCTCGTGCCCGCCATCATCAGCGAACTCAACGCCAGGAAGTAGAGAACACATGCAGATCCCGCTTCGCCGTGGTCTCCCCCGCGTTCCCGCTGGCGAGCCCTGGCCGCCGGCCGGATCGTTCGTCGAGCTAGACGTCCCAAACGAAGCCCCGCGCAGTCCCCTCAACGAAGCCCCCGCGGGCGACCTCGCCGCGGTGGCGGTGCGCCAGGGTTTGCCGCGTACCCCGGGCGGGGCGGCGTTCCCGCCCGTCGACGTCGTCATGTTGCCGCTGCCCGCGGCGGCCGCGGGTGCCACGGCCGCCGAATCGGACCAGACCAGTGCCGCCCCCGCGGGCGAGCTCACCGCGGTGGCGGTGCGCCAGGGTTTGCCGCGCACCCCGGGCGGGGCGGCGTTCCCGCCCGTCGACGTCGTCAAGCTGGCGCTGCCCGCGGCGGCGCTCAAGGGCCGCGAGGACGAAACCGCCCAGCCGGAGGCGGAGACCCCCTCGACGCGCGAGCCGAGGGCAGCGCAGAGCCCGGCCCCCGGGGCCCAGCCCACGCAACCGGGCACCGCCCGCCCCGGGCGCCTGGCCGCTTGGGCGGCCGCGGCATTATCGGCGGGTTTCGCCTTCGCCATGGCCGTCCTCTTCGCCCGCTACCTCGTGAGTACCGAGTGGGGCGAGGGATTTACCACTCGCTTCGACGGGCGCCAGCCACTGCCCGCCGGCGCACCTGTCGGCCTGCCCGCGTGGCTGAACTGGGCGCACTTCTTCAACATGTTCCTCATGGTGCTCGTCATCAAGACAGGCCTGAGCGTGCGCCGGGAGCGCCGACCCGAGGCGCTGTGGGCGCCGCGGGGCAACCCGCGCGCGAAGATCTCGCTGACGCTGTGGCTCCATCTCGCCCTCGACATCGCGTGGGTCGCACTCGGCGCGGTGTTCTACGTCCTGCTCTTTACCACCGGGCAGTGGGTGCGCGTCGTGCCGACGAGCTGGGAGGTCTTCCCCAACGCTCTATCCGCCGGGCTGCAGTACCTCACGCTGCACTGGCCCGCGGACAACGGCTGGGTGCACTACAACGCCTTGCAGGAGCTGACCTATTTCGCGGTGATCTTCCTCGCCGCCCCGCTGGCGATTGTCTCCGGGGCGCGGATGAGCCCGGTGTGGCCGAAGGGCTGGACGTTTATGCCGGTCTCGGCGGCGCGCGCGATCCACTTCCCCACCATGATCTTCTTCGTGGTCTTCATCGCCAGCCACGTCGCCTTGGTGGCGCTGACGGGGCTGCGGCGCAACCTCAACGCGATGTTCGCCGCGCGTGGCAGCGTCGACCCGGCGGCCTACGCGACCGACTGGACCGGCACGATCATCTTCCTTATCGCCCTCGCGGTTGTCGCCCTCGGCGCGTTCGCGGCGCGGCCGGTCTTCATCGCCCCGCTGGCGCGGCTGACCGGCACCGTGTCCAACCGCTAGGCCCTCGCCTCGCCGGTGCGGCGCCACGAGCCGTCGACACGCTCGATCGCTCCTGCCTCCGCGAAGGCCTCGAGCCAGCCCTCCATCGGATACGTGCCCCACTTCGAGCGGAAGTACTCGGCGTTGTTGACGATGTCGTCGAGGTGCTCCCACGGCGGGGAGGAGACTGGGTGGTGCTGGTGGAAGGCGTGGGCGCCACCGACCCAGTACAGGGCGATCCCGTGCGCGGCAAGGTTGCGGGCGAAGTCGGTGTCTTCCCCGCCGTAGCCGGTATAGCCGGTGTCGAACCCGCCGAAGTCGCGCTCGATGCGCTCCCACGTCTGCGCGCGCATGCCAAAAGAGAGCGACCAGAACAGGTTGTATTCCTGCGCCGCTATCACCTCGCCCGGCGCTGGGTTGGGCCGGGCCGGGTGCGGGTCGGGTTTCACCGTGCGCAGCTCGCCGGGCGCCATGTAGGTCACGGGCCCGGCGACCACCGCGTCGGGGTGATTCGCTAGCGCCCGGCAGTAGTATTCCACCAGCTCACCCGAGCACACGCAGTCGGCGTCGAGGAAGACCAGCACGTCCGCGCCGCGCTCGATGGCCGTGCGCGCGCCGAGGTTGCGGGCAGCGGCAAGGTTGCGGGTGCCCGACACGACGTGGGACTTCGGCACGGCCTTGCGCAGCACAGGGGCGTCGGCAAGCGCCACGGTGACATGGTCGGTGCCCTCCGGCTTGAGGTTGACCTGGTGGGTGAGGTGGGCGGCGCGGGAGGAATCGGCGAGGGAGACCAGCGCGATCGAATCCGGCCGCGCCCCGCCAGCGACCTCGGAGATCACCCGCGCCGCGCGCTGGGCCGCGCCCGCGGTCTCCCAGCGCGACCAGTCGGGCCGCAGCCGCCCCGCGCGCTCGAGCAGCTCCGGCCACTGCGCGGGCGAGGGAAAGGACTCCGCGACAACGGCAAGGCCGGCGCGGGCGAGCTCGCGGGCGGTGGCCTTCTGCTCGATGAACGGCCGCGGCTGCGGCAGGACGACCGCCGGCGCACCGGCGACGGCGATATCCGCCACCGAGTTTTGCCCGCCCGCAATGACCGCCACCCCGGCGCGGGAGAGCAAGGCGGAGAGCTCCCCCGGGTCCTCGATCCGACTGTCCCCTGTGAGGAAGGTAAACCGGTAGCCCGCGCAGGCGTTTTCCACCGCGTCGAAATCTTCCGGCTCCCAGGTCGACCCGCCGCGCCCCGCCATGACGACGACGTGGCGGGGGTCGCGCCCGCCGCCGGGCCCCGCACCGGGGGCGCGCTCAAGACGAGAGATGCCGCCGACGGCGTGCACCCGGTCGGCGTGCGGGCGCAGGTGCTCCGGCAGCGGGACCCATCCCGGCCAGGCGGCGATGATCGCGTCGGCCTGGGTGTAGGCGAGCTGATGGGGGGCGTCGTCACGCAGGCCCGGCATGGCGAGGGTGATCACGGGCACCCCCATGAGCCGCACGAACGCCCCGACCTCCACCGAGACGTCGACGTAGAAGGCTTTCGGGTTGTACCGCTCGACCCAGGCCGCGATCTCGGCGAGGCGCTGGCGCAAACCCGGGTTGCCGTAGGGAGCGTAGTGCAGGCTCGCCCCGGCCGTCATCGCCCGGCCGTGGGGGCGCAGGTGCTCGTCCATGGCGTCATCGGCAAGCACGACGTCCGCGCCCGGCGCGGTGGAGAGGATGGCGCTGTCCTCCCCCAGCTCCGCGAGCTGGCGCTGGATCTGCCTGCAGCGCTGGATGTGCCCGGCGCCGTGGTGGTGGGCGTAGATTCCGATCATGTCACGATCGCCTCCTGATAGAGCTGGGTGTAGCGCCTGGCAGTTTGCACGAGCGAGTGGTTGGCCACTACCCACTCGCGGACGCGATCGCGCCGCACGTGCATCGCGGCGTGGATCGCCCGGGCCAAGGACATCACGTCATCGGGCTCGGCGAGGCGGGCGGGCGCGCCGGCTAACAGTTCGCCGAGCCCGCCGCGGGCGAAGGCCGCAACGGGGGTCCCGCAGGCCATGGATTCGAAGGCGACGAGCCCGAAAGGCTCCTCCCACCGCGGGGTGACCACCGTCACCGCGCAGGCGCCCACCAGAGAGCGCAGCGCCGCGTGGGAGAGCTCGCCGAGCCAGCGGATGTTCCCGCCGCGCAGGCGCGGGGCGATCTCCGCCTCAAAGTAGGCGTGGTCCCCCTTGCGGCCCGCCAAGAACAGCGGCACGCCGAGCAGGCGGCAGGCGTCGATGGCGAGGTGGGGGCCCTTCTCCGGCACGAGGCGCCCGAACCACACCGCGGCGGTCCCGCCCGGCCCCGGGGTCCACTCCGCCACGTTGACGCCGTTGGGGATCACCTGGATCGGCCTGGGGGTGCGCCACTGGCCCGCCGTCGCGTGGCTCACCGCGGCAAACTCGCCGGCTTCGGCGCCGGCGCGGGCGATGACACGCTGCAGGTCGTCGATAACCGGGGTGTGCAAGGTCGTGATCATCGGCAGGTGATCCGGCGAGTGCTCGGAGGGGAAGATCCACGGGTTGAGGGAGTTGTTGTGCACGACGTCGTAGCCGCGCCGCACCAGCAGGCGCCGCAGGCGCACGAAGGCGCGGTCCTCCCGCTCGCGCTCGCCCGGCGGGTAGCCGGTATCGCTCGCCTCTTCCGGGTGCGCTCCCCAGTTCACCCCGGGCAGCTCCAGCTCAGCACAGTGGCCGTCGGACCCCTTCGCGGCGAAGAGGTCGACGTGATGGCCCTCAAAGCGCAGCGCTTTGACCATCGTGTGGCAAAAGGCTTCGAGCCCGCCCGCGTAGGGCTCGCGGATGGGGTAGCGCGCGGGCGCGACGAAGGCGATACGCAGCCCGGCGGGGCGCGAGATCGCGGCGCTGCTTGCCACGGTCACTGTCATCGGCCGCGCACCCCGCCGCGGGATTTCGTGCACGCCCGCGCGTAGGCCTGGGCGTGGGCGTCGCGCACCTGCTCGAACTGCGCGGCCCGCGAGCCGGCGTAGGCAACGGGGCCGCGCTCAAGGAGGAGGCGCACCGCGCGGGCCGCGCTCGCGCCGTCCCCCGGCGCGTAGGCCTCAACCGCCCCGGGGGCGTCGGCCTGGCCGGCGTAGCAGCCGATCGCGGGGACCGCGACAGTGGTGCCGTGGTCGCGGCACATCTCCAGCCAGCCGGAGTGCGTACCCCGCGTATAGGGCAGGACGCAGGCGGTGAGCCTTGCCACCTCGCGGTGGAGGGCGGCATCATCAAACGGGTCGTGGACGATGAGCTCGGCCTTACCCGCAAGCTCGCCGGCAAGGCTGCGCACCACGCGGGGGTCAGCGTCGCGGTGGATGAACACGCGCAGCGCGACGGCCTCGGCGATGGCGCGGTAGAACGCTGGCTCGTTCACGACGTTCGAGCGCAGCGATTTGAGGAATACCCCCGCGACGGGCTCTCGCCGCGCCGCGGCCGGGTTCAGGGTGATCGCCGGGTGCGGCACCACCGTGATGTCCGCGGCCCCGAAATCGCTGCGCAGGCGCTCGGCTGCGCATTCGGTAAGCGTGAGCACCTCATCCGCCGCGCCGATGAGGGTGCGCAGGCGCTCGTGATGGGCGGCCTGCTCGGGCGCGGTGGACAGGTGTGGGTTGTCGATGTCGTGAACGGTGAGCACCATTGGTAAGTCGATGGCGTCGGCGAGCTCGGCGATCTGCGTAGGCGAGCGGTGTTCGAATCCGAAGTGGATGTGGACGAGGTCAGCCTCCCAGGCCCGGGGCCGGGCCTCCCAGAAAGACGCCTCGAAGGCGGGGTGGGGCCACCAGTGCCCGCCTATGTCCGGATCGGGCAGGTACGACACCCCGGGAGGGCGAATCGCCTGGGTATAGGGGTGTTCGGCGGGGATTGACAAAACCCGCACGTCGCGCACGTGCTCAGTCACCCCACCAATATAAACAATTGCGCATCCCACCGTCGGCCGGGTGCTTGCTAGATTGGTCCCCATGCCCACACTCACCGTCGTTGGCAACTGCCAGGCCGAATCCTTGCGCCGACTGCTCTCTAGCGCCGGCGGGTTCGACTCGAGGCGCATTGCCCCCGTCCACGAGCTCGAGCGCGAGGACATGGGGTGGCTGGGTGAGCTGCTTGCGGGAACCGACGTCCTCGTGGCCCAGCCGATCCGCGATCAGTACCGCGGCCTGCCGGTGGGTACCTCGCAGCTCATCGCACAACTCCCGCGGGGCGCGGTGAGCGTGATCGTGCCCGTGCTGCGTTTCGACGCCCTCATGCCTTACCAGGCGATCATCCGCGACCCGGAAGATCCCTCGCTCAACCCTCCCGTCGTGCCCTACCACGACCTGCGGCTGCTGGCGGCCGCAGCGCGTGGGCGCGACGCCGCGCTTCGCCCCCGCCCCACCCCGGAGGCACTGCGGCGCGCCCGGGACTACTCCATCGAGCAGATCCGCTCCCGCGAGCGGCGCCACGGCACGGTTGTGGTCTCCGATTATCTGGAGACCTCGCCCGTGTGGCACACCGTCAACCACCCGGATAACGCGACGCTGAGCGTGGCTGCTGGGCGAGTGCTTGCCGCGCTGGGGATCGACGCAGACCCGGTCGCGCCGGACTACGAGATGCTCGGCGAGCTCGACGCTCCCGTCGATCCGGAGGCCGCCGCGGCCCTCGGGGTGAGCGTCACCGGGCGCGACCGCTGGTTCCGCCGCGGGGAGGGGCCGTTGGCGGGAGACGAGATCGTCCACGCCCAGTTGGATTTCTACCGCGCCCGCCCAGCGCTGGTTGCGCACGGCATGCAGCGCCACGCCGAGCGCCTGTCGATGCTCGGGTTGGCCTAGGGCACGAGGGGCGAGATGTCAAAGATGCACCACCTGATTGTCGGGCCCGCCGGTCACGGGGTGACCGCGTATGCCGAGCGCCTCGCCCGTGAGGTGGGGGCCGAGGTGATCCGCGAGGAGGAATATGGCGACTCAGCACTGCCGCCCGGCCCCATCCACGTCGCCTTTACCGACCACCTCTTTGGCTCCTCGCCGCGGGAGGCGCTCGAGGCACTGCTCGGGCGCGTGGGCACGCGGCCGCTTTCTGTCTCTTTCCACGACGTCCCGCAGCGCGCGGAGGGCGAGCGGCGCTTCGAGCGCCGCGCCGCCGCCTACGCTGCGCTGGCCGCGGCGGCGGAGCTCGCCGTGGTCAATTCCGAGCACGAGGCGCGCTTTTTTGCCGCCCGCGCGCCGGGGGCGGCCGTGCGGGTGATCCGGTTGCCGGTAGAGCCCATCGATTCCCCCTTCGACCCTGAGCCCGCGACCGTGGGCGTTGTCGGGTTTATCTACCCCGGCAAGGGCCACGAGGACCTCATCGAGGCGCTCGCGGGCACCGAGTACCGCCTCCGCTTCCTCGGCGGCGTATCTGCCGGCCATGAGCGGTGGGCGCGCTCGCTCGAACGGCACGCGGAGATCACCGGGTGGCTCTCGGATGACGAGCTCGCCCGCGAGATGGGGCGCATCGCGGTGCCCGTCTGCGCCCACCGGCACTACTCGGCCTCCGGCTCGCTCATGACCTGGCTGGGCGCGGGCCGGTGCGTGCTCGCCAGCGACTCGCCCTATACCCGCGAGATCGACGCCTGGATGCCCGGGCGCATATCGCTGGTCGAACCCGGCAGTTGGCGGGAGGCTGTGAGCACCTACCGCCCGCGCCGTGTCGCCCCGCCCGTCCACGGCTGGGACGCCGTCGGCGCGATGTGGCAGAGGGAGTGGGCGGCATGTGGCCTGATGTAAGCGTCATCATCCCCTACTACGACAACCCCGCCGGGCTGCGGGAAGTCTTAAGCGCCCTGCGCGCGCAGGACTACCCGGGCCGGGTGGACATCGTCGTGGCGGACGATGGCTCCCCCACGCCAGCCTCGCGAGAGCCATCGCTCGCCGGTGCGCTTGCGGGGGTCACCGTGGTGCGCCAGGAGGACGAGGGGTTCCGCGCAGCCGCGGCGCGCAACCTCGGGGCCGCCGCCGGTTCTGGGGAGGTCTTCGCGTTTATCGACGGCGACACCGTCCCCACACCCGGTTACCTCACCGCCGCGGTGGCCCGCCTGAGGGATGACGACCACACCGTTGTGGTGGGCAGGCGGCTTGCCGGGGGCCGGTTCGCCGAGCCCGCGTGGCTGGCGGAGGGCTACGCGGCTACGGGGGATCTCGCCCGGGCCGATTCGACGTCGTGGCGCTTGATCATCTCGGCGGTACTCACGGTCCCTGCGGGGTTCTTCCGCGAACTCGGTGGGTTTGACGAGGGCTTTCGTGGCTACGGCGGGGAGGACTGGGAGTTTGGGTGGAGGGCCTGGAACGCCGGCGCCCGGTTCGTCCGCGAGCCGGCCGCGCTCGCGATCCACCCGGAGCCGGATTTCGGGGCGCGCTTTGCGCCCGATGAGGGGGGCGTGAGGGAGCAAAGCGCGGTGAAAAACGCCGAGACGATCGCGCTGGCGGCGCGCATCACGCACCCCATCGCGAGGCCCGCCGGGGTGGTCTTCCCCACCGCGGACGTCGCCGTGAGCGTGCCTGAGTTCGACTCGCCCGGCGCGCGCGAGGCGGTGATCTCCTCTTGGCTGCGTATCGACGCCCACGTCTATACCCCTGGCCCCGTGCCCACGCTTTTTGTCGCCGACCCCCGGGTGAGCGAGGGCGCTCCCGGCGACGAGCGGATCCGCGTGGAGCTGGCCGGCCCGTGGTGCCTCAAAGAGGCCGAGGCCTTCTACCGGGCAGCGACGGATGCGTCCCTGGTGCTTGGGGACGCATCCACGGTGACCTCCGCGCGCGCCCGTGCGCGCGGGGCGGCCCCGGCCGCAGCGACAGGCCCTGCGCTCGGCCTCAACGAGGCGCCGGGGCCGATCCGGCTCGAGCGCTTATTCGCCGGTTGGTGAGCCGCCAGCCCGCTTAGTACCCGCTTAGTACCCCGCTTAGTTCTGCGGCAGCTCAGGCGCGATCCCGGTGTCCTCGTAGCCCGCGAGGATGTCGATGCGGCGCTGGTGGCGCTCCTCGCCCGACCACTCCTGGCCGATGAACGCGTCGACGATGGCGAGGGCTTCTTCCTCGGTGTGCATGCGCCCGCCGATGCCGATGAGCTGGGCGTTGTTGTGTTCCCGAGCGAGCCGGGCGGTCTCGACCGACCAGGCGAGGGCGCAGCGCGCGCCCTTGACCTTGTTCGCGGCAATCTGCTCGCCGTTACCGGACCCCCCGAGCACGATGCCGAGCGAGCCGGGATCCTCAACGGTGCGCTCCGCCGCGGCGATACAGTACGCCGGGTAATCGTCGGCGGCGTCATACGAGTGCGCACCGCAGTCGATGACCTCGTGGCCCTGGGCCGCGAGGTGCTCGGCGATCTGGTTTTTACGCTCATATCCGGCGTGGTCTGCTCCAAGGTAAATTCGCATGGCCCCGATTCTATCGGAGCATGTAAGCCGTGTTCACTCCCCAGACCGGGCATTCCAACACTCATTTAGAAAACGCTGTTATGACGTAAAAGCCCGCCCCAATTTGCCACCGGCACTGCGCAGCAATTAAGGTTAGGCTACGCTAATCCGGCGCCTTCTCCCGCGCACAGCCCATGCTGGGTGCGGCCCGTCCTCAGGAGGGCCACATGTTTGTCGCCGCTGTCCTCGTCGGCTTGCGCGAAGGTCTCGAGGCCTCCCTCGTCATCGGGATCCTCTACGCCGCCGTCAACCGCAGAAGCGCCACCCAGGCGCGCACGACGGTGACGCTGGGCGTGGTCCGTGCCGCCTTGATCTGCACCACCCTCGGGGCGGTGCTGACCTTCGGCCGTTCAACTTTGTTGACGGCGCCGCCGAGCAGGGGCGAATGAACGCTGGGGGGTTCTTTATAGCGTTCACCCGCACCCCGGATCGCTTTGCCACCGTGCACCGCTCGATGGCGCACGACGACATGTTCGTCGAATACCTGAAAACGACGAATACGGGAACATTCCTCGTGCCGCCGAGGGTCGGCACGGAGGGCTACATCGGCCAGCCTCTCTTCGCTTAAGCTCCAGGGTGGCACCCCGGCGCCGGGGCTAGATCAGGCTCGGGTTCACGCCAAGGTTGGAGGAGCCGAAGTCACCTGCGGTGGGGCTGAAGTCGCCGAAAGAGGAACCAAGGTCTCCGACGGACGGGCTGATACCGGAGGATCCAAGGTTGCCAAACGAGGATCCCATGTCGCCGAAGGACGACCCAAGGTCACCAACCGAGGAGGTCGGGGCGATGTCGCCGATGCTCTCCGGGCCGATTTGGACGTTGATCGGAGGGAGTGCGGGAGCTGGTGGGAACAGGGGACCGTGGATCCATTCGAGGTAGAGGTCTTTGATAGGACCCTGGACGATTTCCTGAATCTGGAGGATCAGAGACACGATGCGGCCTTTCTTCCGATAGATGCAACTTTTCGCATCAAAGAATAGCACTTATTTAGGAGTACTAAAAGGGCCTCGCCACATCGATCCGGGAAAAATCACGGGTGACTACGCAACCGAGATGCCGCCTGCCGTCCATCCCCCTTCGCCATTGCCCGCTACACTTGTGGGGCCTCAGTACGAGAGCGTTTGAGCTCGAAAAAATAGGGATAGGCAGCAAGGCGAACAGCGGCGTCGAAAAGCTCACCAGCCTCCTCCCCTTCCGGCACGCGAGTGATCACGGGGCCGAAAAACGCGGTGTCGCCGAGCTTGATCACCGGGGTGCCCACGTCATCGCCGACGGCCTCGATGGCGGAGGCATGGTAACCACGCAGCGCGTCGTCGGCCTCGGTGCTCTCTGCGACCTCGGCGAGGGAGACCGGCAGCCCGATCTCGTCGAGCGCGGCCGAGATGAGCTCGCCGTAGGCTCCGTGGCCGGTCTTGGCGCCGTTGCCCTCGGTATGGATCTTCGTGCCCAAGGCGTCGTAGTACTCGCCGACCTTTTCGGGGTAGTCCTGCTTGATCGCGGCGGCAACGCGGGCGGGGCCCCAGGCCGCCTCCATGCCCGCGAGGTAGTCGGCGGGGAGGTCTCGGCCGTCGTTAAGCACGGCGAGCGACATGGGCACCCACTCGACCTGGATCTCGCGCACTTTCTCAACTTCCTTGATCCAGCGGGAGGTCTGCCAGCAAAACGGGCACACCGAGTCAAACCAAAACGTCACTGTATGTGTCATGTCCCCCACTCTAGCGCCGTCTGGGAGGCGGGTAGCCTGGCAAGTTATGAAGACAAACCTTTCGCGTATCGACGCCCAATCGCGCGCCGCGCTCATCTCCGACGTGCACTACGACATCGCCCTCGACATCACCGGCGAATCGACCTTTACCTCCATCACCACCGCCCGCTTCACCTCGAAGGAAGGCAAGACCTTCTTCGACCTCGTTGCCGATTCCTTCTCCGCCACCCTCGACGGCACCGACATCGCAGGGCGCGACCTCGACCTCGCGGCGGGCGAGCACGTCTTGCAGGTCACCGCAACCTCGGCCTACAACCGCACTGGGGAGGGCCTGCACAAGTTCACCGATCCGGCCGATGACAAGGACTACCTCTACACCCAGTTCGAGCCGGCCTACGCGATGAAGGTCTTCGCCTGCTTCGACCAGCCCGATCTCAAGGCCACCTACTCCATCTCGGTGACCGCGCCTCAAAACTACGTCGTCGTGCTCAACGAGGCAACCACCCGCGAGGGCAACACGTGGTCCTGCACCATCGACTACCCCCTGTCGACCTACCTCATCGCGGTGTGCGCCGGGGAGTACGAATCCGTCCACGACACCTACTCCGACGAGCACAAGACCATCGAGCTGGGGCTCTACGCCCGCGCCAGCCTCGTCAGCCACATGGACAGCGAGCGTCTCTTCCGGCAGACCAAGGAGGGCTTCGCCTACTACCACGAAAACTTCGGCCGCCCCTACCCCTTTGGCAAGTACGACCAGATCTTCTGCCCCGAGTACAACATGGGCGCGATGGAAAACGTCGGCGCGGTGACCTTCCGCGACGAATACATCTTCACCTCCGAGCCGACCCCGTACAAGATCGAGCGCCGCAACGACACGATCCTCCACGAGATGGCGCACATGTGGTTCGGCGACTTAGTGACCATGCAGTGGTGGGACGACCTGTGGCTCAACGAGTCCTTCGCCACCTGGTCCGCGGCGATCGCGCAGTCGGAGATTGGGGTGTACGAAAACGCCTGGGTGACCTTCGCCGCGGTGGAGAAGGCCTGGGCCTATTCCCAGGATCAGCTCCCCTCGACCCACCCCATCGCCGCGGACGCCCCGGATATCGAGACCGCGGAGCAGAACTTCGACGGCATCACCTACGCCAAGGGCGCCTCGGTGCTCAAGCAGCTGCAGGCATATGTCGGCCGCGACGCCTTCTTCGCGGGGGTGCGCGCGCACTTTGCCAACCACGCGTATTCCAACGCCACCTTCGCCGACCTGCTCGCCGCACTGGAGGAATCCAGCGGCTTTGACCTGCAGGATTGGGCCGAGAAGTGGCTGCGCACTACGGGTGTCTCCCGCCTCTACCCCGTCATCACCCCCGATTCCTTCACCATCGTGCAGGACTCGGCGGTCATGCGCCCGCACCGCGTCGGCGTGGGGCTCTATTCCCTTATCGACGGCCACCTCACCCGCACCCACCACACCGAGGTCTTCATCGACGGCGAGCGCACCGAGGTCGCAGAGTTTGCCGGCATCGACCACGACCTCGCGCTTGTCAACGACGACGATCTCACCTACTGCCTGATGGGGCTCACCGAGCCGCACATGCGCGTCGTGCTCGACCACTTGGGCCAGATCACCGACCCGATGGCCCGCGCCCTGTGCTGGTCGGCGGCGTGGGAGGCCACCCGCGACGGCCGACTCCCCGCGCGCGAGTACGTCCGCCTCGTGGCCCGTTTCGCCGCCGCGGAGGACCAGCCGGCGGTGCAGGAGCGCCTGCTGAACCAGGCGATCACGGCCGCGAAGCTCTACGTCGACCCCGCCTGGCGCGACCAGGCTTTCGCGCTGCTCAACGACGCCTTCCGCGGCGCCGCCCCGGCCACCATCTTCGACCGTGCGCTGGCGCGGGTGCCGCTCGACGAGGCGTCGTCACGCCACTTCGCCCAGCTGCTTGAGACCTCGACGAACCGCGAGGTGCGCTGGCTCGCGCTCACCGCGCTCATCGCCTTCGGCGAGCGCGGCGTGGAGGCCGCCGCCGCGGAGGACGACACCTCCTCCGAGGGCGCTGTCTCCAGGCTGCGCGCCCGCGCCGTGGCCGACAAGCGCTGGGCGTGGAACGAAATCACCACCGTCGAGCACACCAACTTGGAGCTGCGCTACCTTATCGACGGCCTGACGTTTAACGGCAACGGCCTCGAGGGCGCGGCCGAGGAATACTTCCGCATCGCACCACAGCTGTGGGACCGGCTCTCCAACGAGATGGCGCAGCGCACGCTGGAGGGGATCTACCCGATGTGGGAGATCACCGAAGACGCGCTCAAGGCCGCCGACGACCTGCTTGCGCGGGAGGACATCCCCGCGGGCCTGCGCCGCGTGCTCTCAGAGGGCCGCGACCGCGCCGCCCGCGCGCTGCGGAACCAGCGCGTCGACGCGGCCAGCTAGAGCTTCTCTAGGGCCTGGGCGAGGTCGGCGAGTAAGTCGGCCTCGTCTTCGATGCCCACCGAGATGCGCACGAGCTCGCGCGGCACGGCCAGCGCCGATCCCTCGACGGCCAGGTGCGTCATCGTGGCGGGGTGCTCGATGAGACTCTCCACGCCGCCAAGCGATTCGGCCAGGCAGAACAGCTTCGTGGAACGGCAGAAGGTCTTCGCCTGGTCCTCGGTATCGAACGCGACCGAGACCATCGCGCCGAAGCGCCTCATCTGGGCCTTGGCCACCTCGTGGCCGGGGTGCGTGCTCAGGCCCGGGTAGTAGACACGGGCGACGTGGTCTTTGCCCTCGAGGAATCTCGCCACGGCCTCGGCGTTGTCGCAGTGGCGCTCCAAACGCACCGCCAGGGTCTTGAGCCCGCGGGCGGTGAGGTAGGTGTCAAAAGGCGAGGGGATCGCCCCGACCCAGCCGAAGAAGAACCGCAGCTCCTCTTCCAGCTCTGCACCACGCGCGCACACGACTCCTCCGACGACATCGGAGTGCCCGCCGATGTACTTCGTCGTCGAGTGCACCACGACATCAGCGCCAAGGCCGAGCGGCTTTTGCAGGTAGGGGGAGGCGAACGTGTTGTCCACCACGAGGGTCGCTTCGCCCTTGATCCGGGCGATCGCCTGGATATCCGCGATGGCGAGCAGCGGGTTGGTCGGCGTTTCTACCCAGATCACCTTCGTGTTGTCCCCGATGGCGGCGGCCACCGCGTCGACGTCAGTCATGTCGACGACCGTGTTGCTCACCCCCCAGTGGGTAAACACCTGCTGAATGAGGCGGTAGGTGCCCCCGTAGGCGTCGTTGCCGATGACGATGTGGTCGCCGGGCTTGAGCAACACGCGCAAGGCGGCATCGACCGCGGCCATCCCGGAGGAAAACGCCACGGCGTATTCCGCCCCCTCGAGCGATGCGACCGTCTTCTCCAGCGCCGTGATCGTCGGGTTGCCCACCCGGGTGTACTCGTAGCCGTTCCGCGTCACCGCGAGATCGTCCTGCGCGAAGGTCGTCGAGGCGTAGATCGGGGTGTTGATCGGGCCGTAGAGGCTATCGGGCTCATAGCCGGCGTGGATGGCATCGGTGGAGAAACCGGAGGGCACAGTCTATTCCTTTCCTCAGGCGCTGGGTGCTTTTCGCACCATTCTAGACCAAGCGGTTCATTTTCCCGCAATATTATGCACGTACAATGCGGGGGATATGTTGTATGCCCTTTCTTCCCCGTCTGATCACTTTGTTGCGGCCGCCGGGCCGCTCGACGCCCTCTCCAGCTGGTGGAACACCCCGGAGGTGAGGGAGAACCTCCTCGTCAGACCGATCATGGTGGTACTCATCATCACCATTGCCGTCGCCGTGCACTTCGTTGCCTCCCGGCTCATCGGACGCGCCGCGACCCGCAGCATCAACCACCCCGGTGGAACGCTTGGCCTGCGCCGCGTGGCCACGCGCAAAGACAGCCCGCAGGCGCGGGCGCAGGAGGCGCGCAGGCAGGCCCGCATCCGCACCCTCTCCAACGTCGGCCGCTCCGCCGCCGCGGTGGTGATCTGGTCGTGGGCCGCGCTGTGGATTCTCGACGAGCTCGGCGTCAACGTCGCCCCGCTCATCGCCTCCGCCGGCATCGTCGGCGTCGCCCTCGGCTTCGGCGCCCAGGCCCTCGTCCGAGACTTCATCTCCGGCATCTTCATGCTCATTGAAAACCAGTACGGCGTCGGCGACACGATCTCGGTCAACGGGGTCGAGGGCACGGTGGAGGACATGTCCCTTCGCGTGACCACGCTCCGCGACATCGATGGGGTGCTGTGGTACATCCGCAACGGCGACATCAGCCAGGTGGGCAACGAATCCGACACCTACTCGGTGGCCCGCCTCGAGGTCCCGGTCTCCCTCGCCGCCGACCCGAAGCGCGCCGCCGAGGTCATCTCCACCTCCGCGCAGCGCGCTGCCGCCGACCCCGCCATCGCGGAGAGCGTGATCTCGGAGCCGGTTGTGCTGGGGGTAAGCACGTTCGCTACCGACCACATGACCTACCGGGTTACGCTAAGGACCATGCCCGGCGAGCAGTGGGGCGTGGCCCGGTTCATGTACGAAGACATCCTCAAGGCTCTCCAGGACGCCGGCATCACCCTCCCGGGCACCCAGCCGCTCTTGATCACAAACAAGCTTCAGACCCCGCCGTCGACCACATAGACCCACCCGAAGGAGCCCCGCGTTGGACATCTCCCGCCCAGGCCAGGAAAGCAGCGAGACCCTCTTTAGAGCCCTCGGTGAGGACTTCTTCGCCAGGCTCGTCCACGGTTTCTACGAACAGGTCAAGGGCGACGACCTCATCGGACCGATGTACCCGGAGGACGACCTCGCAGGCGCCGAGGACCGCCTGCGCTGGTTCTTGGTCCAATACTGGGGCGGCCCCCACACGTTCAACGAGCGCCGTGGCAGGCCCATGCTGCGCAAGCGCCACCTGCCGTATGCCATCGGCGAGGCCGAGGCCGAGCGCTGGCTCGCCCTCATGGGCCGCTCCCTCGATCAGTTCGACCAGGCCGAGCTCTCGGCCGCGCAGCGCGAACTGTTGTTCAACCACATGCAGCGCGTGGCCTACATGATGATCAATACCTAACACCCCATTTTCACGTTTTTTCTCCGCCTCGTTGCCTACGATGTGGCTATGCCCACCGTATCTCGCGTTCCCGCACCCCACGTCAGAGAAGGCGTCGCCACGCTACTTGCCGCAGGGGAGGTGACCGCGCCCTGCGCCGTCGTTGATACTTCCGCGTTCGACCACAACGCCCGCCGCATGGCCGAGCGAGCAGCCGGGCTGCCCATCCGCGTCGCATCGAAATCCCTCCGCAGCGTCGCCGCGCTGCACCGCGCGCTCGAGCACGAGGGGTATCGCGGCATCCTCTCCTATAGCGTGCCGGAGGCCATCTACCTGGCTCGGGAAGGGTTCACCGACATCGTGGTGGCCTACCCCAGCGTGAACGCCCCCGCCATCAAAGAGCTGGCCGGCAGCGAGGCCCTGCGCCGCGCGATCACGCTCATGGTCGATTGCGCAGAGCACCTCGATCTCATCGAGCGCGCAGCCTCCGGGGCCGGGCCGGTGCGCGTGGCTATCGACATCGACTGCTCGCTGCGGTTGCCCGGGGTGGTCATCGGGCCGCGGCGCTCCCCCATTCACACCCCGGAGGCAGCCGGCGACCTCGCCCGCGACATCGCGCGGCGCGGCACCCTGCGCCTCGTCGGCGCGATGGGGTATGAGGGCCAGGTCGCCTCGGTGGGCGACGCGGAAGGCGGGCCCAAGGGCGCGGCCATGCGCCTCATGCGCCACACGTCGATGTCCCAGCTCGTGCCCCGACGAGCGGAGTGCGTCGCGGCGATCCGCGAGATCAGCGACCTCGAATTCGTCAACGGAGGGGGCACAGGTTCGCTGGGGATAAGCGCGCTCGATTCCTCGCTCACCGAGCTCGCCGCGGGCTCCGGGTTCTACACCCCGGCGATCTTCGACCACTTCAGCGACGTCAACCACCTCGCCGCGGCGTTCTTCGTCTGCCAGGTCTCCCGGCTGCCGGATCGCGGCTGGGCCACCGTCAACTCCGGCGGGTGGATCGCCTCCGGCCCGCCCGCGCCCGACCGAGCCCCCGTGCCCTGCTACCCGGCCGGGCTGTCCTACTCCCCCACCGAGGGCGCCGGGGAGGTCCAGACCCCGCTGCGGGGGCGGGGCACGCGGGGCCTCCGCGTCGGCGACCCGGTGTGGTTCCGCCACGCCAAGGCCGGGGAGATGACGGAGCACGTTGCAAGCATCGTCACGGTCGCGCCAGATGGCTCGCACGAGCAATGGGATACCTACCGAGGGAAAGGATGGACGCTGCGATGAACCGCGCGTTGAGAGCAAGACGTTTTCACAACTGGGCGGGGACGGTCTCGACGAGACCCACCTGCGTGCACTACCCCGCCACCATCGCCGAGGTCTCGCGCATCGTGCGCGAGCTGCCGGCCGGCAGCAGCATCCGCCCCGTCGGGGCAGGGCACTCGTTTACCCCGGTCGCGGCGGGAAGCCAGGCGATGATGAGCCTGGACAAGCTCACCGGCATCGTCGCGGTCGACCGCGAGCGCAAGCGCGCGCGCTTCCTGGCGGGCACGCGGCTTGTCGACGCCTCAAGGCTCCTCGCCCCGTTCGGCCTGGCGCTCGCCAACCTCGGAGACATCAACGTCCAATCCTTGGCCGGGGCGATTTCTACCTCCACGCACGGCACGGGCATCGGTTTTACCGGGCTGGCCGGCACGGTTACCGGGCTTACCCTCATCGACGCCGACGGCGCCAGCCGCGACTACAGCAGCGATGACGACCCCGCGGCACTGCAGCTCGTCGCCGTCTCCCTCGGCGCCCTGGGCATCATCGTTGAAGTTGAGGTGCGCTGCGTCGATGCCTTTGACCTCATCGCCCAGGAAGGGGCCGAGAGCCTCGACGCCGTCCTCTCCGACTGGGAGGAGTGCTCCCGCGCCGCGGACCACTTCGAGGCCTTCTGGTTCCCGCACACCGACCGTGCGATGGTCAAACGCAACACGCGGCTTGCCCCCGGCGCCCCCGCGCCCGAGGGCGATCCGCAGGAGCGGGGGTGGCTGCGGCGCACGGTGGAGCAAGAGATCATCGGCAACGCCGCCTTTGCCGGCTCGCTCGCCCTGACACGGGCCGTCCCGGCGCTCATCCCACAGATCAACGCCCTCTCGGCCGGCGCGATGGGGGCCGCGCCCTACCGCGGGGCCTCCCACGAGGTGTTCTCCGCGCCGCGGCGGGTGAAGTTCTTCGAGATGGAGTACTCCCTCCCGCTCGAGGCGGGCCCGTCGGCCGTCCGGGAACTACGCGCAGAGATGGACCGGCGGGGATGGCGCATCCCCTTCCCGCTCGAGCTGCGTAGCACGGCCGCCGACGACGTCGCGCTGTCAACCTCCACCGGGCGCGAGTCGATGTATATCGCCGTCCACCTTCCCACCTCGATGGACCCGGAGGAGTATTTCCCCCGCTGCGAAGAGATCCTCCGCGCGGCCGGTGGGCGCCCGCACTGGGGCAAGATGCACACCCTTGGCCGCGAGGACCTCTCCTCCCTCTACCCGCGCTTCGACGAGTTCTGCGCGCTGCGCGAGGCGCTCGACCCTCACCGGCGCTTCGGCTCCGAGCACCTGCAGCGCCTTTTCGGCTAGGCAAACAGGCCGAGGGAGCTGGAGTGGTAGACGGCGCCGAAGGGGGCGTCGATACGCACCCAGCGCCCCGCGGTGGAGACCCGGAGGTGCCGCGGCACCTCCACGGGTGCAGCAAACCCGGGGATGAGGCCGAGAGAGGTGCAGGTAAAGATCATCCTCATGGAGATCTCCACGGGGTCGTCTGATTCCGCATCCGCGGTGAGCACCGTCTGGTTGAGCAGCGAGGCGGGCGGGCCGAGCGGGCCGGAGAACTGCCGGGCTAGGGAGCGGCCCTCGTCCGCCAGCTGGCGAACCACGGTGACGGGGACGACGTCGCGCTCAACAAACCCGGCGCGCGGAGGCAGGGCGCCGGGCCAGTTGGGGTCGCGCGGCGCGCCGATTGTGCTCGTCCCGGCCTGGAGTGCGCCCAAGAGGTCGCTCGCCGCGACGGCGGCGCCGTCGCGGGAGACGCTGCCTTTCACCCGGCGCGAGGCGATGCAGTCGAACGGGGTGGTGACGAAAACGTCGACGGTGTCGTCGCCACGCTCGGCGAACCGCGCGGTGGCCGACGCGTCAAGCCCGACGGCCCGGCCGACGAGCGCGATGAGGCCTTCCGCCCCCGCCTCGACGCGCAGCGACTCTGGCGTCACTCGGCGTCCTCGGCGGGGGTCATGGTGAGGATCCCAAGCTCCTGCTTGCTAATAGAGCGCGGCGAGGCCGTCTCCGAATCGACGACCACGAGAACGGATGTGACGACGCAGCAGACGTTGCCGTGGCGGTCCTTGATCTCCTGGCGGGTCGTAAACGAGGTGTTGCCCACCTTGATCACCTCGGTGTGCACGGGGATGCTCAGGGTATCCGGCAAGATCGGGCGCACGTAATCCGCCTCGATGTGGCGGACAAAGACCGGCAGTTCCCCGCCGCCGAAGTACGTGTTGGAGAAGGCCAGGCGGGCCTCTTGGGCGTACTCGATGTAGACGGCGTTGTTGACGTGACCGTAGCGGTCAAAGTCGTCCCACCGCGCGGTGATTTCGAAGTCGTGGGACGCATACGTGGTCTCTTCAGCCATGGTCTCCTCTTTCCTATCGAGTGAGCCTGCGGTGGGTCACGCGGGACGGCTTCGCCGCCTCCTCGCCAAGGCGTTCAATCTTGTTCTTCTCGTAGTCCCCGAAGTTACCTTCGAACCAGAACCACTGCCCCTCCTTCACGTTGCCCTCCCAGGCCAGGATGTGGGTGCAGGTGCGGTCGAGGAACCAGCGGTCGTGCGAGATCACCACGGCGCAGCCCGGGAACTTCTGTAGCGCGTTTTCCAGCGAGCCGAGCGTTTCCACGTCGAGGTCGTTAGTCGGCTCATCGAGCAGGATGAGGTTTCCGCCCTGCTTCAGCGTCAGCGCCAGGTTGAGGCGGTTGCGCTCTCCGCCGGAGAGCACCTTCGAGGGCTTCTGCTGGTCCGGGCCCTTAAAACCGAAGGCGGAGATGTAGGCGCGGGACGGCATCTCGTTTTGCCCGACGTGGATGTAGTCCAAACCGTCGGAGACGACCTCCCACACCGTCTTCTCGGGATCGATATTCGCGCGGTTCTGGTCAACGTAGGACAGCCTGACGGTCTCGCCGACCTCAACGGTTCCGTTGTCGGGCTTCTCCAGCCCCACGATCGTCTTAAACAGCGTGGTCTTGCCCACACCGTTGGGGCCGATCACCCCGACGATGCCGTTGCGGGGCAGTGTAAACGAGAGGTCATCGATAAGCACGCGCCCGTCGAAGCCTTTCTCCAGGTGCTCGACCTCGACGACCTTGTTGCCCAGGCGCGGCGGGGTCGGGATCTGGATTTCCTCGAAGTCGAGCTTGCGGTACTGCTCCGCCTCGGCCGCCATCTCCTCGTAGCGCTCCAGGCGGGCCTTGTTCTTCGCCTGGCGGGCCTTGGGCGAGGAACGCACCCACTCGAGCTCGTTCTTCAGGCGCTTCTGCAGCTTCTGGTCCTTCTTGCCGGTGACCTCGAGGCGCTCCGCCTTCTTCTCCAGGTAGGTGGAGTAGTTCCCTTCGTAGGGGTAGAGCTTGCCGCGGTCGACCTCGCAGATCCACTCGGCGACGTTGTCGAGGAAGTAGCGGTCGTGGGTCACGGCCAGCACCGCGCCCTTGTAGTCCTGGAGGTGTCGCTCCAGCCACAGCACGCTCTCGGCGTCGAGGTGGTTCGTCGGCTCGTCGAGAAGGAGCAGGTCAGGCTCGGAGAGCAGGAGCTTAGCCAGAGCGACGCGGCGGCGCTCGCCACCGGAGAGGTGCGTCACCGGAGAATCCGACGGCGGGCACCGCAACGCCTCCATCGCCTGCTCGATCTTGGAGTCGACCTCCCAGGCATCCGCCGCGTCGAGCGCCTCTTGGAGCTTGCCCATCTCCTCCATGAGCTCGTCGGAGTAGTTCGTCGCCATCTCCTCGGCGATTTCCTCAAAGCGCTTCTTCTTCTCGAAGATGTCGCCCAGGCCCTCCTCGACGTTCTCGCGCACCGTCTTGTCTTCGTTCAGCGGCGGCTCCTGCAACAGGATCCCGACGGTGGCGCCCGGGTCGAGGAAAGCCTCGCCGTTGTTGGGCTGGTCGATGCCGGCCATGACTTTGAGCATGGAAGACTTACCGGCACCGTTGGGCCCGACGACGCCGATCTTCGCGCCCGGGTAGAAGGCCATGGTGACGTTGTCAAGAATGACCTTGTCACCGATGGCTCTGCGAACGTTTTTCATCGTGTAGATGAATTCAGCCACGAAATTTTTCCCCTTTTGTGTTGGAAGGAATTCTCCACACAGGGTACATCACGGGCCAGGCGCACGGGTGCGCTAAAACGGCGCGATGACCTCCCCGGCGAGCTCAGCGTGGGCCACGCCCTCCGCGACCGCGTCATCGAAAGAATTGCCCTCTAGCGAGACCTTATCTTCGGCGCTCACGCGCTCCGCGGCGGACTGCGCCACCAGCTCCTCACCAGAGACCACCGTGACGGGGCTCATGCCTTCCGGCGTGTTGCCCTGGTGCGAGACCTTCTTCGACGAGACCTGGTAGTTGCCCAGCTCGAAGGCTACCCGGTAGGCCTTGAGCACGATTTTTTGGCGTGTGACGGGTTCACCCTTGTCGTTGAGCCGGCTGGCGTCTTCCCACATATCGGAGACGAGGTAGCCGGTGGCAATGACGGGCGCGCCCTTAAAGAGCGAGGCCATCGAGTTCACCGCGAGCTGGCCCCAGCACTCGACGTCGATGAAGAGGTTGTCTACCTCCTGCCAGATGGGCTTGTCGTTGTTGCCTTTTTCGTTCGTGCGGTAAGACCGCGAGGAGGCGACCCGGAACTTCGCCAGGAACTTCTGGTCCCCGAAGTGGAGCAGCTCCGGATCGTGCGTGAGGTTTCCGTTGACAGTGACGTGCATTTGGCTCATGGGAGAGCCCCCCTTTCCACATGGTGTCCCGCGGCGGGTCCGCCGCGGTGGTTGCCATCTTGCACACCTGCGCGCGTGATCTCATCCCCCTCGGGCTAGGGCTGTGGATAACCCCCGCTTGTCCACAGGCGGCGGCACCTTCAGGCCACGATTCCTTGCGCCAGCGCACGCGGGCTGGTAAGTGTGCCCTCCCGGCTCACGCGCGCCCGCCGCCGTGGCCCGAGTACTGCTCGAGCATCTCGTTGTAGCGGCGCCACTCCTCGTCGTCGGTGTCGTCGGCACGCTGGTCTAGGGCCCGTGTTTCCTCTCGGTCCTCGCGCCACCAGAGGTAGAAGAGCTGCCCAAAGACGATCACGAGCGGGAAAGAGCCCGAGGCCCAGGCGATACCACCGCCGGCCTTTTGGTCCGCCAGCAGGTCGGGCTGCCACGGCAGCTTGAGCGAGGAGTAGAACTCCTCGCCCATGACCACGCCGAGCTGCATGAGGTAGACGCCCATGAACAGGTGGATCGGCATGGAGACCCACAGCCAGGCCAGCCGAACCTTCGCGGTGGCGCGAGAGGCGATGTGGTCCGGGCCGATGAGCTCCCAGAAATAGAAATAACCCGAGACCAAAAACACCCCGTTCATGATGACGTGCCCGGCGTGCTCGGAGATCATCAGCTCGTAGAGCGGGATGGAGACGTAGAGGACGTAGAAGAAAAACGCGAACTGCGCGAGCGAGATCGGCGGCCACGTGAGCACGCGCAGGAAGCGGGAGCGCTCAAAGGATTCCGCCCACAACCGCGGGTTGAATTCCCCCGCCGGGTACGCGGCCTTGATTAGAGTCAGCGGCGCGCCGAGGACGAGGAAGACGGGGGCGACCATGGACAGGGACATGTGAGCGACCATGTGTGCGGAATAAGAAGCCGGCATGTGCATCCCGATGCCCGAGCACAGCGTCACCACCACGGTCGCGCAGCCGGCGAGCCACCACGCGGTGCGGCTCGCACTCCACCCTTCCACCCGGCGAACGAGGTGCAGGTAGTAGCCGGCGAGCAGGAGCGCGATCACGCTGTAGAGAAGCTCGGGGCGCCACTGCGTGAGCCAGTTGGTGGCGGAAAGCGGTGCGGTGAGGTTGTAGCCCATCTTCAGCTGCATCTCCGTCAGGTCGGTCACCCGCGGCGGGGGCGGCGGGGTGCGCCCGAGGGTGGCGGCGAGGCCGGTGATCACTGCCATGAGGGCGATCTCGGCGGTGGCGAGGCGTCGAAAAGCGAGCGGGTTGTCATCGAGCCGGTCGATGATGCGGCGGCGATAGACGTACCCGATGACGCCAAGCGCGATGAGCCCCACGGTTTTCACCACCAACACGAGCCCGTAGTTGTACGCGAAGAGATCTTCCGGGCGCACGCGTATCGACGCATTGATCACCCCCGATACCACCATCGCGAGGTAGGAAAACAGCGCCACCGCGGAGTAGCGCCGTACCGCGGAGCCCATGTGCGGGCCCAGCCTGCGCCCGTGCGCGAGCAGCGCCATGAGGCCGCCGACCCACACAAGCATGGACACGAGGTGCCAGAGATAAGAGTTGGTACCGATATCGTGCGCTCCGCCAGCCGCGGAGTGACCGGTAAGCCCCAGCGGCAAGATGGTGGCAATCGCGCCGATCAGCAGCGCTACCTGCGCCCACCACGCCGAGGCGGCCAGCGCCGCACAGCCGGTGATCGCCGCGATGGCGGCAACGCCGAGCCATACTTTCGCGTCCGCGACCTGGCTCAGGGCGGTCGACCACGCCGATGGAGAAAAGATCACCTGGGGCAGCGGGGTGCCGGAGACATCGGAGAGCACGAGCGGGATCATGGTCAGCGCGATCAGAGCCACGCTTAGCAACGCCCACCCGCCCGTGCGCGCCGCTATCACCCCGTCGACCGTCAGCCGCGCACCGTTGAGGTCCTCCCCCACCTGGCGCGGCGGGAGGAGGAAGGCCGTAAACAGGAAGGAGCCTACCGCCAGTGCGGCGAGGATCCACGCGGTCGCCCGCAGCGCGGGCAGGCCGAACGTGGTGGCGGGCCCCGGGTCGGGGATCCCCAGCGCAGCAAGCGAGCCGCCGGAGAACAGGGAGGAGATGGCTCCCGCGACGACGGCCGCGATGACCGCGGCGGTGAGGTAGAGCGGCCAGGCCGCCTTGACCGACTGGGTTTCTGCCATGGCCCATACCCTACTTTTCGCCCCGACGTGAGACCTAACCTCGGGCGTGGCTGCGCTATACTTCTGTGACACTGCCTCCATAGCTCAGTGGATTAGAGCATCCGGTTTCTACCCGGCTGGTCGCGGGTTCGAATCCTGCTGGGGGCGCCAATGGTACCAGTGTGCATGTGACGCATGAGGGAGGGAAGGTTAGGTATTTTTAACAAAACCCCCTAGCCGTTCCTCCCAACATCCCTTATGGATACGTGACCTGTGAGGTTCTCCCCCGGAAAACAGATGGGCTTTTTTCCGAGATTTTCTCGTCTTTCGTTGATGGAAAACACGAAATGAGAAAATTGAGGAACGATCCGCACCGCTGGGAAATCCTCCCTCAACTTATACGTGATGTCCCAGCCCTTGTCGTACCACCGAAACCGATCGAAGTCTTCTTTCCACAGGGGTCGCTCGCGAAAGCTGTCGAGCAACTCGATGAAATTTAAACTAAATTCTCTCGTCCACTCAAGGATCTCGTTTCCCAAAGCAGGTTTTATACCTAAATCCTCGGGAAGATAGTAGGCCCTTGTTTCGAAACCCGCGACTGCTAGTTCTTTAGAAGCCCACAAGGAACTTGGGTGGCCATATTCTGGCCGAAGGAAAATTCGCTGGGGTTCCATGAAGCTAGGCTACCATCGGCTTACTGCCACGCACGTGGAAGACCTTTGACGCATCTTGCCCATTCTGTCGAGTACTCATCGTCTCCTGCCCACGCGGTGACAAACTCGTTAGTATCGTTTCGGGCAAGTGCCACGCTACGAACACCACTATGATTATTTCGTCTTTGCTTTCCCCAATT
This sequence comes from Corynebacterium liangguodongii, assembly GCF_003070865.1. Classification (NCBI taxonomy): domain Bacteria; kingdom Bacillati; phylum Actinomycetota; class Actinomycetes; order Mycobacteriales; family Corynebacteriaceae; genus Corynebacterium; species Corynebacterium liangguodongii. The sequence continues at coordinate 1,837,038 of NZ_CP026948.1, forward strand.
GCCGAGACCGGGTCGATCGAAGTCCTCCGCTTGGAAAGTGTAGGAGACGCATCCCAGAAAATCATACCACTCTTTCCTAGTTAGAGGATAATTCGCAAAATGGCCCGGATGTCCCCCGACCGCCGGATTAGGCGCCATGTGTGTGCGGAATCGTCTGCAATCCAGGGTCACCCTACCTTTGCCCGGTACTCGCCACGCAGCTCGTTTCGTATCTGCTGGAAGCGTGTATTCAAGACATGGGAGAACGCGCTCCTGGTAATTTTCGCGCGCTTCATCGTTATCGGAAGTTTCTGCTTGGAGGACGGGGGCACCAACGACGGGAGCGAAAATCGGCCAGTAGAGGTCCTTGGTTATTTGGGACACTCCCGTCAATTTTCCGCCCATAAACTCCTGTTACTGCCAGAAGCTATCTTGTGCAACCGGATCCCCTACGGGGTAGCCCAAAAGCCCTTTTTCAAAACCCCGTTCAGGGTACTGAAGTAGAAATGTTCCGCTCACTGGATGTGCTCCGGTCTGTGGTGTCCAGTAGATCATTCCGCCTTCGAAGACGTTGTAGCGCCCGATTCCGTCTGGGGTGGGACCTGACCCCTTGGTGGTGGGCACGCTGAAACCAGCATCCTGCCGGCAATACTTTTGCCGCTCACCCTCAACCCGCACCCCTCAACCTGCACGCCTGGCCCTCAACTCGGAGGTGCGGGCTTTCTAAAGAGTTCCTGTGAGGGCCCCATTTTTGCGTGACAAATCCCGCGGATTAGAATGCCTGTCCCATAAGGTGAGAATCTGGTACAGAGAGAGGATCAGGCACGTGAGTTCAACCGTCGATACGCGTGCGGCGCACGCACAGCCGCAGGAAACGAGCCCTGCGGAGCGGCGCAGGGTGCGCTTCGCCTCCACCATCGGCACAACCATCGAGTTCTACGACTTCTACGCCTACGCCACCGCGGCCGTGGCCGTGTTCCCCTTCCTGTTCTTCCCCAAGGCGGAGAGCTCCACCGTCGCGCTGCTGCAGTCGTTCGCTACCTTCGGCCTCGCCTTCATCGCCCGCCCGCTCGGATCGGTCGTCTTCGGCCACTTCGGCGACCGCGTCGGGCGCAAGGCGACGCTCGTCTTCGCGCTATTGACCATGGGCATTGCGACGTTCATCATCGGACTTCTGCCCACGTATGCGCAGGTCGGCATCTGGGCGCCGGCGCTGCTCGCGCTCATGCGCTTCTGCCAGGGCTTAGGCCTCGGCGGGGAATGGTCGGGCGCCGCGCTGCTCTCCACCGAAACCGCCGCGAAGGGCCGCCGCGCCTGGGCAGCGATGTGGCCGCAGCTCGGCGCCCCGTTCGGGTTCTTCCTCTCCAACGGCCTCTTCCTCATCCTGGTGACCTGGCTGGGCCACTCCACCGGCGACCTCGAGGGCGCGTTCATGACCTGGGGTTGGCGAGTGCCCTTCCTCATGTCCGCGGTGATGGTCGCCGTCGGGCTGTGGGTGCGCCTGCAGATCGAGGAGACGCCGGTGTTCCAGCAGGTGATCGAGACCGACCAGAAGGTCTCCTCCCCGCTCTCCGAGGTGTTCGCCAAGGCCTGGCGCCCGCTGCTCCAAGGCACCTTCGTCATGGTCGGCTGCTACACGCTGTTCTACATCGTGACCACGTGGTTCCTCTCCTACGGCATCGGCTCCGCGGCAGAAGGCGTCGGCCTGGGCATCCCGTACGTGGACTTCCTCAAGCTCCAGCTGGTGTGCATCTTCGGCTTCATGATGGGCATCCCGCTCGCCTGCCACCTGGCCGACACCTATGGCCGGCGCCCCGTGCTCGGGCTCACCTCCGTGGCGATCATCGCCTACGGCCTGGCGTTCACGTGGCTGCTCAACCCGGAGACCTTCACGATGATCTCGCTGGGGTTCTTCCTGTTCATCGGCATGTTCCTCATGGGGATGATCTTCGGGCCGATGTCCGCGATCCTCCCGGAGCTCTTCCCCTCGAACGTGCGCTACACCGGCTCAGGCATCGCCTACAACGTCTCCTCTATCCTGGGCGCGGCGATCGCACCGTTTATTGCCACGGCACTCAACGCCTCTTACGGCCCCGCCGCGGTGGGCGTCTACCTCGCCGTGGTCACGGTGATCTCGCTGGCCGCGATCCTGTGGTCGCCGGAGACCAAGGACAAGGAATTGCATTCCATTTAGCATTCCATTTAGCTCTGTACACGCGTCGCCGCATCCCCTATACTTTCCATTATGGAAAACATGGAAGTGCGGGCGGCGCTTGATGCCGTGGAGGAAGTGAAGAGGACTGCCGGGCAGAGTTCGGACCGGCGGGAGGTGCCGCTGTGGGTAAGCGCCACACTGTGCGTGCTCGCGGGCGTGTCCATGGCTCTGCTCAAGCTCGAATACACGTGGGGAGTGCTTGCGATGGTGCCCATGATTGCGCTCTGCATCTGGGCGGCCGCGCGCCACAACGGGCGCCGCGGCGTTCGCCCAGCACTGAAGCAGGATATCAAGGCCGATCCGCCCGTTTCATGGCGGGCAATCATCCCGATCCTCCTTCTTCCGCTGGCCAACCTGGCCCCCTACGGCTCGCTCCCCTGGGCCGTCCTCGCCGGCGTCCTCACCGCGGCGCTCTTCGCCATCTGCCTGCACTGGGAGTTCACAGCCAATGCCGCTTGACACCGTCATCCACCCCATCAACCGCCTGAAGATCTGCGCGGCCTTAAGCGCCGGCGGCGCCACCGAAGGCGAGCTGCGCTACGAGATGCGGTTCTCTCGCCTCCGCGAGCTCACCAAGCTTAGCGACGCCACCTTGTCCAAGCAGCTCACCGCCCTAGAGGAGCACGGTTATATCACCCGTTTCCGGGAGTACGGCTCCACCCGGGCGAAAGACACCGTGTGGGTCACCTTGACGAAGAAGGGCAAGGAGGCTTTCGACTCCCACGTCGCCGCGCTGCGGGAGATCGCGGGGGAGGTGCCGCCCCCATAAGCCGGAAACCACCTTTCGGGATCCCGCACCCGCAGTGAATGACAACAGTGACATCACACCTTTTTCCGACCTGGGAAAAATGACGCCGATGCCATCGGACCTGTCACCGATGTCACTCATCCCTCAATCCCCAACCCACACCCCCAGCCACCGGCTACACTGCCCCCATGGCTACCACCTACCCGCACCTGCTCGAACCGCTCGACCTGGGGTTTACCACCCTGAAAAACAGGGTCATCATGGGCTCTATGCACACCGGCCTGGAGGAGGCGGAGAACGGCTTTGCGCGCATGGCGGCCTTCTACGCTGAGCGCGCAGCAGGCGGGGTGGGGCTCATCGTCACCGGCGGCGTTGCGCCCAATGACGCGGGGCGCACGAGGGCGCACGCGGCGCGCATGGCCACCGAGGATGAGGCCGCGGCGCACCGGCAGGTCACCGATGCTGTGCACGCCGAAGGCGGGAAGATCGCCATGCAGATCCTCCATACCGGCCGCTACGCCTTCCACGACAAGGCCGTGGCCCCGAGTCCGCTCCAGGCACCGATTTCCCCGTTCCCGCCGCACGAGCTCACCGACGCGGAGATCGAGGAGACGATCGAGGACTACGTGCGCTGCGCCCTTCTAGCCAAACAGGCGGGCTATGACGGCGTGGAGGTCATGGGCTCGGAGGGCTACCTGATTAACCAGTTCACCGCTCCTTTCACCAACAAGCGCACAGACCGTTGGGGCGGATCCTTGAGCAACCGCACCCGCCTGCCGCGCGAGATCGTTCGCCGCATCCGCGAGGCCGCGGGCGAGGACTTCATCATCATCTATCGCCTCTCCATGCTCGACCTCGTGCCCGATGCTTCCACGCTCGAGGAGGTGGTCCAGCTCGCCGCGTGGATCGAGGAGGCCGGAGCGACGATCCTCAATACGGGCATCGGCTGGCACGAGTCTCGCGTGCCGACGATCGCGGCCTCCGTCCCCCGCGGCGCCTGGGCCTGGGTGACCAAGAAGCTTGCCGACGCCCGCGCGGACGGCGCCTTCGCCATCCCCCTGGTGACATCGAACCGCATCAATACCCCCGAGAAGGCCGAGGAACTCCTCGCCGGCGGCACGGCGGATGTGGTCTCCATGGCGAGGCCCTTCCTCGCCGACCCGGAGTTCGTGTCCAAGGCCGCCGCGGGGCGGGCCAACCTCATCAACACGTGCATCGCCTGCAACCAGGCCTGCCTCGACCACATCTTCGCCGATCGCACCGCGACCTGCCTGGTTAACCCGCGCGCCGCCCGCGAGACCGAGCTCGTGATCTCCCCCGCCGACCACCCCAAGCGCATCGCCGTCGTCGGCGCCGGCCCGGCGGGCCTTGCCTGCGCGGTCACCGCCGCCCAGCGCGGTCACGCGGTCACGCTTTTCGACGCCTCCCCCGCCATCGGCGGCCAGCTCAACGTCGCCCGCACCATCCCCGGCAAGGAGGAGTTCAACGAGACGGTGCGCTACTTCGGCGAGATGCTGCGGGAAACCGGCGTGGCCACGCGGCTCGGCCACCGCCCCACCGCCGACGAGCTCGATGCCTTCGATGAGGTCGTCGTGGCCACCGGCGTGGCCCCGCGCGTGCCCGCCATCGAGGGCATCGACCACCCGAAGGTGCTGAGCTACCTCGAGGTGCTGCGCGAGCGCCGGCCCGTCGGCGAGTCCGTGGCCATCCTCGGCGCCGGCGGGATTGGTTTTGATGTCGCGGAGTTCCTCACGGCGGGCGAGGGGGATTTCTACCGGGAGTGGGGCGTCGATACGCAGTACGCGCACGCGGGCGGGCTGACGAAGCCGCACCGCGAGCGCCCGGCGCGGCGGGTGGCCCTCATGCAGCGCAAGGAGTCGAAGGTCGGCGCTGGGCTGGGCACGACGACGGGGTGGATCCACCGCGCGGATTTAAAAATGCGCGGCGTGGAGATGCTCGCCGGCGTGAGCTACACGCGTATCGACGACGCCGGGCTCCACATCACCGTCGGCGGCAGCGAACGCACCCTGGCGGTGGACAACGTCGTCATCTGCACCGGCCAGGAGCCGGAGCGCGGCCCCTACGACGAGCTCGTCGCGCGCGGGGTGAGCGCCCACCTCATCGGTGGCGCGGACGTCGCCGCCGAACTCGACGCCAAGCGGGCGATCGACCAGGGCACGCGGCTGGCGGCACGATTGTGAGCGCGCGTCTAGGCTCGGGGGCGCAGGAACCGATCCAAAGGAGGATGGCAATGACCGAGAAGAACAGCCCGACCAACGAAGACAGCATCGACAACATCGGCGACCCGGACGCCGACGCGCAGTTCCAGGAGGAAGTCTCCGCCGACTCCGCTGACGAGGAGAAGTAGCACCCCTTAGAAGACCGAGCCCCCGCACCGAGAGCGATCGGTGCGGGGGCTTCCCCTTGCATCCTTATCGAATTGCGATAGTATCGATTTACGACAATATCGTTTGTCGATACCCCTCTCGTCCAAGGAGCCACCATGGAACGCAAGAGCTTCAACGCCGCCCTCGTCCTCGTCGTTACCGCCGTCGCCGTCTACTGCCTACCCGAAATCGTCCAGATGGTGCGCAACGGCATGTTCATCACCCGCCTCTCCCCCGCGCTGCCGGAGGGAATCCTCGCCGCCGACCTCCCGCAAGGCGCCGTCGTTTTCTACGTCGTTGCCCTCATCGTGAAGTACGCGGCACTCGTTTCCGTCGCCGTCTTCCTCACCCGCGCCTTCGTCCCGATGCTGCGCGGCAGGGTCTTTGATAGTACCATCGTCTCGTCCCTGCGCTGGGCGACGTACTCCATCTTCGTCTGGTACCTCGGGCGCATTGTTCTCGAGGGTCTCGCCAACAACTACGCGGCCCACCTGCTCGGCGCCACGTCCTGGTGGAACACCGGGTCGGGCACCCCCCTGTCGGACTTGAGCCCCGCGCTCCTCCTCGTCGCCGTCCTCATCAGCCTCGAGGCCGTGATCCGCAAGGGCGCGGCGCTCGAAGAGGAGGTCGACGGCCTTGTCTAGCCAGCCCCGCGTCGTCTGCCACCTCGACTCTCTCATCGAGGCCCGCGGCATCACCGGCGCCGCGCTCGCCGAGCAGGTCGGAATCACCCCGGTCAACCTCTCCGTGCTGCGCAACAACCGCGCCAAGGCGGTGCGGTTTAGCACCCTGATCGGGCTGTGCGAAGCCCTGGACTGCCAGCCCGGCGACATCTTCACTGTCGAGTCCGACTAGGTCCGACTAGTACTGTGGGGGCCATGACATTCCCCTCCCCCACCGCAACCTCCTACGCGCTGATCACCGGCGCGTCGCAAGGCATCGGCGAAGCCCTGGCCCGCGAGCTCGCCTCCGCGGGCTACAACCTCATCCTCGTCGCCCGGCGCGAAGACGTGCTCATGGCCCTTGCCGACTCCCTCTCCCAGCGCCACGGAGTCAACTGTGAGGTCTTCGCCGCAGACCTCTCGCTCGAACGCGACGTCACGGCTCTCATCGAGCACATCGGCAACCGCACGGTGAGCATCTGCATCAACTCCGCCGGCATCGCATCCTTTGGCCCCTTCATGAAGGCCGACTGGGACTACGAGGTAGGCCAGTACAACCTCAACGCCACGGCGGTCTTCCGCATCACCAAGGCGGTACTCGACCAGATGGTGCCGCGCGGGCAGGGCGCACTATGCAACGTCGGCTCCGCAGCCGGCAACATGCCGATCCCGAATAACGCCACCTACGTCTTCACCAAGGCCGGGGTGAACACCTTCACCGAGTCCCTCCACTTCGAGCTCAAGCCCGCAGGAGTCCACTGCACCCTGCTCGCTCCCGGCCCGGTGCGCGCCTCGGTCGTCCCGGAGGAAGAACAAACGATCGTGGACAAGGTCGTGCCCGATTTCTTATGGACGACCTACGAGTCCTGCGCGAGCGACACCCTCGCCGCGATGCGGCGCAACAAGCGCCGCGTCGTACCCGGCCCGTTGTCCAAGGCAATGGACGTCGTCTCTACCTACACCCCGCGCGGCTGGCTCTCCCCGCTGATCGGTCGCTTCTACTCGCAGATGGGAGAAGGATAAGTGTCGGAAGGAATCGCTCCGAAGGACAACCGCATCGTCTGGATCGACCTGGAGATGACCGGGCTCGACCCCGAACGCCACGTCATCGTCGAGGTCGCGGCCCTCGTCACGGATGCCGAGCTCACCATCCTCGACGAAGGCATCGACCTCGTCGTCCACGCCACCGAGGAGCAGCTCGCGGAAATGGACGAGGTCGTCGTCCAGATGCACAGCGACAACGGCCTGCTTGCGGATATCAAAGACTCGACCGTGAGCATCGAGGAAGCGGAGGAGGCGGTGTTAGGGCTCGTCGCCAAGCATTGCGACCCCGCCCACCCCGCACCGCTGGCAGGAAATTCGATCGCCACCGACCGCTCGTTCATTCGTGCGCACATGCCGCGTCTCGACGCCGCCCTGCACTACCGCATGATCGACGTCTCCACCGTCAAGGAGCTCTCGCGCCGCTGGTTCCCCCACGCGTACTACAAGCAGCCAGCGAAGGGCATGGCGCACCGCGCGCTGGCCGACATCGTCGAATCGATCCGCGAGCTCGACTACTACCGTCGCGCCGTCTTCGTCCCCTCCCCGGGGCCCGATACTGAGGCCGCTTCCGCGGCATCAACCGAGGCGAGTGAGGCCTACCAGCGGTTTTTGCAAAAAGATGGTCACATACTAAGCTAATGCGAGCTGCTTCGGCAGCGATGGTGGCTGTAGTTCAGCTGGTAGAGCACCAGGTTGTGATCCTGGGTGTCGCGGGTTCGAGCCCCGTCAGCCACCCCTAGAATGAGCCTCGGGCCGCGCTGCGAATCCCGCGGCTCTTTTTTCGTGCCCGCAATTTCCCGGTGTTCGCTCACCGCTGACGCCCTCGCAATCCTCCGAGCCTGGGTGTATCGTCGGCTACACAGCAACCGAAAGGAAAACCTATGAAAGCTATTGTCCAACATGAATTCGGGGGACCCGAGACGTTGCAGGTAGCCGAGGTCGACTCCCCTACCCCGGGGGCCGGCGAAGTTGTGGTCAAGGTCACCGCATCAACCGTCAACCCCTTAGACACCCTCATCCGCGAGGGCAAGGCTCTCAAGGAGTTCACCCCGCTGCCGTTCATCCCGGGCTGGGATGTCGCCGGTACCGTCGCTGAGGTCGGGGAGGGCGCGCCGTTTGAGCCCGGCCAGCGAGTCTTTGGCATGCCCCGCTTCCCCAAGCCAGGCAAAGCGCTCGCGGAGTACTGCGTGGTGGACGCGCGCAACCTCGCCGCGACCCCGGACTCGCTTAGCGACGCCGAGGCGGCCGCCCTGCCCATGGCCGGCATGACCGCGTGGCAGGCGTTCCACGACACCGTCGAGGTGAAGGAGGGCGAGAAGGTCCTCATCAACGGTGCAGGCGGGGGTGTTGGCCACCTCGCGGTGCAGATCGCGGCGGCGGCTGGCGCCACCATCACCGCGATCGCCAGCCCGAGCAAGCACGAGTGGCTGCGCTCACTGGGTGCTCACGAAGTTGTCGATTACAACGACGAGGCCGCGATGGCCGCCCTTGAGGGGTTTACCACCGCTTTCAACCTCGCGCCCGGCTCCTGGGTGCCCACGCTAGAGGCCGTCGCGCCCGGCGGGCACCTCATCACGATTAGCGGCGGCGCTGACGAGCTCAACGAGCGCGCCGAAGAGGCGGGGATCCACCACCACGTCACCTCTGTCAACACCCGTGACGAATGGTTGGCCGCCCTGGTCGACCTCGTTGAGGGCGGCAAGCTGCGCCCTCACATCTCGGCCACCTACCCGCTCGAGCGCGCTGCCGATGCTCACCGTGAGCTCGACGAGGGCCACGCACAGGGCAAGATCGTCATCACCATCGGCTAGGCCCTCTCCCCCGCCGCGCTGCCGGTGCCCCAGATCCTTGGTAGCATCTACACAGTATGAGGGCATTAGGGTTAAGGGTATCGCACAGCATCGCCAGCATCGCCGCGGCTGGAACCGCCGCCACAGCGGTGGTCACCATGGCAGCAGCCCCCGCATCCGCGGGGGCTGCTGTGGTTGAGCAACAGCAGCCGGCGCCGGCACCGGCGGAGCAGGGAGCCCCGCCGGGAACCCGCCTCATGCACCGCGACCTCGGCTCCAGCGATTCCGTGCCGTGGGCAGGGCCGAGCGACCCGAGGATATCGGCGTGGTCGGTGCCCGGCGCCACGTGTTCGACACTGTTCCAAGGCTCCGACGGAATGGTCGTTGGCCTGTGCACGAAATACCTCGGCGTGCAGCACGGGCTCAACGTCGTTGTCCCCTCGGTCGCGCTGTTCGACCCGCACTCCGCGCAGCTCCTCGCCTCCCGCGAGCTGCGCAAGGATGGCCTGCTCGGGGGCGTCTACGGCTACCTCGACGAGCACGACCGAGTTGTCATCGCCGAGGGTCACGACATTGTGCGCATCGGCTACCACAACGCCAACGGCCGCTGGGTCCTGACAGAAGAGACCCGCACCCCCTTACCTGACCTGGGAACCGATGCCCCCATGGCAGGCGTCGCCCCGGACGGCGAGGATCGCGTGTGGTTCGCCACCAAGGACTCCGTCGTCGGCGTGATCGACCACGACGGCCGCGTCTCCACCGCCCGGCTCGGTGGCGGTGCGGAGTCGATCGCCAACGGTCTCACGGGGCGCCCAGACGGGGCCAGCGTGTTGACCAGCCACGCGCTCTACGAGGTCGCGCTCACGGACGATGGCGAGGTGACAACCTCCTGGCGCCGCGACTACGACCGCAGCTCCGGCCGCAAGCCCGGCCAGCTGTCATGGGGCTCGGGCACCACCCCGACGGTTTTCGGGGAGAACGGCCAGTGGGTGGCGATCGTCGATAATCGCGATGACTCCCCGCAGCTGCGCGTCTTCGATGTTGCCACCGGCGCCGACGTCTGCTCCATGCCCGCCTTCGAGACCAGCGGGCCGGGCACCGAAAACAGCATCATCGCCGACGGTGCGACATTGTGGATCCCCTCGACCTACGGGTTCGACTACCCGCCGCTCGCCGTCGACGGCCCGAGCGTGCCTGCCGACGCCCCCTACACCGGCGGCCTCACCAAAATCGAGGTCACCGCGCAGGGCTGCACGCGGGTATGGGAGAACAACACCCGCATCGCCACCCTGCCGATGCTCACAAAGAAAGACCACACCATCTGGGCTTTGAGCACGGGGAAGGCCGACGGCAGCGCCGAGCACGAGGTGAGCCTCATCGGGGTCGATGCCGAGACCGGTGCGGAGACCCACCGGCTCCCCATCGGGTTGCAGCCCTTCGACGCCCCGCTCCAGCTCACCGGAATGATTACGCCCGCCGGCGAGTTTTGGCAGGCCACCGCGACGCGGCTGCTGCGCGTCGGGGCCGACGCAGGCACAGGGACCGCCCCTAGCTCTTACTCCCCGCCTAACCGGCTGAGCTCCTCGGGCGCGACGTTCCAATAGCCCAGGCCGTCCCAGCCGGGCAGGGTCTCGCCGTCGGTGTTGGTCACCTCGACGGGATCGCCCCGCTTGACCACGCTCTGGTACCACTGGGCATCCTCGGTACTGGCGTTGATGCAGCCGTGGGACTGGTTGTAGGAACCAAGCGCCCCCATAGCCCAGGGGGCCGCGTGGACGTAGATGCCCGAGTAGGACAGCTGGGTGGCGTACTTCACCGGGGTCTTATACCCCCCGGCGTCGAGCGCTAGGCCGTAGGTCGTCGAATCCATCACCATCGACTCCTGCTTATCGCCGACGACGTAAATACCGTTCGGGGTGGCCCACCTGCCGGACCTGCCGAGCGAGATCGGGAACGAACCGATCGTCTCGCCGTTGCGGAGCACGGTCAGTGTCTTCGTTGCGTTGTTGACCCGCGTGATGGTCTCGTCGCCGATGCTAAAGGAGATCTCCGAGGTATCCGCGCCGTAGACCCCGCCGCCGAGGTCGTGGCCGTAGACGTCTGCCTTCACGCTCACCTTTGTGCCCGGCACCCAATAGTCCTTCGGGCGCCAGATCAGCTCGTAGTCGCTCTGCCAGTAGAATCCGCCCTCGGTATCGTTCGACGTCGTTACCTTGATGGCGTCTTCCGCCGCCTCCCGATCGCCCGGGGCGTAGCTAAAGCGGATGGTCACCGCCTGGCCAACACCTACTTCCGCGCCGTCTCCGGGCCCGAGGTAGACCGAGGTCTGCGCGTTCGGGGTCACGGTCGTAAACGTGCGATCGAAGGAGTTGTCTTCCCGGTCGCGCCCGGAGAGCGTATAGGTGCGGCCGTAGCCGAGCGGCTCCGCCGTCGACCACTTCGTCATGTCCGCGTTGAACTCACCCTTGACCACCTTGCCGGACTCGTTCGTCAGCTGTACTGCACGGATACCCGCAGGCGCGTCGACGGTGACGGGATCGATTGGGGAGACCTTGGTCGCATCGTTCTCAACCGAGACCGAAGGCGCGGGAAGCTTCTGTTCCTGTTGCTCGGCGGCCTGCTCGACCCCGCCTGCTTGCCCCGACCCCGCGGGGCCGGAGGCGCACGCGGCGAGGCCCACCGAGAGAGACACAGCAGCCGAAAAGCCCACGACGCGGAATATGGCGCTTCGCATCTTCACCATGTCACAACCTGCTTCCCGCCCGGCGTCAGTCACGCGTATACAAAATACCCACCTAGCCTATACCCCACCGCCCCCGGATTGCCAGCCCGCGCCGCCGCCCCTCGAAAAATGCCGATCACCTGGCGATTTCACCCATCCGCGAGAAGGGTGTTATATTTCTCTTCGTTGCAAAAACGCGCACTGCCGCAAGGCGCCATTAGCTCAATTGGTAGAGCAACTGACTCTTAATCAGTGGGTTCGGGGTTCGATTCCCTGATGGCGCACAACACTACCCCCGCCGGGGCCACTCTCGGCGGGGGTTTTACGTATTTCCACCACCTCCCGCGACGGGGTAGCCTCACAGCCATGACCACTGCGCTTGTGATTGTAGACGTCCAGAACGACTTCTGCCCCGGCGGTACCCTGGCCACCTCGCGCGGCGACGAGGTGGCCAGGCACATCGCTGCACTCCTCTCCTCCAGCCACGGGTATGAGAGTGTCGTGGCCACGCAAGACTGGCACATCGCCCCCGGCGCGCACTTCTCCCCCACTCCCGACTACGCCGATACGTGGCCCGTGCACTGCGTCGCCGGGAGCGAGGGCGCACGCCTCCACCCCGCCCTCGACGGGGCGGTCATCGACGCGGCCTTCCACAAGGGCGAGTACTCCGCCGCCTACTCTGGCTTCGAGGCGGGCCACGGCACCGCCTCGCTCGCGCAGTGGCTGCGCGATCAGGGCATCACGCGTATCGACGTCTGCGGCATCGCCACCGACCACTGCGTGCGCGCCACCGTCCTCGACGGCCTCAAGGAGGGTTTCGCCGTCACCGTGCTGGCCGATCTGTGTTCCCCTGTCGATGACGCGCGCGGGGCGGCAGCGCTCGACGAGATGCACGCAGCGGGGGCCGCCCTGGCATAAAAGCGCCCCGCAGCACCGCTGACAAGGTGCTGCGGGGCGTAAGGGCGCGTATTCGCGACCTAGCGACGCGCGAGCAGGCGCTGGAGCTCCTTGAGCTCCTTCTTGCGCTTGCGGCCGTTGAGGACGCGAATGCCCACCAGGACCGCGACGCCGACGCCGAGGCCGGCGAGGACCTTCTGCACAGTCGGGTCCTGGAAGAAGCCCGCCGCCTGATCCTTTGCGTTATCGGTCAGGGTCTTCGGGCTGGTGCGGTTCGCCAACTCGTCGAGCGTGCTCGCGAGCTGGTTGCGGGTGCGCTCGATGTCGCGCTCGATGTCGTTGATATCTCGTGCCACTGTCGGTGTCTCCTCGGTGATTAGAAAGTTTTCTCTACACAGTCTCTACCCCACAGTAGTGTAAAACCGAGAGGCATGACCGAAAACATCCGACTCGAAAAGGGCGAGGCGGCGCCCGCCTTCAGCCTGACCAACGATCAAGGCCGCGAGGTCGCCCTCGCTGACTACGCGGGACGCAGGGTCCTCGTCTACTTCTACCCGCGCGCGAACACCCCGGGGTGCACGACCGAGGCGTGCGACTTCGCCGAAAACCTCGACGCTTTCAATAGCGCCAACGTCGCCGTCATCGGCATCAGCCCAGATAGCCCTGAGGCCCTGGCGAAGTTTCGTGCCGACCACGCACTGAACTTCGAGCTGCTCTCGGACCCGGGTAAGTCCGTGATGGAGAAGTGGGGCGCCTACGGGGAGAAGCAGAACTACGGAAAAACGGTCACCGGGGTGATCCGTTCAAGCTTCCTCGTCGGCCCTGACGGCACGATCGAGCAGCTACAATACAACGTGCGCGCGAAAGGACACGTCGGGCGCATCCTGCGCGACTGGGGGGTTTAGCCAGTTGCGCGAGCGCGCAATGGAACAGAGTGTGCGCCCGGGGAGACTTGAACTCCCACGTCCTAAGACACTGGAACCTAAATCCAGCGCGTCTGCCAATTCCGCCACGGGCGCTCGGGAATACTGCAGGAGAACAGTCTACATGGCCTGCCCAGCCCGGTTTGAATTACTCCTTACGCCTGCCGCCGGCGCCCCGAACGACCACGACGATCCTTCGGAAATTGATTTCGGCGCACCGCTGAGGCGTTGCTAGACTCCGGGGTGTGAGCGAAGCAGAATCGGGCTCGAATTCGGGCACAGCCGACGGCACGCGCGCCCGCCCACACGTGCGGGTGCGCGCCTGGCACATTGCCCTGCTCGCCCTCGCAGTTGTCTGCTCCCTCCTGCTGGCCTACTGGCAGTGGGCCCGCTACCAATCCGGCACCGGCACCTTCCAAAACCTCGGCTACGCCTTGCAGTGGCCGTTCTTCGGCGCGTTTTTCGTCTACGCCTACCGCGCCGGCCTACGGATGGAAAACGACAAGATCGACGCCGAAAACTCGGCCGCCGCGCTCGACGACTTATACGCCGCCGACCTAGCGCGCTTCGGCGGCCAGAGCGGCGGGCCCACCACCACCGACGAGGCGGAGGCCACGGCCATCTCAGAGGACTTCCTCCCCCCGCGTCCGCACCTCGACGTCGAGGAATTCAACGAGCTCAACCGGCCCACGCGGGGCCGCCCCCACGTTGACCACACCGAAGAAAGCGACACCCCATGACCACGAAGACCCCCTCCACCGGCGGTCAGCCGCCGATCCACCCCGAGCGCCAGCGCCGGGTCAAGACCGCGCTGCGCATCTTCTCCATCTCCGCGTGGGTGACGGGAGCGCTGCTGCTGCTCCTCGTCGTGCGCATGATCATGCAGTACGTGCTGCATCTCGACGTCCACGCGCTGGCCTGGGTGGCCCGCGTCCACGGGCTCGCCTTCATCGTCTTCCTCATGGCCTCGCTCAACCTGGGCACAAAAGCGCGGTGGTCAGCCACCGAATGGCTCACCACCGCGCTCTCCGGCATCGTGCCGGTAATGTCCTTCATCATCGAGGCGATGCGGCGCCGGGAGGTCACGGAGACCTTCCGGCTCGACGAGGCCTAAAGCGCCCCGCCTCCGGGCGGCGGCCCCTACTTCGTCGCCGCGCGGGTCAACACAATGGTGCCCAAGCCCTCGGCCTGGCCGTTATCCGGGTTGAGCGTCAGGGTATCGCCGTTGAGCTGGGCCTTGTAGTTCAGGTCGCGGCCGGTCTTCGGGTCGACGAACTGGAACTTGTCGCCATCGCGCTCGCACTTGGCGTCGTTCGTCTCGCCGCTGGCCTCGGTCACCGTCCAGTTGCACTTGCCACCGTCGAGGTTGATCTGCGCGGTGGCCTCGCCCTTCGACGCATCGGCCGGGGTTGCCTTACCGCTCCAGGCACCGTCGTAGTCGCTCGAGGAACCACAGGCCGCCATAAGAGCGCCACTGAAGAGGATGCTTGCTGCTGCAATAGTCTTTTTCATCGTCATTCTTTCACTCTAGCGATTTTTCAGCTCCGCGATGTGGACCGCCAGCTCACGCAGGGCGCGGCCGCGGTGGGACACGGCGTTCTTCTCCTCCGCTGTGAGCTCGGCGGCGGAGCGTCCCCCCTCCCCCAGCGGCTCAAAGATCGGGTCGTAGCCGAAACCGCCGGCGCCCCGCGGGCGGCGTAGCAAGCGCCCCTCCCACCGGCCCTCGACGCTGAACTCCTCCCCACCCGGGGTAGCCAGGGCGCAGCACGAGACGAACGCCGCGTCTCGCAGCTCGATATCCTCCATCTGGGCCAAAAGCAGCGCGTTGTTCGCCACATCGTCGCCGTGCCGCCCAGCCCATCGGGCCGAGAGGATCCCGGGCATGCCCCCCATCGCGGCGACCGCCAGGCCAGAATCATCGGCGACGCAGGGCAGACCAGTCGCCGCGGCCCCCGCGCGGGCCTTGATCAAGGCGTTGTCCCGAAACGTCAAGCCGTTCTCTACGGGCTCCGGGTAGGCAGCAACGTCAGCGGGGGCCACCAGCTCGATGCCAGCGATGCCGGCCTCGGCGAGGACCGCTTCGAGCTCGGCCAGCTTCTTCGGGTTGTTGGATGCAACGAGGAGCTCTACCACCCGAGGGCCGCCCTCTGGGCGTCGATAAGCTGGCTGCAGCCCTTCTCCGCGACATCGAGCATCTCGCCGAGCTGCTCGCGGCCAAACAGGCCGTGCTCGCCCGTGCCCTGAATCTCAACGAAGTTGCCGCCCTCCGCCATGACGACGTTGAGGTCGACCTCCGCCCGCGAATCCTCCTCGTAGGGCAGATCGAGGGCCACGTGGCCATCAATTATCCCGACGGAGACCGCGGCGACCGGAGCGAGCAGCGGCTTGCCGGGCACAACGCCGCGCTCGGTGAGGAAGGCGATCGCGTCCGCGAGCGCCACGTAGGCCCCGGTGATCGAGGCCGTGCGGGTGCCTCCATCGGCCTGCAGCACGTCGCAGTCGAGCTGGATGGTGTTCTCGCCGAGCTGGCTCAAGTCCACCGCCGCGCGCAGGGAACGCCCCACCAGGCGCGAAATCTCGTGCGTGCGCCCCTTGACCTTGCCCTTCATCGACTCGCGCGGCATGCGCTCGTGGGTCGCCGACGGCAGCATCGCGTACTCAGCGGTCAGCCAGCCCTCCCCGGAATCCTTCTTAAACCGCGGCACGCCGAGCTCAACGGAGGCGGTACACATCACGCGAGTTTTGCCGAACTCCACCAAGACGCTGCCGGCGGGGTGGTCGGTAAAGCCACGGGTAATGCGCACCGGGCGCATCTCATCGAAGGCGCGGCCGTCGAGGCGGGTCAATCCTGAATCAGTCATGCCCGCCACAGTACTAGAGCTCGAAGACATCCCCGGCGGCACCGAGGCGGATCTCCCCGTCGAAGTGGCGACGCGCCGCCGCCAGCGTCTCCTCCTTATCCGCCCAGGGCTGGATGTGGACGAGCACTAGTGTCCCCACCCCGGCCTCGGCGGCGATGAGGCCGGCCTGCTCGCCGGAGAGGTGCATGCCCTCGGCCTTGCCCTCGGCGCTCGGCCCCCAGGCCGCCTCGCACAAGAAGATATCGGCACCGCGGGCGAGGTCGAAGAGAGAATCCGTCATGCCGGAATCGCCGGTGAAGGCGATCACCTTGCCCGAGCCCCGCTCTGCGAGGCGCAGCCCGTGGGACTGCCAGGCGGGGTGCGCGACGGGAACCGGGGTGACGGTGACATCGTCAATGACCACCGGCTCGTTCGACCGCCACGCGGAGAACTCGAACGTATCCGTGATGTCGTCTACCTCTCCCGGGTTGTCCGCGCTCATCCGGCCGAAGTGCTCGAGGCAATGGTCTGGGCCGTACATGCGGTGGCGGCGCGTCGCGGGCGCCGTGGGGTGGTAGCGGCGCCACACCAACAGGGAAGGCACGTCCGAGCAGTGGTCGGCGTGAAGGTGGCTAAAAATCAGGTGGGCATCGGACGGATCGCCGAGGCTCTGCAGCGCGGCCAGCGCGCCTGGGCCGAAATCCATGAGGATATCGGGCCTGCCCGGCGTGGAAACGAGGTAGGACGACCCAGGATTACCCGGCGCGCCCATGCTCCCCGAACACCCGAGAATGGTCAATTTCATGGGAACACCATGCCACGAATCCGCAGCGGAATCTAACCCAACGCGCGGCCAACAGCCGTAATCTGCGGCGCGAGGAAGCGCTCGGCGAGCCGGTTGAACACCTCCGGATCACCGGTGGACTCAAACACCCGGGTGGGCACGCTGCCTTCGGGCGCAGCAATGTCGCGCTCCGTGAGCACCCGCAAGACGTCCTTGGCCGTCTCCTCCGCCGAGGACACGAGCGTGACGTCATCGCCCATCGCGAGCTGGATCACCCCGGTAAGCAGAGGGTAGTGGGTGCAGCCGAGCACGAGCGTATCCACCCCGGCCGCCTGCAGCGGTTCGAGATACCCCTGCGCGACACCGAGGATCTGGCGGCCAGAGGTCACCCCGCGCTCGACGAACTCCACGAAGGCCGGGCACGCCGCCGCCGTGACCTCGAGGCCGGGCGTGAGAGAGAACAAGTCTTGGTAGGCCCCCGAGGTGATCGTGCCCACGGTGCCGATCACCCCGACGCGCCCGTTGCGGGTGGTGGCAATCGCGCGCCGCACCGCGGGCTGAATGACCTCGACGACGGGGACGCTGTAGCGTTCGCGCGCGTCGTGCAAAAACGCCGCGGTGGCGGTGTTGCATGCGATGACGATCATTTTGCACCCGCGCTCGACAAGCTCGTCAGCAATAGCCTGCGCGTGCGCGCGCACCGTGGCAATGCCGAGCGGGCCGTAGGGGCCGTTGGCGGTATCGCCGATGTAGATGATCGACTCGCCGTGGAGCTGGTCCATCATCGCCCGGGCGACAGTCAAGCCGCCGACACCAGAGTCGAACACCCCAATGGGAGCGGCATCAGGCATACCGCGGCCCCCTCCCCGTTTGGCGACGCGCCCGGCGCTCGCGCAGCTCCGGTGGATCGTCCGAGGTAATCGCCATGCCGGCGACGATGCCGCCGATCGCACCGAAGAGGTGGCCCTGCCAGCTCACGCCCTCGGTGCCCGGCAGCACGCCCCAAATCAGCCCGGAGTAGAAAAACCCTAGGATGACGCCGAGCGCGATCTGCTGCGCAGAGCGGTTGAAAAAGCCTCGCACAACGAGGTACGCCAACCACCCGTAGATCAGGCCCGAGGCGCCGATGTGGTTGGTGCCAATCCCGCCGAACACCCACGTCCCCAACCCGGCGATCACCGTGACTATGCCGGTGACCTCCCAAAACACCCTCGCCCCCGAGTAACCGATGAGGAAGCAGAAAATCGCCCCGGGGATCGAGTTGGAGATGATGTGGCTCACATTCGCGTGCAGCAGCGGGGAGGTGAAGATAAGCAGCAGCGTGTTGGCGTCAAGGGGATGGACGCCGAAGGCCTTGAGCGCGCCGAGGAAGAAGACCTCGTTGACAATAAAGACCCCCCAGATCACGGCGAGGAAGCCGAAGGCGAAGCGGAACCCGCTCGCCCGCTTCTGCTTCGCGGTGAGCGCGTACTGGCTCGCGGGCGGGGCGAGGCGCCCCCCGCCTCGCCGCTGCGGCGGGGGCGCCCCGTATCCGGGACCGTATCCGGGGCCGACTCCAGGGCCATATCCAGCCCCGTAGGGCGCGCTACCGCGCGGGCGGCGCGGGCTGTTCGGGGGTAAGGGGTAGTTGCTCGTCATCGCGGACAATCCTAGTGCGCATCGTGCCCGAGGGGTGCGACTCCTGCCAGGTCGGCCCAGGCCGTGACGCCGAAGTTCGTGGTGGCGGTGACGATGGCGTCGACAATCGCGCCCTGCACGGCCTCGGCGGCGGCCTCGCACGCCGCGCTCAGCGTATCGACGCCCTCTTCGCCCCCGCTCGTCGACACTGCCATCGGCGCTGCCATCGGCGCGGCCGTCGACACGGCGAAGAACGTGTCACCGTCGAGCGGCGAGTGCGCCGGCCGCACCGCGCGGGCCAGCCCGTCGTGCCCCGCCATGGCAAGCCGCTTGAGCTGCGCGGGCGCGAAGGGGCAATCGGTGGCGATGAGCCCGATCGTGGTGTTGAGCTGTGGCGTCGGCTGGCTCAATGCACCCAGGCGCGCGGTATCGACGGGCGGGAGGCGGCAGTCTCCGTAGAGGCGCCCGGTGCCGGGATCGACGACGCTGCCGTGCGGGTTGGCCACCACCGCGGCCGCGACGCGATACCCGCTGCCCGGGCCCGCCAGCGAGACGCTGGCGGTGCCGAACCCGCCGCGCAGGACCCCGGCCGTGGCTCCGCAGCCGGCGCCGACGTTGCCCGAGTCCACCCCCGCCGGCTGGCCGAACGCCGCGCTCACCGCGGCGGCGCCGTCCGCGGGTCCGGGCCGGTGTGCCGCATCCCCCACGGCGAGGTCGAAGATCACCGCCGCGGGCACGATGGGGACCCGGGGCCCGGGCACGCCCTCGCCGAAGACCGGGAAGCCGATCCCGCGGGACTCGAGCTGGGCCATCGCCCCGTCGGCTGCGGCGAGCCCGAAGGCGGAGCCGCCGGTGAGCATGATCGCGTGGACGCGCTCGACCGTGTTGTGGGGTTCGAGAAGGTCGGTCTCGCGGGTACCGGGGCCGCCGCCCCGCACGTCGACGGCCGCGCACAACCCCGCCGGGTCCTCTGACACGCAGGCGGTCACCCCGGTATCGCCGAGGCTGCGGTGCCCAATGAGTACGCCGGGGACCGTAAACGCGCCCCGCCGCGCGCTGGCGTGTGCTGAGTTCTGCGTCATAAGCCCCCCATCGTAGACACGAGCGAGCGTCGCCAAATAGTCCTATAATCGATTCGTATGAATGCCAACGGATTAGCAACTCGTTCAGGTCCCTCGCGCCCCGCGGACGCGACGGCCGATACCTCTATTATCGTGCGCGACGCGCACCTCAATAACCTCAAGCACGTCGACGTCACCCTGCCGCGCGGCAAACTCGTCGCCGTCACGGGCATGTCCGGCTCGGGCAAGTCCTCGCTCGCCTTCGGCACCATCCACGGCGAGGCCCAGCGCCGCTACCTCGAATCCGTCGCCCCGTTTGCCCGCCGGCTCATCGCCGGCGCGGTCGACCCGAAGGTCGGCAACATCGACGGCCTGCCGCCAACGGTTGCGCTCGAGCAATCGCGCACCTCGGGCGGGGCGCGCTCGACGGTGGGCACGTTTTCCACCCTGTCGAACTCGGTGCGCCTGCTCTACTCGCGCTGCGGCGACTACGCCGAAGGCGTGCGCGAGCGCAACGGCGGGCGCCTGGACTCCGACGCGTTTTCCCCCAACACCACCGTCGGCATGTGCCCGAACTGCCAGGGCACCGGCGTGGTGCACCGCCCGACCGAGGAGACGATGATCCCGGATCCGTCGAAAAGCATCGAAGAAGGAGCGATTGAGGCCTGGCCCGGCGCGTGGGCGGGGAAGAACTTCCACGACATCGTCGAGGCGCTCGGGTTCGACATGAACACCCCGTGGCGCGACCTGCCGGAGAAGGACCGCCAGTGGCTGCTGTTTACCGACGAGCGCCCCGTCGTCGATATCTACCCCGTCCGCGGCGCCGACCAGGTGCAGCTGTCCTACAAGGGCACCTGGAAGTCCGTGGCGAACTATCTCACCGACACCCTCGCCGAGACCGAATCCGAGCCGCTGCGCCGCCGCGTCCTCAGCTTCATGGAGCACAACGTCTGCCCCGTGTGCGATGGCCGCAAGCTCACCCCCGACGCGCTCAAGGTCACCTACGCCGGCATGCCCATCGACGAGCTCAACGCGCTTCCCCTCGAGGAGCTGCGCGAGGTCCTGGGAACGCTTTACGACACCGCGCGCTCTCGCGCCGAAGAGGGCAACGAATCCAACCGCGACGAGGCCGAACGGCTCCTCCTCGCCCAGCTCGTGCCCACGCTAAAAACCTCCGTCGACCTAGGCATCGGGCACTTAAGCCTCGACCGCGCCGCATCGACGCTGTCTGCGGGCGAACTGCAGCGCCTGCGGCTCGCCTCCCAGCTCAGCAGCGGGCTCTTCGGCGTCGCCTACGTGCTCGACGAGCCCTCGGCCGGCCTGCACCCGGAAGAGCGCAACGCGGTGGCTGACCTCATGCGCCGCTTCATTGACGCCGGCAACTCCGTCCTGCTCGTCGAGCACGACATGAACCTCGTGCGCGGCGCCGACTGGGTCATCGACGTCGGACCCGTCGCCGGCGAGGGCGGCGGGCAGATCCTCTACAGCGGTACCGTCGACGGCCTCATCGAGTGGGGCAAAGACCCCGACTGCCCCTCGGCCACCGCCCGCAGGCTGGCCGCCCAGCCGCCCGAACTCAACGACTCCCCGCGCACCCCTAGCGGCACGCTCTCCATCAAAGACATCAACGCGCGCTCGATCCACGGCCTCGACCTCTCCCTCGGGCTGGGCACGTTCACCGCGGTGGCCGGGGTGTCCGGGTCGGGCAAATCCACCCTGGTCTCCACCGCCTTGGGCACGGCGCTGCGGGATATCACCGTGGCCACCAAGGGCAGCGCGGCGGCGAAGGAGGCCGCCGAGGAAGACCCCGGCGCCGGGGATGAGCCCGCCGACGCGCCGGGCGCGCAGCGCGAATCCGACCAGGTCAGCATCGGTGAGGTCACCGGCGCCGAGGAGATCGACCGCTTCATCCACATCACCCAAAAGCCGATCGGCCGCACCTCGCGCTCGACGCTGGCGACCTATACCGGGCTCTTCGACAAGGTGCGTAAGCTCTTCGCGCAGACCGACGAGGCCCGCGCGCGGAAGTGGAACGTCACCCGCTTCTCCTACAACATGAAGCCCGGGCGCTGCCCCACCTGCAACGGCGCGGGCGCCCTTGAGGTCGAGCTGGTCTTTTTGCCCGGCAGCTACACGCAGTGCCCCGATTGCAAGGGCAAGCGCTACAACGACGAGACGCTCGAGGTGACCTGGAACGGCTACACCATCGCCGACATCCTCGAGCTCACCGTGGACGAGGCTATCGACGCCTTCGCCGACGAGCCGGGCGTGCTCCACGCCTGCGAGGCGCTCCAGGCCGTGGGGCTGGGCTACCTGCGCCTCGGCCAGGGCGCCCCGGAGCTCTCCGGTGGTGAGGCCCAGCGCATCAAGCTGGCCACCGAGCTCCAGCGCGCCCGACAGACCCGGCGCTCCCACACGCTCTACGTCTTCGACGAGCCGACCACCGGGCTCCACCCCCACGACGTCGGGCTGTTGGTCAGGGAGCTCAACCGCCTCGTCGATACGGGTAACACCGTCATCGCCGTCGAGCACGACATGACGGTCGTGGCGCAGGCCGACCGCGTGATCGAGATGGGCCCGGGCGCCGGTGCGCGCGGCGGCGAGATCGTCGCCGACGACACCCCGGCCGGCCTCGCCGCCCATGCGCAGACCCCCACGGGCAGGGTGCTCGCCGCGCTGAGGTAGCCGGCGTGGCCTCGGGGTGCGCGCCGCCTCCGGTTGCGCAGCGTTGAGTCTCGGTTCATAGTGAGTGGCAGGCCACGCCTCGTCGCGTATCGGGGCTGGTTGTTCCCCGCCACCGCCCGACTACTCCAAGGGGGTCCCGATGTCCGATGAATCGTCCCAACTCACCGAAGTACCCGCACATCCACGCACGCCCGCCACGCAACGCGGCGGCGTAGACCAGGCCCACATCGAGGACGAGGCGAAAAGCCCCGTCCTCGACGCGCTTTTTGGCGCCCTGCTCTTCGTCGCCGTGTTGCTTTTCTACTTCTGGGCCCGGGGCCAGGTCGGCCCGGGCAACCACGCCCTTTTGCTCATCATCACCATCGCTCTCGGTGTGTTCATGGCCTTCAACATCGGGGGCAATGACGTCGCCAATTCCTTTGGCACCTCCGTCGGCGCGGGCACGCTTTCGCTGCGCCAGGCGCTCATGGTGGCGGCTGTCTTCGAGGTCGGCGGCGCGGTCCTCGCCGGCGGCGAGGTGACCGAGACGGTCAAGTCCGGCATCGTCGACCTCAACAGCGTCGACCTCGCCCCGATGGACTTCGCCTTCATCATGATGTCGGCGCTCCTCGGCGCCGCGCTGTGGCTGCTCGTGGCCACCCGCATGGGGTGGCCCGTCTCCACCACGCACTCGATCGTCGGCGCCATCGTCGGCGGCGCGATAACGCTGGGCTACCTCACGGACATCACGGGCAGCGCCTCGCCGTGGGTGATGGTCCAGTGGGGCGAGATTGGCAAGATCGTCATCAGCTGGTTCCTCTCTCCCCTCCTCGGCGGCGTGGTTGCCTACGCCCTCTACCGGGTGGTCAAGGAATCGATCCTGGTCTACAACGACCGCGCCGCGGACAAGCTCGAGGATCTCCGCAGCAAGCGCAACGACCACCGCGCGCGATTCCGCGAGGAGTTTAACTCCCTGCCGGAGGCGGAGAAAATCAGCGTCAACGGCGCCATGGCGCGCGACGCGGTGACGACGACAAGCAAGGATTTTGACCTCGAGGACCTCGAGTCCGAGTACTATCGGGACCTCTACCGGATCAACGCGGAGGCTAACGATGTCGACGCGCACCGCGCATTGATCCGATTCGTGCCCCTCGTCGCCGCGGCCGGTGCGGGCATCATCACCGCGATGATGCTGTTTAAGGGCCTGAGCAACACCGGGATTTCGCTCGACAGCCTGGGCAACGTGCTCGTGATCTTGATGGTCTCCGCGGCGGTGTGGATGGCGGTCTACATCTTCGCCCGCTCGATGCGGCAGCTCTCCCTGGAGCGCTCGACCTTCATCCTGTTTTCCTGGATGCAGGTCTTCACTGCCTCCGCGTTCGCCTTCTCGCACGGCTCCAATGACATCGCCAATGCCGTCGGCCCGTTCGCCGCGGTGCTCGACGTGCTGAAGGAAAACCAGATCGTCGAGGAGGCCGAGGTGCCGATGGCGCTCATGGTCACCGCCGGCGTCGGCCTCGTCGTTGGCCTGTGGTTCATCGGCCGCCACGTCATCGCCACCGTGGGCACCAAGCTCACCGAGATGCACCCGGCCTCTGGTTTCTCGGCGGAGCTCTCCGCCGCGGCCGTGGTGATGAGCGCCTCCCTGCTGGGCTTGCCGGTCTCCTCTACCCACATCCTCATCGGTGCCGTCTTGGGCGTCGGCATGGTCAACCGCGACGCGAACTGGGGTCTCATGCGGCAGATCGGCCTGGCGTGGGTCATCACGGTTCCGGTCTCCGCGGTCATCGGTGCGGTGGGCCTGGTGGCCCTGCGGTCGATCTTCGGCTAGCCCAGCGGCCCCATCATGGCGGCGAGGAGCGAGTCCTGGCAGAACCCGAGCCACTCTAAGAGCCTCTCGCGGTCCTGCGCCTCGGCCTCGCCGCCGCGGTCGTCCTCCGAGACGTAGAGGCGCATGTCGTTGAGCGCGGCGATGAAGCGCTGCGCCTCTTCTTCATCGATGGTAACCACGACCCCTCCGGTGGGCCCGAGCGCCTCGTTTACCACCTGCAGGTTGACAAGCTTGGCCTTGATGATGTCGTTTTCGTGGAGGCTTCTGAGCAGCCCAGACTCGCCGTCGAACTCCTCGTCGCCCTCCATCTCGAAGTCCGGCAGGAGGCGCTTGAGTTTCGGGTCCTCCGGCGGCTGCGAATGTCCGGGGCGAAGCCCCATCATCTCGGCGAGCTCATCTTTCGGTGCTGACTGCGCCCGCTGGATGAGGGCCTCAGAGACCGTCGCGGTGAGATCGCCGATGACCTCTCGCTCCAGCGGGTCGAACTTGGTGGTGAACTTCGCCCCCGCGCGCATGAGCCCCTTCTTGCGACGCCAATGCTCCATCTTCTCGCCTGTCCTCCTAACCTGCCTGTTGCATGGTCGCCCACAGCCCCGCGGTGTGAAGCTTCTTCACGTCGCCTTCGACCTTGTCTTTCTCCCCGGAGGACACGACTGCCTTGCCTTCGGTGTGGACCTGCATCATCAGTTCGTGTGCGCGCTTGCGGTCGTAGCCGAGCACGGTTTGGAAGACGTAGCTGACGTAGCTCATGAGGTTGACGGGGTCGTCCCACACGATGCACATCCAGGGGAGGTTTTCGCTCACGACGACGTCGACGTCGACGTGCTCATCGAGGTCCGGGGTGGCTACGGGCGATCCCATGGCCTGGGGAGTGATCGCAGCTAAACGATTCATGGGTACGACACTACTCGCAACCTCCTGGCCACGCCCCTCCCCGTCCGCCAGCGCGGGTAGTCTATGACGCATGGTTGATCCCGCGGCATCTTCGCACCACTCGACGGCGTTTTTGACGGACATGTACGAGCTCACCATGCTCGACGCCGCTTTTAAGGACGGCACTGCCGAGCGCCGGTGCACGTTCGAGGTCTTCGCCCGCAGGCTTGCCGATGGCCGCCGCTACGGCGTTCTCGCGGGCACCCAGCGGGTGCTCGATGCCATCTGCCACTTCCGCTTCACTGAGGAACAGCTCGACTCCGCCGATTTCCTCTCCGAGCGCGCGAAGGACTACCTGCGCAATTATCGCTTTTCCGGGCAGATCGACGGCTACCGCGAGGGCGAGATTTATTTCCCTTATTCCCCGTTGATGACGGTGCGCGGCACATTCGCCGAGTGCGTCATCTTGGAAACGGTGATTCTCTCCATCCTCAACTCCGATTCCGCGGTGGCCTCCGCCGCCTCGCGCATGGTCACCGCGGCGGAGGGCCGCCCGATCATGGAAATGGGATCGCGCCGCGCGAATGAGCGCGCCGCCGTCTCGGCCGCGCGCGCCGCCTACATCGCAGGGTTTTCCTCCACGTCGAATATGGAAGCCTCCCTGCGCTACGGCATTCCTTCTTCTGGCACTGCCGCGCACGCCTGGATGTTGTTGCACGTCGACGATGAGGGCAAGCCGGATGAAGTCGCGGCATTTCGCTCGCAGGTTGCCAGCCTCGGCGCCGACACCACGCTGCTTGTCGATACGTTCGATATCACCCAGGGCGTGAAAAACGCTCTCGCGGTCGCCGGGCCAAAGCTCGGCGCGGTGCGCATCGACTCTGGCGATCTCGGCATCGTCTCCCGGCAGGTGCGCAAGCAGCTTGACGACGCCGGGGCGATTGACACTAGGATCATCGTCTCTTCCGATCTCGACGAATTCGTCATCGCGGGCTTGCGCGGCGACCCCGTCGACAGCTTCGGCGTAGGCACATCCGTCGTCACTGGGTCCGGTAGCCCGACTGCAGGCATGGTCTACAAGCTCGTCGAGGTCGAGGGCCACCCGGTAGCCAAGCGCTCGAGCGGCAAGGTGACCTTCGGCGGGACGAAGTCCGCATTGCGTGCTTACCGCGCCTCCGGTGTGGCCGTCGCCGAACTCATCCACCCCGCGGGGGTGGAGATTCCGCGCAAGAAGTCGCTGACCTACCGGGAAATGGTCATCCCCTTGGTCCGCGACGGCAATATCGTCGAAGACCTCAATGACCTCGAGCAGACGCGAGACTACCTCGACGCCGCCCGTCGGACCCTACCGTGGGAGGGCCTTGCCCTCTCCCGCGACGAACCGGCGATTCCGAGCCGTTTCGTCGGCTTCCCCGAGCCCTCGGAGTAGGGCCATACGCGTGTGAAACACCCCACCGATAACCCGCTCATGCCGTCCACGTCGGAGCTGCTCGCCGCCGCGGTCGAGGCGCTCGGCGGTGCGCGGCGCCCTGGGCAGGTCGCCATGGCCGAGGCCGTGACCAGCGCCGTCGAGAAGGAGCGCCACCTCGCGGTGCAGGCCGGTACCGGCACTGGAAAGTCCCTGGCCTACCTCGTGCCCGCCCTGCGCCACGCTCAGGCGACCGGCTCGACGGTCGTCGTCTCCACGGCGACGATCGCGCTGCAGCGCCAGCTCATCGAACGCGACCTGCCCCGCCTCGCGGACGCCCTCGAGCCCCTGCTTGAGCGGCGGCCAACGTTTGCGATCCAAAAGGGGCGCAATAACTATGTCTGTCTGCACAAGCTCTCCGTGCCGGAGCCCGTGGAGGGCGCGACCGCGCTCATGGGCCCGCAGGACCTATCTCGACTGGGCGGCCAGGTCAAGCGGGTCCACGAGTGGGCGCAGGAATCCAAGACGGGGGATCGCGACGAGCTGGAGCCGGGGGTGCCGGACGCGGCGTGGCAGCAGGTCTCGGTGAGCTCGTCGGAGTGCCTGGGCGCCACGCGCTGCCCGCACGGGGAGGACTGCTTCGCCGAGCTTGCCCGAGAGCGCACCCGCGGCGTCGACGTGGTCGTGACCAACCACGCGCTGCTGGCAATCGATGCGCTCGCGGATACCGCGGTGCTGCCCGAGCACGACGTCGTCATCATCGACGAGGCGCACGAGCTCGACTCCCGCATTACCTCGGTGGCGACGAACGAACTCTCGGCGCGGGCGCTGACGATGGCGTCGAAACGCGCAGATAAGCTCGGCGCCGCGAAGGGTGAGCTCGCTTTGCGTGTCGACGACTTCGCGGCCGCCGTGGCCCTCGAAGAGCCCGGCCGTTGGACCACCATTTCCGAGGCCGCCCGCGGCGGCTTCGTCGCCGTGCGCGACGAGCTGTGGCGAGCCCGGGAAGCGGTAGGGAGAGCCCCGGACGGCGAATCCACCAATGACCCGGAGACCTTCGCCGAGCGCGAAAACCTCAAAAACCACCTCGAGGAACTGCACGATACCGTCGTGCGCATCCTCGAGGTCTTCGACGAGGATGACCCCTCCAAGCACACAGACGTGGTCTGGCTGACCCGCTCGGAGCGCTACGGCGACTCCGTCTCCGTCGCCCCGCTCTCCGTCGCTCCATTGTTGCGAGAGCGCCTCTTCGCCGAGCACACGGCGGTGCTCACCTCGGCGACCTTGAGTGTCGGCGGCAACGTCAAGGCCCTCGCAGCGGCATGGGGGCTGCCCGACGGGACGTGGGACAGCATGGACGTGGGCACCCCGTTTGACCCGCGGCGCAGCGGCATCCTCTACACGGCCGCACACCTTCCCCCGCCGGGACGCGACGGGCTCAGCGCGGCCGCGCTGGACGAGATCACCGAGCTCATCACCGCGGCAGGCGGGCGCACGCTCGGCCTGTTTTCCTCGCGCCGCGCCGCCGAGCAGGCCGCCGAGGTGATGCGGGAGCGGTTGCCCTTCGACATCCTGGTTCAGGGAGAGGACTCCACGGGTGCGCTGGTCGCCGCGTTTTCCGCTAGCGAGAACTCCTGCCTGTTTGGCACCCTGTCGCTGTGGCAGGGCGTGGACGTACCCGGCAGCTCGCTGTCCTTGGTCATCATCGACCGCATCCCGTTTCCCCGCCCGGACGACCCGCTGTTGCAGGCCCGCTCCAAGGCCGCCGATGCGGCGGGGCGCTCGGGCTTCATGGAGGTCTCCGCCACCCACGCCGCCCTGCTGCTGGCTCAAGGCGCGGGGCGTCTGCTGCGCTCGGTGGACGACCGCGGGGTCGTCGCCGTGCTCGATAGTCGCTTGGCGACAAAGCGCTACGGATCCTACCTGCGCCGGAGCATGCCCGATTTCTGGACGACGACCGACCCCGCCACGGTGAAGGCGGCGCTGCGCCGCCTTGTCTCGCGCGCCAACGCAGGCCCCCGGAAGCGCTAGCCTGCGCCCTGAAGCGCCACCACGGTCGTCGATCCTGGCGCGACCTCGGTAAACCCGGCGTCGATAACAGGCACCGCCCCGGGGGACGTCGCCAGCGCGGCGAAGCGCGCTCCGTCGACCTCTCGCACGCCCAGCGGGAAACCCTGCTCCGCCCACGCGCGCACCCAGGCGAGGGGGCGGTGGGCGGCGAGCAGCATCGAGGCGTGCCCGACCTGGGCGGCGGCCTTGCCCAGCGTCATCCCAAGCTCGCCGTTGACGGCAACGACGGGCGCCGAGGCGCGCAGCGGCTCAGGTTCGCGGCCCGCGGGGAGGTCCGTGCCGCTGATCTGCAGCTTCGCTATCTGCCGCGGCGGCCGGGAGACCGCGCACGGCACGAAAGCCCGGGCGTGTCCGCACGTGACACCGGGAAGTTCCTGCACCGCCTCCCACGCCGAGCCCCTGCAGCGGCGCGCGAGCTTGCGTATCCTCCCGCTATACCACCGGGCGAGCCCATCGCGCAGCTCGCCCTCCTGGCCTGCGCGCGGGTCGAGGCAGAGCATGACCACGGCCCTGGCCGCGTCCGCCAGCACGTCCTCGCGTGCGAGCCGCGCCCCGGCCTCACCCTTGGGCAGGTTGAGCACGATCGGCATGGCGAAGACGGCGGCGGCATCCTCCGGCTCGCGCCTGCCCTCCTCCAGGCAAGTGCGCAGCAGCTCGTGCGCGGCGGCGAGGCTCTCCACGTCGACTCGACGGCCTAGCTCAGCGCCACGCGGCCGTCGATGCCCGCGGCCTCGTTGGCAAAGTCGATCTCCTCGCGCGGGATGCCGAGGATGTAGAGCACCTCGTCGAGGAAGGGGTGGTTGACGCTCGCGTCGGCAACCTCCTTGAGCGCCGGCTTGGCGTTAAACGCGATTCCGAGGCCTGCCACGCCGAGCATGTCGATGTCGTTCGCGCCGTCGCCCACCGCCACGGTCTGGCGCATGGTGAGGCCGGAATCGGCTGCGAACTCCGTGAGCAGCCGCGCCTTCGCCTGTCTATCGACGACCTCCCCCACCACCTTCCCGGTGAGCTTGCCGTCAACGATCTCCAGCGTGTTCGCCCGCACGTAGTCGAGCCCGAGGTCCTCGGCAAGGCCGTCGAGGACCTGGATGAACCCGCCGGAGACGACGGCGGTGCGATACCCCATGGACTTCAGCGTGCGGATCGTCGTGCGCGCTCCCGGGGTAAGCTCGATCTCGGCGGCGACGTCGTCAATCACGGAGGCATCGAGCCCGGCGAGCGTGGCCACACGCTCGCGAAGGGACTGCTCAAAATCGAGCTCTCCACGCATCGCCCGCTCGGTCACCGCTGCGACTTCCTCCTCCCGCCCTGCGCGCGCGGCGAGCATTTCGATGACCTCGCCGGTAATGAGCGTGGAGTCGCAATCGAAGCACACGAGCCGCTTCGCGCGCCGGTGCAGGCCAGCGTGCTCCATGGCGAGGTCGACGCCGAGCTCTGTAGATAGCCCCGCGAGCGCCTCCCGGATCTTACGCCCGCCACCCGGGGAATAGTCCGGCAGGGTGACGCGCAGTTCCAACCCTGTGACAGGGTAGTCCGAGATGCCGTTGATGCGGTCGATGTTCGCCCCGAAGCCCGCCAGCAGGTGGCCGAGCCGGGAGACCTGTTCGGCCTGTACCGGGTTGCCGAGCATGACGATGACGTGAGTCGAGCGCGGGCGCGAGACCGCACCGGCAGCCTGGCCCGTCTCGATGGTGACGCGTTGGCCGAACTCCCAGAGTCCGGCGCGCAGCTCGCGCTCTAGATCAGTGAGTCCCAGCGGGTCCATGCCGACAAAGGTCGAGAGCATGAGCTGGCCGCGGAAATCGACCTGGGAGACATCAAGAAGCTGCACGCCGTGATTGGCCAGGGCGGTAAAGAACGCGGCGGAGACCCCGGGACGGTCCGGCCCCGTGGTGGTGATGACGGCGTGCTTGAGTCCTTCTTGGAGCTCTACTTCGAATGCGGGCATGAAGCGTCCTTGAATCTGTGAGTGCTAAGGCGACCGGGCGTGTGTACGAAGACCCACGCACACCGCTTATGCTACCCAACTGCTTCGGTGCCCTGTTCGACGCTAGCCCCCGCCTCTCACGTGGAGGCGGGGGCTAGCTCGTTGTCAGTCAGTGCAGCAGGTGCTTAGCTGTGCGTTCCCGCAGCCTCCTGCGCTTCGGCCTTGTTGCCTTGGGAGTCGAACTCGTGGTGCGCACCCTTGTAAGGGTCCTTACCGTGCCCGGTGTGAGCCTCGCGGCGCATCCGGCCAACCATGTGCGGGTAGTGCAGCTCGAAGGCGGGGCGCTCCGAGCGGATGCGCGGCAGGGAGGTGAAGTTGTGGCGCGGCGGCGGGCACGAGGTCGCCCACTCCAGCGAGTTGCCGTAGCCCCACGGATCGTCCACGGTAACGACCTCGCCATAGCGCCAGGACTTGAACACGTTCCAGATAAACGGCAGCATGCCGATGCCGAGGATGAACGCGCCAACGGTCGAGACCTGGTTGAGCAGGGTGAAACCATCGGTGTCGAGGTAGTCGGCGTAGCGGCGCGGCATGCCCATGTTGCCCAGCCAGTGCTGCACCAGGAAGGTCATGTTGAAGCCGATGACGGTGAACCAGAAGTGGATCTTGCCCAGCCGCTCGTCGAGCATGCGCCCAGTCATCTTCGGGAACCAGTAGTACACGCCCGCTGTGGAGGCGAACACAACCGTGCCGAACAGGGTGTAGTGGAAGTGCGCGACGACGAAGTAGGAGTCGTGCAGGTGGAAGTCCAGCGGCGGGGCGGCGAGCATGATGCCGGTCAGACCACCGAAGAGGAAGGTGAACAAAAAGCCCATTGCCCAGAGCATCGGGGTCTCGAAGGTGAGGTGGCCGTTCCAGATGGTGCCGAGCCAGTTGAAGAACTTCACGCCCGTCGGCACCGCGATGAGGAAGGTCATGAAGGAGAAGAACGGCAGCAGGATCGCGCCGGTGGCAAACATGTGGTGCGCCCACACGGCCATCGACAGCCCCGCGATGGCGAGGGTGGCGAAGACGAGGCCGATGTAGCCGAAGATCGGCTTGCGGGAGAACACCGGGACGATCTCGGAGATCACGCCGAAGAAAGGCAGCGCGAGGACGTAGACCTCGGGGTGGCCGAAGAACCAGAACAGGTGCTGCCACAGGATCGCACCGCCGTTGGCGGTGTCGTAGATGTGGCCGCCGAGCAGGCGGTCGAAGACGACGCCCATCGCCGCGGCGAGCAGCAGCGGGAAGATCATCAGAGCGATGATGGAGGTGACGAACACAGTCCAGGTGAACACGGGCATGCGGAACATCGTCATGCCCGGTGCGCGCAGGGTGAGCACCGTGGTGAGCATGTTCACGGCGGAGGCGACGGTGCCCACGCCCGTTGCGCCCACGCCGACGATCCACAGGTTCGCGGAGACGGACGGGGTGTGCGTTGCATCGGCCAGCGGCATATACATGGTCCAGCCGAAGTCGGCCGCGCCGCCCGGAGTGAGGAACCCCGCAAGCATGGCGATGATGCCGACCTGGGTGATCCAGAACCCAAACGCGTTGAGGCGCGGGAAGGAGACGTCGGGCGCGCCGATCTGCAGCGGGAGGACGTAGTTGGCGAAGCCCCAGACGATCGGGGTACCAAACGCCAGCAGCATCACCGTGCCGTGGATGGTAAACAGCTGGTTGAACTGCTCATTGGAGAGGAACTGAAGACCGGGGCTGAACAGCTCAGCGCGGATCAGCAGCGCCATGAGGCCGGCCACGAAGAACCAGATAAAGGACATGATGATGTACAAAATGCCCAGTTCTTTGTGGTCGGTCGTGGTCAGTAACTTGTAGAACTTCGAGCCCTTGCGAGCGTTGCCCGTCGGTTCGGGACGAGCGGGCGGGACGTACGAGTCCACCCTCGGCGCCACTGCGGTCATGCGATCCTCCTGACTGACGGCGCCCCGGCCTTCCGCCCCTTCGCTCCCGCGGGGAGCATTGGGCGGAAATAGAGGCACCACAACTGATACCGGATCATCATAAGCCACCAGCGACGCGAATTTCCAGCCCCGCAGGGGTACGCTCCCACCCGCCGTCCATCGCACCCCCATGCAGGGGCCCGGGTGCGCGGGTGCGCGGGGCAAACCCCGGCGGGTGGGTCGAGCGGTGCGCTCGATCTCACACCCGGCGGGGGTAGCACCACCCCACCCTTCGGCCGGTGCGCAGCTGTCTAGAAGTCCCAGTCCTCGTCGAGGGTGTCTTCGGCCTTGCCGATGACGTAGGAGGAGCCCGAACCGGAGAAGAAGTCGTGGTTCTCGTCCGCGTTGGGCGACAGGGACGCCAGGATAGCCGGGGAGACCCGCGTCTCGTCTTGGGGGAACAGCCCCTCGTAGCCGAGGTTGTTGAGAGCCTTGTTGGCGTTGTAGCGCAAGAAGCGCTTCACGTCCTCGGTCCACCCCAGCGGGTCGTAGAGGTCCTCGGTGTACTGGGTCTCGTTTTCATAGAGATCGTAGAGCAGATCGAAGGTGCATTCCTTCAGCTCGTCGCGCTCGCCCTGGGTTAGCTCGGCCACCCCGCGCTGGTACTTGTAGCCGATGTAGTAGCCGTGTACCGCTTCGTCGCGGATGATGAGCCGGATGATATCTGCAGTATTGGTGAGCTTGGAGTGCGCCGACCAGTACATCGGCAGGTAGAACCCGGAGTAGAAGAGGAACGACTCGAGCAGCGTGGAGGCGACCTTCTTTTTGTGAGGGTTGCCACCCTCGTAGTAGCTCAGGATGATCTTCGCCTTGCGCTGTAGGTTGGGGTTTTCCTCCGACCAGCGGAACGCGTCGTTGATGGAGGGTGTGTCCGCCAACGTCATAAAGATGTTGGAGTAGCTCTTTGCGTGGACGGACTCCATAAACGCGATGTTGGTGTAGACCGCTTCCTCGTGCAGCGTCTTGGCGTCCGGTAGCAAGGAGACTGCCCCGACAGTGCCCTGGATGGTATCGAGCAGGGTCAGGCCGGTGAAAACCCGCATCGTAGCGGTCTGCTCGTAGTCCGTCAGCGTGCGCCACGAAGGAATGTCGTTGGACACCGGGACCTTCTCCGGCAGCCAGAAGTTGCCGGTGAGCCTGTCCCACACCTCGAGGTCCTTGTCGTCGGGGATGGTGTTCCAGTTGATCGCCCTCACGGGCGCCTCATGCGCGCGGAGGTAGTTATCGTACTCTTCGGTCACGCCGACTATCCTAGCTTGCCCGCACACCCCGTGGACAATGCTAACGTTATACGAATTATCGGGGATAAATGTATAAGACATATCTCCGCCCCCGCTTTGGTACCTAGTCCCCCGAGGTTGATACACACTATGACACCAGCCCGCTCGACCACCACCCCGTCCACGGAACCGCTGCTCAACAAGATCCTCGACACGCTCGGGATGGAGATCATCTCCGGCACCATCGCGGCAGGGCGCACGTTCACCTTGAGCGACCTCTCTACGCGCTTCGGCATCTCCCGCACCGTCGCGCGCGAGGTCATGCGCGCCCTGGAACAGTTAGGGCTGGTCGTTCCTTCTCGCCGGATCGGAATTAAGGTGCTGCCGTCGAGCCATTGGAATGTCTTCGACCAGGCCGTGATTGATTGGCGGTGGCGCACCGACACCGACCGCCAGCTCCGTGAGCTCAGCGAGCTGCGCTACAGCGTCGAGCCCATCGCTGCGGCGCTCGCGGCGACGAAGGCAAGCGAAGACGAGGGGGCGAGCCTCGTGCACATCGCCAAGGAGATGATCGAGCTGGCGGAGGCAGGGGCGAGCGAGGAGTTTCTGGCACTAGATATCAAGTTCCACACCCTCATCCTCAACGCCTCACGCAACGAGATGTTCGGCGCGCTGGCCCCGTCGATCCTCCACGCCCTCGAGGGGCGTACCCGCTACGGGCACCGCGACTCGATCCCGCTCGAGGACTCGGTGCGTGCGCACCTCACGCTCGCCGAGGCCATCGTGGCGCGCGACGGGGCTCGCGCGGAGCGCGCATCCCGCGAGGTCATGGCCGACATCGCGCCCTAGCCGGCCTTAGAGCATGCAGGACACGCAACCCTCGACCTCTGTGCCTTCCAACGCCATCTGGCGCAGGCGGATGTAGTAGAGGGACTTGATGCCCTTGCGCCACGCGTAGATCTGTGCGCGGTTGATCTCGCGGGTGGTGATCGTGTCTTTGAAAAACAGGGTAAGCGAGAGCCCCTGGTCGACGTACTTCGTGGCCACCGCGTAGGTGTCGATGATCTTCTCGTACCCGATCTCGTAGGCGTCCTTGAAGTAGTCGAGGTTGTCGTTATCCATGTGCGGCGCCGGGTAGTAGACGCGGCCGATCTTGCCCTCCTTGCGGATCTCGATCTTCGAGGCGATCGGGTGGATCGACGAGGTGGAGTTGTTGATATACGAAATCGAGCCCGTCGGCGGCACGGCTTGAAGGTAGCGGTTGTAGATTCCGTCGCGCGCGACGTCGGCCTTGAGCGCCGCCCATTCCTCCGCGGTGGGCACGCTTATCGACGCCCCTGCGAAAAGGCCCTTTACCTTCTCCGTCTTCGGCTGGAAATCTGCCGGATCGTAGCGGTCGAAGAACTCCCCGGTGGCGTACTCGGAGGATTCAAAGCCCGCGAAGCGCTCCCCCTTCTCCACTGCGATTTTGTGGGAGGCCTTGATCGCCTCATACATCACGGCCGCGAAGTACGCGTTGGTGAAGTCGAGCCCTTCCTCCGAGCCGTACTCGATGTGTTCGCGGCCGAGGTAGCCGTGGAGGTTCATCTGGCCGAGCCCGATGGCGTGGGAGGCGTCGTTGCCGTCGCGCACCGAGGGCACCGAGTCGATGGAGGTCTGGTCCGCCACTGAGGTCAGCCCGCGGATCGCGGTCTCCACCGTGCGGGAGAAGTCTTCGGAGTCCATCGCCTTGGCGATGTTGAGCGAGCCGAGGTTGCAGGAGATGTCGTGTCCAACCTCGGCGTAGGTCAGGTCGTCGTTAAGCACGGAGGCGGAGTTGACCTGGAGGATCTCGGAGCAGAGGTTGGACATGTTGATGCGGCCGATTTTCACCGGGTTGGCGCGGTTCGCGGTGTCCTCGAACATGATGTAGGGGTAGCCGGATTCGAACTGAATCTCCGCGATGGTCTGGAAGAACTGGCGCGCGTTGATCTTGGTTTTACGGATCCGCGGGTCCTCGACCATCTCTTCGTACTTCTCGGTGATCGAGATATCGGCGAACGGCAGCCCGTAGACGCGCTCGACGTCGTAGGGGGAGAACAGGTACATGTCGTCGTTGCGCTTGGCCAGCTCGAAGGTGATATCCGGGATGACCACGCCGAGCGAGAGCGTCTTGATGCGGATTTTCTCGTCGGCGTTTTCGCGCTTGGTGTCCAAAAAGCGCAGGATGTCGGGGTGGTGCGCGTTGAGGTAGACCGCGCCGGCGCCCTGGCGTGCGCCGAGCTGGTTGGCGTAGGAGAAGGAGTCTTCCAGCAGCTTCATGACAGGGATGACGCCGGAGGACTGGTTTTCGATGTGCTTGATTGGCGCGCCGGCCTCGCGGATGTTGGAGAGCAGCAGCGCCACGCCGCCGCCGCGCTTGGACAGCTGCAGCGCCGAGTTGATGCCGCGGCCGATGGATTCCATGTTGTCCTCGATGCGCAGGAGGAAGCAGGAGACGAGCTCGCCGCGCTGCGCCTTTCCGGCGTTGAGGAAGGTCGGGGTGGCCGGCTGGAAGCGGCCGTTCATGATCTCGTCGACAAGCGCGGTGGCGGTCGCCTCCTCGCCGCGAGCGAGGAACAGCGCGGTCATGGAGACGCGGTCTTCGAAGCGCTCGAGGTAGCGGCGCCCGTCGAAGGTTTTGAGCGTGTAGGAGGTGTAGTACTTGTAGGCGCCGAGGAAGGACTGGAAGCGGAACTTGTAGGAGTAGGCCTGCTTAAAGGTGTCCTTGACAAACTGCCAGTCGTATGCCTCAATGACGGCCGGGTCGTAGTAGTTGTTCTTCACCAGGTAGTCGATCTTCTCCTCGAGGTCGTGGAAGAAGACGGTGTTTTGGTTGACGTGCTGGATGAAGTACTGGTTCGCCGCCTCGCGGTCTTTGTCGAACTGGATCTTCCCGTCCTCGTCGTAGAGGTTGAGCAGCGCGTTGAGGGCGTGGTAGTCGAGCTGCTCGGCCTGGGAGACGGGTTCTGCGACGGTCTTGCCTAAGGCGGGGGTGTTCACGGTAAGGCTCCTATGCGTTCGTTGTGTGGTGGTATTTCTGGCGCAGTCGCGCGAGCCGCTCGGCTGCCTCGCCACGCGCCTGCGCGTCCCGGGCTTCGACCTCGGCGAGCGCTGCCTGCGGCATCGGCACGAGCCCGAGTCGCTGGGTGTTCTCAATGAGGTGCGCGCGCACGGAGGTGACGTCGTGCTCGTCCCCCATGAGTTCGAAGCGGTAGAGGTAAGGCACCGAACACGCCCGCGATATTACGTCACCGGCGCGACAGAAGTCGGGGCCGAAGTTGGCGTTGCCGGAGGCGATCACCCCGCGGATCAGGCCGCGGTTTCCCACATTGGACAAAAACCGCTCGACCTGCGGGGGCACCGGTCTGGTGTGCTCACTCGTCAGTGATGCTCCCCCGCCGTAGGTGGGGCAGATGAGCACGTAGGGCTCGGCGGCGAGCAGCTGCGGCTCCGTACGCCGCAGCGGGATGCGCGCGGCCGGCAGCCCTAGCTTGTCGACGAACCGCTTCGTGTTTCCAGTCGCCGAGGAGAAGTAGACAATGAGCATGGCCTCTTCGCTGCCCCGGCTACTCGGCTACGCTGCCTGCGCGAGGGCTTGGATGCGCTCCGGGCGGAAACCGGACCAGTGCTCGCCGCCTGCCTCGACCACGGGCGCCTGGAGGTAGCCGAGCGCCATGACGTAATCGCGGGCGTCGCTATCGACGGAGATGTCGACGAGTGCGTAGTCGAGGCCGGCGGCGTCGAGAGCCTTCGTGGTGAACTTGCACTGGACGCAGGCGGGCTTGGTGTAGACAGTGATGGACATAACCAGTTGACTCTTCCTCGTGAAATTGGGCGGTGATCCGGGCGACCGGACGGCTTCGTATGAACTCCCTCAAACACTATACTTTGTGGCCCATTTAGGCAACCGATACTATATATAGTAGTTACATCACTGAAATTACCAGGATAGCGTCCCGACTCCGCCCACATCTAGACCCTATGACCACCATGCTACTTACACGTGTGCAATTTCTTGCCCCAGCAACCGTGCCGCACGGCGAAGCCCCGCCGCTTCCATGGTGGGAAACGACGGGGCTTGGCGGGGATAAAGCGGGGCGGGGCGACTACCCCTGACGGGCCTTGAAGCGCGGCTCCTTCTTGTTGATCACGTAGACCTTGCCGTGGCGACGCACAACCTGGGCGCCCGGCTTGTTCTTCAGCGACCGAAGCGACTTGCGAACCTTCATCGGGCGCTCCTTTCTTCTCTCGGGATTTTGCTCATACGACCCCCAACCGGAGTCGTGACACGGCCTTAAAGGTTACCCGACGGGGGACCGATAGCCAAACCAGCACCGGCGGCAACGCCTACGATGGCCCCATGACTACTATCCCCTCACCCCTACAGGCCCACATCATCGCGCAGCTCGGCGTCTCCCCCACCATTGACGCAGCCGCGGAGATCGAGGCGCGGGTCGGTTTCTTGTACGACTACCTCCTCGCCTCCCGCGCCAAGGGCTTCGTCCTCGGCATTTCCGGCGGGCAAGACTCGACGCTGGCCGGGCGGCTGGCCCAGTTGAGCGTCGAGAAGCTGCGCTCGGCTGGCCACGACGCTACCTTTACCGCGGTCCGCCTCCCGCACGGAGTGCAGGCCGACGAGGCCGATGCGCAGCGCGCGCTGAAGTTTATCGCCCCCGACGAAACCCTCACCGTCAACATCGAGCCCGCCACATCCGCGATGGCTTCCGCGGTCGCCGACGCACTCGGTACGGCGGGCGTGGGCGACTTCAACAAGGGCAACATCAAGGCGCGCATGCGCATGATCGCCCAGTACGCCATCGCCGGGGAACGCGGCCTGCTCGTCATCGGCACCGACCACGCCGCCGAAAACGTCACCGCGTTCTTCACCAAGCACGGCGACGGCGCGGCTGACCTCTTACCGCTCGCGGGCCTGAACAAGCGCCAGGGCGCGGCGCTGTTGCGCGAGCTCGGCGCCGAAGAGGCCCTTTGGCGCAAGGTCCCCACCGCCGACTTGGAGGAAGACCGCCCCGCGCTGCCCGACGAGGAAGCGCTCGGCGTGACCTACAGCGACATCGACGACTACCTCGAGGGCAAGCCGCTTGACGACGCCCCCCGTGAGCGCCTCGAACACCTCTGGCGCATCGGCCAGCACAAGCGCCACCTACCCCCCGGCCCGACCGATTCCTGGTGGCGCTAGCCCACCGCCTCCAGCGTCTGCTCCGCCGCGCGGACGAGCGCCCCGCCGTAGCCCGGCCCGTGCGTAAACGCGTGCACCGCCAGCGGGTGGAGCTGGTGGATCGGGATGCGCGCTTGCCAATTTTCCCCCAGCTCCCCATCCTCGAGGTAACCCTCGACGATCGCGTCGAAGTGGGGCGCGCCAAAAAGCTCAAGCATCGCGATATCGGTCAAGGGGTGCCCGCCGTGGGCGGCCGGGTCGATAAACCGCGGCCCCTCAGGGGAGAACAGCAGGTTACCCGACCACAGGTCGCCGTGGATGCGGGCTAGCGGGGCGTCTTCGTCCTCGTCTTCGAGTGCCTTGCACGCCGCGCGGACCGCTTCCCACCCGGCGCGGCTCAAGTTTCCGGCGTCGCGGGCACGCTCCGCGAAGGGGAGGACGCGCTGGTGTGCGTAGAATTCCGCCCACCGCCTCGTCGGGCGGCACTCCTGCTCAATGCGGCCGATGAAGTTCGGCCCGTCCCACCCGTCCGGCGGGGCCCCGAACGCCGCGGCGCCGCACGCGTGGATCTTCGCCAGCTCGCGGCCCGCCTGCCGTGCGGCTTCGTGGGTGGGGCGAGCGTGGCTAACCTTCTCGATGACCAGTGTGTTCGCGGCACGATCGAGGTCCAGCACATCTACGACCGCCGCGCTGCCCTCGCGCAGCCAGCGCAGGCCCGCGGACTCCGCAGCTGCGGAGGCGGGGGCGCTGCCGTGTTTGAGAAAGACCTCGGACATAGGTCACATGCTATTGCAAGACCCGGCGGCGCGTTCCCGTCTCGTTCTCCCCTGCTTCCAGCTCCAGCAGGAATTCCTTCGCCTGGGTGCCTCCCCGGTAGCCCCCGAGTGAGCCGTCGCTACGCAGCACGCGGTGGCACGGCACGACGATAGGCAGCGGGTTGAGCGCGCACGCCGTTCCTGCGGCCCGAACTGCCTTCGGGCGGCCCACCCGGGCGGCGAGCTCTGCGTAAGACACGGTCTCGCCGAATCCCACATCGCACAGCGCGCGCTGCACGCTCCCGTAGAATCCTCGGGCGTGGCGCCAATCGAGCGCGAGGTCGAACTCGCGCCGCTCGCCCGCGAAGTACTCCCCGATCTGCTCGGCGGCGCTGCCCCCGCCCCACGCGCGGTACTGCTCTCCGCGGACCTCTTCCACGGCCGCGAAGGCGACGCGCGCGAGCCCCTCCTCCGAGCTCACCACCACGAGCTCACCAATCGGCGTGCTCACCGTGGCAATGCCGAACGTCTCCACGGCGGGTAGCCTAACATGCCTCACGGTCCGGGCAGTCCGGCCTGACGACGGCATCGAGCAGCGCCGCCCCGATGGGCAGCGCCCGCTCGTCTATCCAGAACGCCGGCTGGTGCAGGTCGGTCTGCGGACTCTCGCCGTCCCACACGCCCAAGCACAGGTAAATCCCGGTGTCTCCTCGGTGTACCAGCCGAAATCCTCGACGCCGCTGGATTGGGCCGCGCTTCCCACGCCTTCCTCGCCGAGCACCTCGCCCACGGCGCGGGCCGCGATCCTACCGGCCCACCTAGCGGCGTGCCAGTGGTAGCCTGCGGCGGCGAACCTGTGCAGTGCGTTGCCGTAGGCGGGCCTCTCCTGGCCCTCGGTGCCACCGTCGAAGGAGACCACCGTGGGCGCCGCCGATTCGGATGAAAACCCGGCCGGGAGCCTATGCCGCTGACCCGCAGGAGCCGGAAGCGGTCGGCGTGATGATCGGTGCGGAGCATCACCCACGGCATCCCAGCTCACAAGCGCGACCGTTTCGCGCGCGCCTGCCGCCGGAGTTTTCCCGCTCGTGGTCATGGCCTAGAGCTCCCTTCCCCACAGCGCGCAGGATCCAGACGTCTACGCTGCCATACCTGCGCGATGTGTTGACGATGGAAGATCCGTCCAACACTCGGCTGGAGTATGGCATAAGTAGGTGGGGACTTAGTCGACGAGGGATCTCTCACCCAGGCAGAACTCAATCATCGGTGCCACGAAGGCGTAGACGGCCTTGGCGTCCCCGACGCTGTTGCCGAAGGTGCCGCCGGCGCGCCAGAGACGGTCCTCGCGCACCGCGAGCGTCGCCGGGGTGGCTACGGGGCGACTATGGGGCGTCGATAAGCGTGGCGATCGCGCGGTGCTCACACTACGCCGAGTCGCGCTCGCCACCAGCGTCTCGTGGATCATC
Source organism: Corynebacterium liangguodongii (assembly GCF_003070865.1). Classification (NCBI taxonomy): domain Bacteria; kingdom Bacillati; phylum Actinomycetota; class Actinomycetes; order Mycobacteriales; family Corynebacteriaceae; genus Corynebacterium; species Corynebacterium liangguodongii. The sequence continues at coordinate 1,878,118 of NZ_CP026948.1, forward strand.
GCGAAGAAATCCGCAGGATTGAGGAGTGCGGTTCCGCAGAATGTAGGCGAATCTCTCGCTGCTCATCTGCACGGTAGAAACCAACAGCGACGGCTCCACGCTCACGGCGGAGGATGAGTCAACGGCGCCAGAGGCCCTCGACTGCCAGAACAGGGGGTGCACCAGAGTGGTAGATCAGGATGATTGGGCGTGCGCGGAAGGGGCGCCACCGAGGGTGATGCACGCGGCGACGGGCACGGCGATCAAGGTCTGGGTGAAGGTGCGCACAGAAACAGCTCGGTTTGAGCAGGCATAAACAGGTACTGTGTATACCGTCCCATCCACAGAGGTGCGAGCGTTGCACACGTCTTGGTGGAGCTAACGGGATTCGAACCCGTGACCCCCACACTGCCAGTGTGGTGCGCTACCAGCTGCGCCATAGCCCCAAGAACTGATATGAAATTGTACGAGTGGAGCTAACGGGATTCGAACCCGTGACCCCCACACTGCCAGTGTGGTGCGCTACCAGCTGCGCCATAGCCCCGTAAGACAACTTTGATTAATATACACCCCTGCTCAACCGGGCAACAAATCCCCTGCAGATGGCGGCGTCCCCCTCGGCGGGGCGAGGGGGACGCCGATAAGAATGGTTGGTTTACGCCAACGCAGCCTCGACCCAGGTGTTGATCTCCTGGCCCTCGACCAAGTCCTTGTCGTCGCGCATCACGCGCGGGGTGTAAGCCTGGCCGGTCTTTTCGTTCTGGTAGTCGAGGTTCTTGCCACCGACGTCCTTTGCGGCCTCCTCGAACTCGCCTTCGCGGATAGCGGCAACCGCCTCGTCGCTAGCGCCGAACTCCTTCGCGCGGTCCGCGAGGTCATCGTTGTCAACCTTGTTGTACACGCTCTGCTGCTCGGCAAACAGCATCGCGCGCAGGTTCCACAGCGCCTGGGCTTCACCGTTGGCTGCGAGGGCAAGCTCGGCGGCAAGCGCGCGGGTGGAGTGGCCCGGGGTGTACTGAGCACCCTGGCCGTCGAGAAAGACCATCGGGTGAACCTTCACCTCAAGCTCGCCGGCCTGGATTTTCTCCAGAGCCTGTCCGTCCGTAGCCTCGGCCAGCTCCCCGCAGTGCGGGCAGGAGAAGTCCTCGAACAAGTCCACTGACTTCGCCTCGGAGCCACCGTCCTTGGCGGACAGCGTGAAGAAGGCATCGCCCTCGGTGTAGCTCACGGCGAGGTTTTCCACCTGGATCGTGCGCGCGGCTGCTGCCTCGTTCTGCTTGTTGCGGCCGTTGAACACGATCAGGCCGATCACCACGGCCGCGATCGCGATGACAGCGATAACGGCCCAGATAAACCCGGCGCCGCTTTTCTCGTTAGGGTTTTGTACTTTGCGGGTGGTCACTTCCAACTCCTCTTCGGCGACTCAAATAGACGTCACTCTATCTTAGGGGTAGATTGCCCACTTCTTGTACGGGCGGTAGATCATCCACAGCGTTATCGCGATGTAGAGCACGTCGCGTCCCATGGTGGCCAGGACATTCGTCCCCTGGTCAGTCTGATCCGGGCTGAAGCAACCGCAGTCGATCACGAGGCCGCGCGCCCACGCAGAGGCGAGACCGATGATGAACAAGCTCAGCACCCCGATGGAAACCCACCCGGCCGGCTTGAGCTTGATGCCTAACAGCAGGAGCATCCCGCCGGCGATCTCAAGCGGGCCGATGATTCGCGCCAGCATGTCCGACCAGGCCGGGGTGAAGATCTCGTAGGCCATGATCGTCTGGGTGATGTCCATGTGCACGCCGATTTTGGACACCCCAGCAGAGAGCCAGATGTAGGCCATGAAGAAGCGCGCGGAGGCCGAGAGGACATCAAGCACGACCCTGCGGGTGCCCCGCCCGAGCTCCGCGTCGGGGGCTTTCGTTGTCACAGTCACGAGACGTAAGCCTAGCGCAGGGCGCGGCTTTGCCCCCGCTACTCCCCCAGCACCTCGCTGACCAGCGCCTTGGCCTCCTCCTGCACCTTGGCCAGGTGGTCTTCGCCACAGAAGGATTCGGCGTAGATCTTGTACTTGTCCTCCGTGCCGGAGGGCCTCGCTGCGAACCAGGCGTTTTCCGTGGTCACCTTGAGCCCGCCGATGGCGGCGCCGTTGCCGGGCGCCTCGGTGAGCTTCGCGGCAATCGGCTCGCCGGCGAGCTCGGTGGCGGAGACCTGCTCAGGAGACAGGGCCTTCAGCGCTGCCTTTTGGGCGCGGTTGGCGGGGGCGTCGATACGCGCGTAGGCGGGCTCCCCGAACCGCTCGGCGAGCTCGCGGTAGCGCGCGGACGGCGTCTTCCCCGTCACCGCGGTGATTTCGGAGGCGAGCAGATCGAGGATGATGCCGTCCTTGTCGGTAGACCACACTGTGCCGTCGAAGCGCAGGAAGGAAGCGCCGGCGGATTCCTCGCCGCCGAAGCCGACGCTGCCATCGATAAGCCCGGGCACAAACCACTTAAACCCGACCGGAACCTCGACGAGTTCGCGGCCGAGCGAGGCGACGACGCGATCGATCATGGACGAAGACACCAGCGTCTTGCCCACCGCCGTGCCCGCGGACCAGCCCTCGCGGTGCGTAAACAGATACTCAATGGCCACGGCGAGGTAGTGGTTGGGGTTCATCAGCCCGGCGTCGGGGGTGACGATACCGTGGCGGTCAGAGTCCGCGTCGTTGCCGGTGGCGATGTCGAACTTCTCGCGGTTATCCACGAGCGAGGCCATGGAGTTCGGGCTGGAGCAGTCCATGCGGATCTTGCCGTCTGTATCGAGCGTCATGAACCTCCAGGTCGCATCGACGAGCGGGTTGACCACAGTGAGGTTGAGCTTGTGCGCCTCGGCGATCGCCTGCCAGTAGTGCACACTCGCCCCACCCATCGGGTCGGCGCCGATCCGCAGCCCGCTGCCGCGGATGGCATCGAGGTCGACCACGCCCGGCAGGTCTGCGACATATGTGCCCATGAAGTCGAACTTCCCCGCGCGCTCGTCAAGCACGCCGCTTATCGACGCCCTTTTTACTCCCCGGAGCCCGTCCGCGAGATAGGCGTTCGCGCGCTGGGCGATCCAGTCGGTGGCATCCGTATCGGCAGGACCTCCGCTCGGCGGGTTGTATTTCAACCCGCCGTCGCGCGGGGGGTTGTGGGAGGGGGTGATGACGATGCCGTCGGCGCGCTTCGGATCCGTGCCCGTAACTCCCCCAGGGAGCTTCGCATTGTATTGCAGGATGGCGTGGGAGATCGCCGGGGTGGGCGTATAGGCCCCGGCTGAGTCGACGAGGACTTCCACGTCGTTGGCGAGCAGCACCTCCAGCGCCGAGACCTGCGCAGGCTCGGAGAGCGCGTGGGTGTCCCGCCCGATGTAGACAGGCCCGCCGATGGAATTGTCGCGGCGGTAGTCGACGATCGCCTGGGTAATCGCCCAGATGTGCTGCTGATTAAACGCATTGTCCAGCGAAGAACCTCGGTGACCGGAGGTACCGAACGCGACTTGTTGGTCCGGGTCGTGCGGGTCGATCTCGCGGGTGTAGTAGGCGGTGACAACCTCCGCGATGTCGATGAGGTCTTCGGGTGCGGCCACCTGGCCGGCGCGCTCGTGTGCCATATCTGGCTGCTCCTTGTGCGGTATTCGGGCTCTTTTCCCACAATCATTCCCGTGCGCGGCGGTTTTCGCCAGGGCGGAGAAAACCCGACGTATTACAATCTAGCGCCGTGGTACGCGAAGTGATCCAAGTGGGGGCGGGCGCGGCACTGGGCGCGCTGGTGCGGTTTGTGACGCTACACACGGCGCTGTTTCTCTCCGTCGACCCGCTGCTGACCATCTTCGCGATCAACATCGCTGGGTGCATCGCCATGGGACTCTATGCCCCCGGGAAGCTGTGGGGCACGGGCTTCCTCGGCGGGTTGACCACCTTTTCCGCGCTCTCCCCTGCCGGCATGCCGCTTACGCCTGGGCTCGCGGTCGGGTTCTTGGCCGCGTGCACCGCCTGCGGCGTGGCCGGCTGGCTGCTGGGGGATTTCTTGCGCGGCAACGACACGGCGGACGGGACGCCATGAACGCATTCTTTTCTAGCTTGGCCGCGGTCGCCGCCGGTGGTTTCCTCGGCGGAGTCTCACGCTGGGCGCTCAGTCGTGTGCCCGGGGGGCTGACCGGGACGTGGGTGGCAAACGTGCTGGGGTGCGCCGCGCTCGGCATGTGCGTAGCGTCACCGAGCATCTGGGTGACTTTTGTCGGCGCGGGGTTCGCTGGGGCACTGAGCACCCTATCCACGCTGTCGAAGGAGCTCGGCGCCTTGCTCAAGGCGCAACGCAGCCGCGCGGCCTGGTCCTACTTCTTCGTAACAATCACGGGCGGCACCGTCGCCGCGCTCGCAGGGCTCAGCATCGCCTACTGGTTGTAGAACCTCAATAGTGTCAATCCCTAGCGAGAGATCGTCTTTCGCGGTACGAGTAGCCCCACCACGGCAAGCGCCGAGACCGCTAAAGCGAGGGAGCCGAAGAGCGCGACAGAGCCCGCTTGCCGTGCGGCGACATCCCCGCCGGACGAAAACTCGACTAAACCGTCCAGGCTTCCAACAAGCCAGCCGCCATCCCTGCTCACAAGGAACAAGACCGAGGACACCGCAATACCGAAGCCGTTGCCGAGTGCAGAGGCCATCTTGTAAAAGCCTGAACCTACGCCAAGCTTTGAAGCGGGCAGCGCGCTGAGCGCCGCGTCAGTCGCAGGGGTAGCAAAAATTGCCAGCCCTCCGCCGAGGATGAAAGTGCCCACCACGGCGGTGACCATGTACGCACCTAACGGCAAGAACGTCGGGGTAAGGAGCATCACTGCAACGGCAACGAGGCTCGTTGCGATAAGCATCGGCGTCCTTGCACCGAAGCTGCCTAAAAGCTTTTCGCCCAAGCGCAAGCAGATGAAGATGCCAGCAGCAAAACCCAAAGTGAGTAAGCCCGTTTTTGCAACGCTAAGGCCATAGCCCAACTGAAGCACCCACAGCGCCGCAATGAGCCCACCACCGACTGCGTTGGCAAGGAAATTCGCGGCAACGACGCTGCTGTACTGGCGGTTCGCAAGAAGAGCGAAGTCAAGAAACGCCTCAGAGCCCTTGGCCTTCTCGATGACCACAAAGCAAGCCACAACCAAAGCAGAAGCGACAACGATACTCCAAGGAACAACGCCGCCCCAGTCAAACGCGCTGCCCTGCGTGATTAGAACGAAGACCAGAGCCGTCGCTAACGCGAACGTCCCCGCCCCAGCCCAGTCAAGCCCTTTGACGCCACTGCGAGGGGTGTCGGTCTCTGGGGCGCGACGCACGAGTAGGGAGGCGATCACCGACACCACAGCGCCGAAGAAAAATACCCCACGCCATCCGATCGGTGATTGCGCCAAAATGCCACCGAAGAAACCTGCCAGGCCTGAGGCACCGAAGCTGCCAAAAGACCACATGGAAATCGCACGCCGCCTCTCATTCCCTTCCCAATAACGCTGCACTATGGTCAGCGTCGCGGGCATGATCAGCGCGGCAGCGATTCCCTGGAGTACACGTCCACATACGAAGAACCACACCGCCAAATCCCCGGCAGGAGCACATGCGAGGAGAAGTGAGCCGATCAGATTGATAAGGTTACCGACTAGAACCATTCTGACGTGGCCGTTGCGGTCGGCAATGCTGCCGAATACCGCGATGAACATCCCGCAAACTACACCTGCGACCGCAATTCCAGCACCGGTGATAGACTCGCTGATCTCGAGTGATTCAGTGATCAGCGGAGCGTTGATGTTAGCGGTCTGAGCGAAAAGCCAGAACGTCGATACACTAAGAACGAGCCCGACGAGTAGCGCGTCGTTACCGCGGTAAGCCGTTTCGGCGTGCATGGATCTCCTCCTTATATAGAGGATTCTCTGCTTTCAGAGACCCCTCTTCATAGATAACTGCTGAAAAGCATGATATTCGCTTGGAGATGCCCCCGCGGGCAAATGAAAGAAAAATCTTCGGCGCATGCTGACCCGCCGTTTCACCGCACAAATCCCATCCTGAAAACAGGCTCACGCTTAATTGGCTTCCTCCAGCCCCCGCGCGTTGGAGACTTTGCAGAAAGCCCAACGGTGTCGCTTCATAGCAGGCAGTGCACGGGGTGGTTGAGCCTCTTGCGTGTTATGTTCTCGAGCCTGTGACGGGTCGTACGCATCAGTTGCGGGTACAGATGTGTGCGGCGGGGGTGCCGATTGTGGGTGATCCGCTCTACCCCACCGCGGTGTCGGGGGGTGTGGAGGATTTTCGTGTGCCGATGCGTCTGGCCGCGGTCGTGCTCGAGTTCACGGATCCGTTGACCGGCCGTGGGCGGTGTTTTGGGTTGGACGCGTGCGGGTTGTGGGGATAGCAAAAACGGCCCGCCGTGGTGGTGGGCCGTTTTTGTGGTGTGAAGTTGTTGGGTCGGCGGTAACTTACTCTCCCACCCCCTCCCGGGGGCAGTACCATCAGCGCGGGCGGGCTTAGCTTCCGGGTTCGGAATGGGTCCGGGCGTTTCCCCGCCGCCATCAACCACCGACACACTTTGTGGGGTCACAATATGGTGTTGTTGTGGTGTGTCAGATACTGCATAGTGGACGCGTGCACCCCTTTTGTTGTGGGGGTTTTTGTGTGTATTGGTGTATTAGTACCAGTCACCTCCGACAGTTGCCTGTCTTCCAGATCTGGCCTATCAACCCCATCGTCTGTGGGGAACCTCGAGCGAAACCTCATCTTAAAACAGGCTTCCCGCTTAGATGCTTTCAGCGGTTATCCCTCCCGTACGTAGCCAACCAGCCATGCTCCTGGCGGAACAACTGGCACACCAGAGGTACGTCCGTCCCGGTCCTCTCGTACTAGGGACAGCCTTTTTCAAGTTTCTGCGCGCGCGGCGGATAGAGACCGAACTGTCTCACGACGTTCTGAACCCAGCTCGCGTGCCGCTTTAATGGGCGAACAGCCCAACCCTTGGGACCTACTCCAGCCCCAGGATGCGACGAGCCGACATCGAGGTGCCAAACCATCCCGTCGATATGGACTCTTGGGGAAGATCAGCCTGTTATCCCCGGGGTACCTTTTATCCGTTGAGCGACACCACTTCCACACGTTGGTGCCGGATCACTAGTCCCGACTTTCGTCCCTGCTCGACATGTTCGTCTCACAGTCAAGCTCCCTTGTGCACTTACACTCTAAAGACCTGATTGCCAACCAGGCTGAGGGAACCTTTGGGCGCCTCCGTTACTCTTTGGGAGGCAACCGCCCCAGTTAAACTACCCACCAGGCACTGTCCCCAACCCAGATCATGGGCCAAGGTTGAGGCCTCCACAACGGTCAGAGTGGTATTTCAACAACGACTCCACCACCACTAGCGTGACGGTTTCACAGTCTCCCACCTATCCTACACAAACCGCAGCGAAGACCAATACCAAGCTATAGTGAAGGTCCCGGGGTCTTTTCGTCCTGCCGCGCGAAACGAGCATCTTTACTCGTACTGCAATTTCACCGGGCCTGTGGTTGAGACAGCAGGGGAGTCGTTACGCCATTCGTGCAGGTCGGAACTTACCCGACAAGGAATTTCGCTACCTTAGGATGGTTATAGTTACCACCGCCGTTTACTGGGGCTTAAATTCTCCGCTTCGGGGCATACACCCCTAACAGGTCCTCTTAACCTTCCAGCACCGGGCAGGCGTCAGTCCGTATACATCAACATCACGTCTTCGCACGGACCTGTGTTTTTGATAAACAGTCGCTCCCCTCTATTCTCTGCGACCACCACCAGCAACCACCCGCACAGGGCAGCAACCAGCAGTGGTCCCCCTTCTCCCGAAGTTACGGGGGTAATTTGCCGAGTTCCTTAACCACAGTTCACCCGACCGCCTTAGTATTCTCTACCTGACTACCTGTGTCGGTTTCGGGTACGGGCCGTATATAGACTCGCTAGAGGCTTTTCTCGACAGTCCAGGATCACTTACTTCACCCCCAACGGGGCTACGCATCACGCCTCACACATAGTGATCGCATGCATTTCACACACAATCGTGCCACACGCTTACACCACAATCCACTAAGCGGCTAAGCTACCTCACTGCGTCACCCCATCACTGTGCTACAACGATTCAGGCCCCACACCACACCACCGACAACCCCCACCAAAGATGGGGGCATAAGACAGTGATGCGGCACGGTTAGTATCACCGCGTCACACTTGGGCGCCTACACACGGGTACGGGAATATCAACCCGTTGACCATCGACTACGCCTGTCGGCCTCGCCTTAGGACCCGACTCACCCTGGGAAGACGAACTTGACCCAGGAACCCTTAGTCATCCGGCGGATAAGATTCTCACTTACCACTCGTTACTCATGCCTGCATTCTCACTCGCACACAGTCCACAACCCCTCACGGTACTGCTTCACCCCATGCACGACGCTCCCCTACCCATAGAACACTATGCCGCGGCTTCGGCGGTGTACTTGAGCCCCACTACATTGTCGGCGCGGAACCACTCGACCAGTGAGCTATTACGCACTCTTTCAAGGATGGCTGCTTCTAAGCCAACCTCCTGGCTGTCTTCGCGATCCCACATCCTTTTCCACTTAGTACACCCTTAGGGGCCTTAACCGGCGATCTGGGCTGTTTCCCTCTCGACTATGAAGCTTATCCCCCACAGTCTCACTGCTATAGACCACTTCACCGGCATTCGGAGTTTGGCTGACATTGCTAAGATGATAGTCCCGCTCAACCAACCAGTAGCTCTACCTCCGGCAAGCTGCTATAACGCTGCACCTAAATGCATTTCGGGGAGAACCAGCTATCACGGAGTTTGATTGGCCTTTCACCCCTACCCACAACTCATCCCCTCAGTTTTCAACCTAAGTGGGTTCGCGCCTCCACAACCTCTTACAGCTGCTTCACACTGGCCATGGGTAGATCACCCCGCTTCGGGTCCAGGACATGCCACTACACCACCCTCTTCGGATTCGCTTTCGCTACGACTACCCCACACAACGGGTTAACCTCGCGACATGCCGCTGACTCGCAGGCTCATTCTTCAAAAGGCACGCCATCACACACACGAGGTGCTCTGACGGATTGACAGCGCACGGTTTCAGGAACTATTTCACTCCCCTCCCGGGGTACTTTTCACCATTCCCTCACGGTACTATCCACTATCGGTCACACTGAGTATTTAGGCTTACCGGGTGGTCCCGGCAGATTCACAACAGATTCCACGAGCCCGCTGCTACTCGGGACACAACACACGAAGCAGCATCACGCGTTCACGTACAGGGGCTCTCACCCACTACGGCGCACCATCCCAAGTGACTTCCGCTCACGCAACACCACCACGCCCAAGGTCAGCAGCCCCCAGACAGTCATATCCCACAACCCCACACACGCAACCCCTGCCAGGTATCACACGCACATGGTTTAGCCTCATCCACGTTCGCTCGCCGCTACTAGCAGAATCATTATTATTTTCTTCTCCTACGGGTACTGAGATGTTTCACTTCCCCGCGTCACCCCCACACAAGCTATGAATTCACCTGCGGGTCACACCACACAACTGGTGCCAGGTTTCCCCATTCGGACATCCTCGGATCAACGCTCAATCGGCAACTCCCCGAGGCTTAACGCAGCCCTCCACGTCCTTCATCGGCTCAGCATGCCAAGGCATCCACCGTACGCCTTAAAAAACACACAAAAAACACAAGAATAAAGATGCTCGCGTCCACTATACAGTTCTCACACACCACACCCACCCCCACACACGAGGGAAGGCTCACACAGAAACAACACCACGTGCTGCCCCAGACACCCAACAGCATGCCAACGCCCTCACAACCAAGTCCTGCATGCACGCAACCAACCATCAGCCACACACCACAACCACAACCCCCACACTAAAACAGGGGGGTGATGCGCATCCACCTGGAATTTTTTTCAAAAAAGGTGGCAGCAACACACACGGCCACTCAACCACCACACACCCACCAACCCACAGGGCCAGCAGATGACACAAAAAACAAACTCCTTAGAAAGGAGGTGATCCAGCCGCACCTTCCGGTACGGCTACCTTGTTACGACTTCGTCCCAATCGCCGATCCCACCTTCGACAGCTCCCTAACACGTTTAGGCCACTGGCTTCGGGTGTTACCAACTTTCATGACGTGACGGGCGGTGTGTACAAGGCCCGGGAACGTATTCACCGCAGCATTGCTGATCTGCGATTACTAGCGACTCCGACTTCATGGGGTCGAGTTGCAGACCCCAATCCGAACTACGACCGGCTTTCAGCGATTAGCCCCACCTCACAGTGTCGCACACGCGCTGTACCGGCCATTGTAGCATGTGTGAAGCCCTGGACATAAGGGGCATGATGATTTGACGTCATCCCCACCTTCCTCCGAGTTAACCCCGGCAGTCTCTCATGAGTCCCCACCATCACGTGCTGGCAACATAAGACAAGGGTTGCGCTCGTTGCGGGACTTAACCCAACATCTCACGACACGAGCTGACGACAACCATGCACCACCTGTACACCAGCCACAAGGGAAACCACATCTCTGCGGCGATCCAGTGTATGTCAAGCCCAGGTAAGGTTCTTCGCGTTGCATCGAATTAATCCACATGCTCCGCCGCTTGTGCGGGCCCCCGTCAATTCCTTTGAGTTTTAGCCTTGCGGCCGTACTCCCCAGGCGGGGCGCTTAATGCGTTAGCTACGGCACAAACCCCGTGGAAGGGACTCACACCTAGCGCCCACCGTTTACGGCATGGACTACCAGGGTATCTAATCCTGTTCGCTACCCATGCTTTCGCTCCTCAGCGTCAGTTACTGCCCAGAGACCTGCCTTCGCCATCGGTGTTCCTCCTGATATCTGCGCATTTCACCGCTACACCAGGAATTCCAGTCTCCCCTACAGCACTCAAGTTATGCCCGTATCGCCTGCAGTCCCACAGTTAAGCCATGGACTTACACAAACGACGCGACAAACCACCTACGAGCTCTTTACGCCCAGTAATTCCGGACAACGCTCGCACCCTACGTATTACCGCGGCTGCTGGCACGTAGTTAGCCGGTGCTTCTTCTCCAGGTACCGTCACATACGCTTCGTCCCTAGCGAAAGGAGTTTACAACCCGAAGGCCGTCATCCCCCACGCGGCGTCGCTGCATCAGGCTTGCGCCCATTGTGCAATATTCCCCACTGCTGCCTCCCGTAGGAGTCTGGGCCGTATCTCAGTCCCAATGTGGCCGTACACCCTCTCAGGCCGGCTACCCGTCGACGCCTTGGTAGGCCATTACCCCACCAACAAGCTGATAGGCCGCGAGCTCATCCCATACCGCAAAAGCTTTCCACCACCCCATCCAAAAAGTGGTCATATCCGGTATTAGACCCAGTTTCCCAAGCTTATCCCGAAGTACAGGGCAGATCACCCACGTGTTACTCACCCGTTCGCCACTCGAGTACCACAGCAAGCTGTGGCCTTTCCGTTCGACTTGCATGTGTTAAGCACGCCGCCAGCGTTCATCCTGAGCCAGGATCAAACTCTCCACAAAAACATTTCGTCAAGAAACATCAGGCCGTGAAAAGCCCAACCCCAACCAAAAACCAACCCCACAACAACAACAACAACATCACAGGGAAGGCCAAACAATCTTTCCATTCACGCAGCCAACAATCAACCACGCACCACAACCACACACAAGTGCAGCCACAAGCAGCATCGCCATCAAAAGTTCACGACACCACCACCAGCACACACCACAACCCACACACAAAGCATGAGCACGCAGCCACAGCACGCAACCAACAATCAACCACGCACACACAAAACAAAAAAGTACATTGGCACACTATCGAGTTCTCACACAACACACGCACACCAGCACACAAGCCACAACACGGGCCCACACACCAGCAGCTTCCAGCGATCGTTTTCCTACCCGCCACACACCCACAACCAGTGAGCGGGGCGCTGTCGGTCTCGCTGACTCAGATAAACCTACACACCCCACCACACCAACACAAATCCCCAGCACACACGGGGTAAACGCGCGGTTAAACGCGCCTTACGTCTGCACCGAGCTCGACGAGGCTCTCGACGAAGTTCGGGTAGCCGCGGTCGATGTGGCTGACGTCGTGGACACAGGTGACGCCGTCTGCGACAAGCCCGGCGAGGACGAGCCCCGCCCCGGCGCGGATGTCGGAGGCCCACACGTCCGTAGACGAGAGGGTTTCTACCCCGCGGAGGACGACGTGGTGCCCATCCACGTTCGCGTCCGCTCCGAGGCGGAGCATCTCATCGACGAAGCGGAAGCGCGCTTCGAAGACGTTCTCCGTGATCACGGACACGCCGTCGGCAATTGCGGCGATGCCGATCGCCATCGGCTGGAGGTCCGTGGGAAAACCAGGGAACGGCAGGGTTTGGTAGTCCACCGCCTTCGGCCGCTGGCGCTGGCGGATGCGGAATCCGCTGTCATAGGTCTCTACCTCTGCCCCTGCTGTCTTGAGCTTGGAGAGCGCCAGATGGAGGTGGCGCGGGGCGATCCCCCCGACGGTGATATCCCCCTGCGTCATTGCGGCCGCGTAGGCCCACGTTCCCGCAACGATGCGGTCCCCAACGACGACGTGCTGCGTCGGGGAGAGCTTCTCTACCCCATCGATGGTGATGGTGGACGTGCCAGCCCCGGCAATTCTGGCCCCCATGGAGTTGAGCATGTCGCAGAGATCAACGATCTCGGGTTCACGGGCCGCGTTGTCGAGGACCGTGCGTCCACTGGCGAGAACGGCCGCGGTGACGATGTTTTCGGTCGCGCCGACGGAGGGGAAATCGAGTGAGATCTTTGCACCGGTGAGCTGCTGCGCCCTCGCCACCACGGCCCCGTGCTCGATGTGGGTCGTCGCGCCGAGCTTCTCCAGACCGGATTGGTGCATGTCAAGGGGCCTGGAGCCGATCGCGTCACCGCCGGGGAGCGCTACGTAGGCCTCCTTGCATCGCGCAACGAGGGGGCCGAGCACGGCGACGGACGCGCGGAACTGGCGCACCGCGTCGAAGTCGGCGTGGGGGGAGACCTCGGCTGGCGTGGTAATGGTGACAACAGTGCCATCGACCCGCACGTCGCATCCGAGACCGACGAGCACGTCTCGCATGAGCGGGACGTCGAGAATCTCGGGGCAGTTGTACAGCGTTGTCGTCCCCTCCGCAAGCAGGGCTGCAGCCATGAGTTTGAGCACGCTGTTCTTGGCGCCGTCGACACGCACAACGCCGGAGAGCTGCGTGCCCCCGTGGACTAAAAAGCGTTCCTTCACACACCTCACAGTACTGAAAACCCGCGAGGGCCCCGCTAAGGCAGGGCACCGATGCGGCGCGCGGCATTGACTGCCTCGTAGCGCGTGTGCGCGCCGAGCTTGCGCATCACGCTGCGCAAATACGACTTCACGGTCTCGGCACCGATGCCCATCTCCTCTGCGGCCTCGACGTTGGTGTGCCCGAGCGCGACGCAGGAGAGCACGTCGATCTCACGGGCAGAGAGCTTCGTCGTGTGCATCGCCCGCACCGGCGTGACCATCTGGTCGCACAACGCCTCAAGCTCGCGGCGCAGTTCGTCGTTTTCGATCCTATTTGTGAGCATGCGCAGCTTCGAATGCGCGGAGCGGACCTGCTCCCATTCCGCCCCATTCATCACCCTTCCGGCCTTGGAAGAACCCCTGCCCCCTTCCGCCTGGCGCAGCGCCGCCCCCACCGCCAGGTCCTGTTCGAGCGAACGGGCCGTCATGGTGACTTCCTCGATAACCTTGTCTCCGAGGCGGACCGGGGAATGCACGCCGACGTAGAGCACGCCTCGGATCTCCCGCTGCACAATGACGGGGACGGCGACAATGGAGTGGAGGCCCTCATCCTGGATCTGCCGGTCGTACTCGTGGGAGATCACACTGGCGCGCGTGTAGTCCGAGATACCGACGGCGCGCCGTGTCGCGACCACCCTACCGCCAATGCCTGCGCCGGGCTCGATGATGAGATTTTGCAACGCAGGCGTGCGCAGGCCGATCCACTGGGTGATCTGGAGGCGGTTGTCTGTCAGCAGCGTGCCGAACATTGCTACGGGGATGCCGGTGGATGTCTTCAGCGCGGTCAATGCCGCGCGGATAGCGTCATCTTCGTCCCTCAAACGTTGCGCGTCCATGGCCTATCCTTACACACGTCTCCCCTCCCCTGAGCCACCCCTATGGGTGTCCCCATTAGGGGGAGGGATCCTGTACCTATCAGATGCTAAACCCTCTCCAGCATACCCCGAGACCGGGGGTAGCCCAATTTCCCCACTCACCCCCGCTTCGACGCACAGGACCGGCATACCGGGCAGTTCGGCAAATAAAGACTACTTAGTCTGTTTTGGGTGTGTATGCTGATGGGTGTCGGACGCAGTGGGCCCAGTCAGGCGCGCGGACGTCCCGTATGAACCGAACGAACACCACCATCAGGGGGTAAGAACCCCCCTAAGGAGAACTCATGGCAAAAATCGCTAGTAACGTCCTCGACCTCATCGGAGGCACCCCGCTCGTCGAGCTCCAGCGCGTATCCAAGGACACTGGGGCCCGTGTCCTTGCGAAGCTCGAGTTCTACAACCCGGCAAACTCCGTGAAGGACCGCATCGGCAAGGCCATCGTCGAGGCCGCCGAGGAGTCCGGCGAGCTCAAGCCGGGCGGCACCATCGTCGAGGCCACCTCCGGCAACACCGGCATCGCGCTCGCGCTGGCCGGCGCGGCCAAGGGCTACAAGGTCATCCTCACCATGCCCGAGACGATGTCGACCGAGCGCCGCGTCGTCCTGCGCGCCCTCGGCGCCCAGATCGAGCTCACCCCCGGCGCCGCCGGGATGAAGGGCGCCGTGGAGAAGGCGAACGAAATCGTAGCCAACACCCAAAACGCCATCCTGGCCCGCCAGTTCGAAAACGCCGCCAACCCGCGCATCCACTACAACACCACGGGCCCCGAGCTCTGGGATGACACCGACGGCGAAATCGACATCCTCGTCGCCGGCGTGGGCACCGGCGGCACCATCTCCGGCGCCGGCAAGTACCTCAAGGAGCACAAGCCCGAGGTCAAGCTCGTCGCCGTCGAGCCCGCCGCCTCCCCGCTGCTGTCTAAGGGCGAGGCCGGCCCGCACAAGCTGCAGGGCCTCGGCGCGAACTTCGTGCCCGGCACGCTCGATCGCGAGCTTCTCGACGAAATCATCACCGTGACCAACGAAGACGCCTTCGCCGCCTCCCGCGAGCTCGCCCGCGCTGAAGGCATCCTCGGCGGCATCTCCACCGGCGCGAACATCACCGCGGCCCTCGAGGTCGCATCGCGGCCCGAAAACGCCGGAAAGACGATCGTCTTCATCGTCCCCGACTTCGGCGAGCGCTACATCTCGACCCCGCTGTTCGAGGACATCCGCGACTAGCCCACAGGTGAGAAGACCTCAGAGGTCTCGCTGACGTGAGAGCGGCCCCCACATCGCGGGGGCCGCTCGTTGTCGTTGGGGCTTGCTGAGGCGTCGCCAAGCGGCGTGAATCTAAACCACGCAGCGGCCCGTGGCGTGTGCTGCGTCACTGATATGCTCGGTCACCATGATGAAAGTCCTGCGGACGATCAAAGAAGACCTCGACAACGCGCGCGTACACGACCCGGCGGCCCGCGGAGACCTCGAAAACGCCATCGTGTACTCAGGCCTCCACGCGATCTGGATTCATCGCGCCTGCCACGCGATGTGGACGAGGGGGCACAGGGCCCCGGCGCGCATCCTCGCCCAGTTCAATCGGTTCCTCACCGGCATCGAGATCCACCCCGGCGCGACGATCGGGCGGCGCTTCTTTATCGACCACGGCATGGGCATCGTCATCGGGGAGACCGCCGAGATCGGCGACAACGTCATGCTCTACCACGGCGTGACGCTCGGCGGGCAGGTCCTCACCCAAACGAAACGCCACCCCACCATCGAAGACAACGTCGTCATCGGGGCCGGGGCGAAGATCTTAGGCCCCATCACGATCGGTGAGGGCTCCGCGATCGGCGCGAACGCTGTGGTCACCAAATCGGTTCCGCCGCATTCCATCGCTACCGGCGTGCCCGCTAAACACCGCAAGCGGATGAGCGACGAGAAGCGGCACCTCGTCGACCCGGATAACTACATCGACCCGGGCAGCTACGTCATCTAGCTCCGGGAGACTAGCCCACCACGAGGTCGCTGTATTCGGGGTTCTTCTGCACGAATCCCGCCACGGCAGAGCACGTCGGGATGATCCGCTTCCCGGCCCTGCGTGTGTCGTCCAACGCGTAGCGGATAAGCGGCGCCGAGAGCCCGCGCCCGCGGAATTCCGGGAGCACCACGGTGTGGTTGAAGTCGCGCACCTGCCCTGCGCGCTCGTCGAAGTTGGCGAACCCGGCCAATGCGCCGTCGAGAAGAATCTCGTACCTGCCGGCCTCTGGGTTGACGCGGACCAGCGTGTCGGGCTGGGGTTGAGTCACGGGGGACTGCCTTTCTGCGCCCGATTGCCGGGCCTTTCGAGGATTTCGCCCCACAATAGCAAACCCCCCTGCCGAAACAGGGGGGGTGCTCATGAGTGTGGCCAGAGCCAGGATCGAACTGGCGACCCCACACTTTTCAGGCGTGTGCTCTACCGACTGAGCTATCTGGCCAGAACGGGGGCTCTCACAATGGAGACCGTTCCGCGACCCTGACGGGACTTGAACCCGCGACCTCCGCCGTGACAGGGCGGCGCGCTAACCAACTGCGCCACAGGGCCAGGTGTGAAGCTATCTCTCACCTTGCAGCTTAGGCGAGGTTGTGCACCGCGCTAAGCACGAGAAGTCACTTTACACAGCGCCCTCTCACAGTGACAAATCGCCAGTTAAAAGGCCTTATCGCGGCGCACCGGCGTGCCACCCAGCCCCGCATACCCAGCCCCGCATACAGAAAGACGGTCAAGGCACTCCCCGAGGGAAACCTTGACCGCCGAATGACTTCTGCGACCCTGACGGGACTTGAACCCGCGACCTCCGCCGTGACAGGGCGGCGCGCTAACCAACTGCGCCACAGGGCCAATGCGCAGCAAAAAGGATCTGCGCACGGTTTCGGGACGTTGACCCGAGTACCCCCAACGGGATTCGAACCCGTGTTGCCGCCGTGAAAGGGCGGAGTCCTAGGCCGCTAGACGATGGGGGCAAGCTAGCTAAAAACATCTCGCTCTTAGGCAGCCTGTCCATCATAAACCGGCCCACAAAGGTGGAACAAACCTGCAGGCCATGTAGAGTTTTCTCTATGACGAGCGAACACCCGGCGGCGGAGCAATCCGGCGCTGCACGCCCCGCATCCCCCGAATTCCCCGGCTCCCACGGCTACAGCCACGACAAGGCCCGCTACGCCGCGCGCATGCGGCGCATCGAGGGCCAGGTGCGCGGAATTTCGCGGATGATCGAGGACGACAAGTATTGCATCGACATCCTCACCCAGATCTCCGCGGCGACCTCCGCGCTCGAAAACGTCGGGCTCGCGCTTCTCGACGAACACCTGGCGCACTGCGTCGCCGGAGCAGCAGGGGCCTCCCCGGACGCCGTCGACGCTAGGGTGGAAGAGGCAATGCAGGCAATCAAGAGGATGGTGAAAAGCTGATGCCCACAGCGAAAATCTACGCGGACGCTGAGCTCTCCCCCACCAAGGACGACATCGCGGCGACGTACTCGACGATAGAGAGCCTCAAGGGCACCTACCGGGTGGTAGATCCCGAGGGGTCCGTCGGTGTGGAGATCTACGTCGGGGAGGATCGCGACGGCGGGTCGACCCAGCTCGGCCTGTCCTACCGCGAGGCGAGCGACGCTCTTGACGACGCCCTCACGCCCATGTCCCACTCCGTCCTCGGCGAGCGCTCGGTGGCCTACCTCACCTCCGACCCCGTCGCGGTGCGAGAGCTCATCTCGGTCATCGTGCGCGGGGAGCCCGGCGCCGATTTCTCCGAGGGCGAGCCGATTTTCGCCGTGCGGGGCACTGGAGAAAACGCATCCGCCACCGTCGGCGGCGTCGATATCCTCGAGCACAACTCGGTGACCTCCATCGGTACCGTCGAAATCGACGGCGAGGAGAAAAAGTTCCAGCTCCGCATCCAGAAGAAGATCGTCGGCCAGCAACAGGCGGCCGAGGGCGAGCTCGCGCTCGTCCGGGAGGAAGGCAACCTCACCCTCGTGCGCTTGGAGCTGTGGAGCTAGCGGTGGGCCCTGTGGGGCTCGAACCCACGACCTGCGGATTAAAAGTCCGTAGCTCTACCAACTGAGCTAAAGGCCCGCTGCGTCCATGCTAGCGGGTCACCTCTCGCGACCTGAAATTGGGCCAATTGGACTCGTCCTCGCCCGCCGTGGACAATGGGGAGCACTATGACCGTGGTCCTGCCTTCTCCCCCTTCCCCGGCGCCCTCCGTGCTGCGCATCGGGGGATTTGAGCTTTCATCGCCCGTCATCCTCGCCCCCATGGCGGGGGTGACCAACATGCCGTTTCGCGTATTGTGCCGTGAGATCGAGCGCGAGCTCACCGGAACCACCTCGGGCCTCTACGTCTGCGAGATGATCACCGCGCGCGCCCTCGTCGCGCGCAACCCGAAGACCCTGCACATGACCACGTTCGCCGACGTCGAGTCGCCCCGCTCGATGCAGCTCTACACCGTGGACCCGAAGTTCACCTACGAGGCCGTGCGGATGATCGTGGAGGAAGACATCGCCGACCACATCGACATGAACTTCGGTTGCCCTGTGCCGAAGGTGACCCGCAAGGGCGGCGGTTGCGCAATCCCGTACAAGCGCCGCCTGTATGCCGATATCGTGGGCGCGGCGGTGCGCGCGGCGGAGGGATCCGGCATCCCCGTGACCGTGAAGTTCCGCATCGGTATCGACGAGGAGCACCACACGCACCTCGACGCTGGCCGCATCGCGGCGGAGCAGGGCGCCGCGGCGGTGGCGTTGCACGCGCGCACGGGCGACCAGCGCTACTCGGGTCAGGCGCATTGGGATGAGATTGCCAGGCTCGTCGAGCACATGGACGGCACCGGCGTGCCCGTGATCGGCAACGGCGACATCTTCGCCGCCGAGGACGCCTCCGCCATGCTGGAGCGCACGGGCTGCCACGGCGTCGAGGTCGGCCGCGGGTGCCTGGGGCGGCCGTGGTTATTCGCCCAGCTCGGCGCGCAGCTACGCGGCGAGGACGTGCCCCCGGAGCCGACCTTGGGCGAGGTCGCGCGGATCATCTACCGCCACGCTGAGCTCCTTTCGCTTCACGACGGCGAGGAGCACGCCTGCCGGGACATCCGCAAGCACACCGGCTGGTACCTCAAGGGCTTTCCCGTCGGCGGCGAGTTCCGCGCGCAGCTCGCCCAGGTCGGATCGCTCTCCCAGCTCGCCGAGCTGCTCTCCACGATCGCGGATTCGACCTCGCTGGCGGATCACGCCGATGACGCGCGGGGCCGCCGAGGCTCGCGCTCCCGCGTCGCGCTTCCCGAAGGCTGGCTCGACGACCCGGAAGACGCCACCGTCCCGGAGGGCGCCGAGATAGACAACAACGGTGGATAATGTGCCTTGAGCGCTCCACTGCTTGTAGGGTGTGCCTATGAGGACGATGTACCGCGAGCACCTAGACGCGTTCTCCCGCGATCTCGTCGAGATGTGCGCCGGCGTGCGCGAGCTCATGGAGTGCGCGTGCTCGGCGCTGCTCACGCAGAACCTTGACGACGCCGAGCGGGCCCTGTCCTACTCGGACGGCCTCGATGAGATCAGGCAGCGCTGCGAGGAGCGCAGCATGCAGCTCCTCGCACTCGAGAGCCCCGTCGCATCCGACCTGAGGCAGGTCGTCTCCTCCATCTACATCGTCGAAGATTTCGAGCGCATGGGCGCGCTGGCCACCCACATCGCTCGCCTCGCCCGGCTACGCCACCCGTCCGCCGTCGTGCCGGAGGAGATGGGGGTGCTCGTCGAGGAGCTGGTCCGGCTCTCCCGCGAGTTGGGCGAGAAGACCATGGATCTGGTCACGAACCCGGACCCGGACGTTGCGGTGGCGCTTCGCGATGATGACGACGAAGTCGACACCATGAGCAACTACATCCTCAACGTGATCACGAATGAGAAGTGGACGCACTCGGCCCGGGAGGCCGTCGACCTCGCTCTGCTCTGCCGCTACTTCGAGCGCTTTTCCGACCACTGTGTCAACGTCGCCGCCCGCACCGTCTTCCTCATCACGGGCATGAAGCCCGATGCCTACCTGGAGCACCGCCGCTCGGCGGATGGGATCGACATGGACGAGCGCTTCGCCAGCATTGCCAAGCGCTTCGACCGCACGTAACCCCGCTGCCTCAAGCACAGCCCCGGGCGTCCCCGCCGCTGAAGGGTGGGGACGCCCGGGGCGTGCTGTGCTGTGCCGTCCTTAGCCGAAGCGGCCAGCGATGTAGTCTTCGGTTTCCTTGCGCTCAGGGTTTTCGAAGATGGTCGTGGTGTCGTTGAACTCGATGAGCTGGCCCGGCTTGCCGGTCGCCTCGAGGGAGAAGAACGCGGTCTTGTCGGACACGCGCGCCGCCTGCTGCATGTTGTGGGTGACGATGACGATCGTGTACTCATTCTTAAGCTCGTGGATGAGGTCCTCGACGGCGAGCGTGGAGATCGGGTCGAGGGCGGAGCACGGCTCGTCCATGAGCAGCACCTCGGGGCGCACCGCGATGGCGCGGGCGATGCACAGGCGCTGCTGCTGGCCGCCCGAGAGGCCGCCACCCGGCTTGTCCAGGCGGTCCTTCACCTCGTCCCACAGGTTGGCTCCGCGCAGGGACTCCTCGGCGACTTCCTTGAGCTTCTTGCGGTCGCGCTCGCCGGAGAGCTTCAGGCCGGCGACGACGTTATCCTCGATGGACATCGTCGGGAACGGGTTAGCCTTCTGGAACACCATGCCGACGGTGTTGCGCACGGAGACCGGGTCGACGTTCTTGCCGTAGATGTTGTTGCCATCGAGAAGGATCTCGCCCTTGACGGACGCGCCGGGGATGACCTCGTGCATGCGGTTGAGGGTGCGCAGCACGGTCGACTTGCCGCAGCCGGACGGGCCGATGAATGCGGTGACCGCCTGTGCGGGGATGTTCATGTTGACGTTCTGGACGGCGTGGAAGTCGCCGTAGTAGATATTGACGTCGTTGAGTTCGAGCTTAGACATCAGTTTCCTCCTGGAAATGTGTGGTTTTAGGCGACTGTTACTTCTTCACCGAGAACTTCGATGCGATGAAGCGCGCGATGAGGTTCAGGGAGACGACCATGATGACGAGCGTGAACGCTGCGCCCCAGAGGCGGTCGTTGGCGGGGCCGCTGGCACCGGACTTCCACATGTCCAGCATGAACAGCGGGAGCGAGGACTGCGGCTGGTTGAACATCCCGAGCCAGTTGGTGGCGGGGGTGGAACCCACGAGGATCAGGACCGGGGCGGACTCGCCCATGACGCGGGCGACGGCGAGCATGACGCCGGTGACGATGCCGGAGAGAGCGGTGGGCAGGACGATGCGGGCGATCGTCTTCCACTTGGGCACGCCGAGCGCGTAGGAGGCCTCGCGCAGGTCCATCGGGACGACGCGCAGCATCTCTTCGGTGTTGCGCACCACGATCGGCACCATGAGCAGGATCAGGGAGAGCGCCACCGCGAAGCCAGAGCGCTGCTGGCCGAGGATGGTCACCCACAGGGCGTAGATGAACAGCGAGGCGACGATGGAGGGCACGCCCGAGAGGATGTCCACCATGAACGTGGTGAGCTTGCCCAAGCGGTTGCCGTTGGAGTACTCCACGAGGTAGATGGCGGTGAAGATACCGATCGGGATGGAGAACAGGGACGCCACGAGGGTCTGCATGATCGTTCCCGCGATCGCGTGGAGGGCTCCGCCTCCCTCGCTGCGGGTGCGCACGCCGAGCATGTCCGTGGTCCACCAGTCAAGGTTGAAGACCATGCCCGCGCCGCGCGAGATCACGGTGAAGAGCAGCCACGCGAGCGGGATGAGCGCGAGGATCATGCATGCCCACATGAGCAGGCCCATGATCGTGTTGGTGGTCTTGCGGCTGCCGGAAATTTCAGCGAACGGGGTGGAGCGCTGGGGCTGCGCGTCCGCCGCTTGGGTGGTCGGCTGCGCCGCGCGGGTAGAGCCATTGCTTGGTACTGCGGTACTCATTGTGGTCTCTGCCTCCTACTTACTTGTTGACGATCGCGCGAGCGATCGAGTTGACGACGAAGGTCAGGACGAACAACACCAGGCCCGCGGCGATGTAGGCGCCGGCGCTCGTGGGGTTGTTGAACTCGGCAGACGCGTTGGCGATGTGGGTGGCGAAGGTCGACCCGCCGTCGAAAAGCGATGCCCTGAAGATGGGCGACGGGGAGACGACCATGTAGAGCGCCATGGTCTCACCGAGCGCGCGGCCGAGGCCGAGCATGGAGCCGGCGATGTAGCCGGACATGCCGAAGGGGATGACCGTCATGCGGATGACTTCCCAGCGCGTCGCGCCGAGCGCCAGAGCGGACTCGATCTGGCCGGGGGGCGTTTGCACGAAGACCTCGCGGGCGGTCGCCGCGATAACGGGAAGGATCATGATCGCCAACACGATGCCACCGGTGAGCATGTTGCGGCCGGTCGCGAACGACGGAGAGTTCGGGTACTGGGCGAAGAGGAAGAAGCCGCCCGCCCAGGAGTGGAGCCACTCGTAGAACTTGCCGAGGAAGGGGCCGAGCACCTGCGCGCCCCAGAGGCCGTAGACGATCGACGGCACCGCGGCGAGCATGTCCACCAGGGTTCCGAGCGGGCGAACGAGCTTCTTCGGCGCGTAGTTGGACAAGAAAAGCGCGATGCCCAGCGCGATCGGCATGGCGATGATGAGCGCGATGATCGAGATGGTTACCGTGGAGAAGAAGAGGTTGGGGATACCGAACTTCATCGCGTCCAGGTTGGCGGTTTGCCACTGGCCGGTGTAGGTGAAAAAACCCCACACGCCGCCCTCGTTACGCATGAGCGGCGGGAGGGCCTGCAGGAGCAGGAAGAGGCCAATCGCGGCGATGATCACGGTGATCAGCGTGGCGGAGGCGGTGGAGAGCAGTTGGAAGACGCGGTCGCCCGGGCGGATCACGCCGGCGCCGCTTACGGCCTGCCCTCCCACCGGGGCCCCGTTGCCCTTGACAACGGGGGTTCCGGTGGACGAGGGCATGACCGGAACCGAGGATTCGGTGGCGCTGTGGCGGCCACCGCGATCGGTCTCAGGCAGTTCATTGTCAGCCATGTTCACGAATCCTTTAACTAAAGTACCGATGGGAAAGAGAGACTTTCCCTATAACACCTCATGGCCATCGAAAACACATGTCGCGTTAACCATGCCCATACATGGATGTGCCCCCCACTCGGCACACACCGTTCGGGGGGCGGGCAATCCCCGGCAGGGATTGGCGGAGCTGTTAGCTGATCGCGTTGACAGCGGCGCGCAGGCGCTCAGCGTGAGCACCGGAGACCGGGATGAAGCCCTCGGCGGAGAGCTCCTCATCCTGGGAGTCGAGGGCGACGTTGAGGAAGTCCTTGACCATGTCGCGGGTCTTCTCGTCGTAGCCGGCGGAGCAGACGATCTCGTAGGTGGTGAGGATCAGCGGGTAGGCGTCAGCATCCTTGGTGGCGAACAGCTTCTTGGAGTCGACGACCATGTTGTGGCCCTCGGTCTTGAACTCCATGGTGTCGAGCGCCTTGCCGACGGTCTCCTCGTTGAGCTCAACCGCACCGGCACCGAAGTCGATGTTGGCCTTCTTCTCAGCGAAGCCGGCCTCGACGTAGGTGATGGCGCCCGGGGTGGACTTGACCTGCTCGGCGACACCGGTGGAGCCGTTGGCACCGGCGCCCACGGCCTGCGGGAACGCCTTGCCGGAGCCCTCCCACTTGCCGTCGGAGGCGGCAGCGAGGAACTTCTGGAAGTTGTCGGAGGTACCGGACTCGTCGGAGCGGTAGATCACGGAGATGTTCTCGTCCGGCAGGGTGGCGCCCGGGTTGGACTCGGCGATGGCCGGGTCGTTCCACTTGGTGATGGTGCCGTTGAAGATGTTCACGATGTTGTCAACGGTGAGGTTGAGCTTGTCAACACCGTCGAGGTTGTACGCGACGGCGACCGGGCCGACAACCATCGGCAGGTGCCACGCCTCGTTGCCGCCACAGCGGTCGGCGGCCGGCTGGATCTCCTCGTCCTTCAGGGCGGAGTCGGAACCGGCGAAAGCGGCCTGGTTGCCGATGAAGTTCTTCACACCCGCGCCGGAACCGGTGGGGTTGTACGCAAGGTTTGCGCCCGGAACTTCCTCGGCGTAGCGGGAGGCGAAGTAGTCCATGGCGTTCTGCTGCGAGGTAGCACCCTCAGCAACGAGCTGGCCGGTGGTGCCGGTGAGCTCAGCACCGGAAGCCGACTTTGCCTCGGTCTTGGTCTCAGCGGCGGTGGAGTCCTTGCCCCCGGCGGGAGCGTCCTCGGCGGAGTTTCCGCAGGCCACGAGGGATGCGGAGGTTGCGGCGACGACGCCGATGATGGTTGCGGTGCGCTTGAAGTTGCGAATCACGGGATACCTTTCCGGTGTGAATTCCATTGAAGAGTTCGAGCATCGGATCCGGGATGGAGACTGAAACCAGTCGAACCTCACGATTCGGACAGACCTCATCCGATTACTCACATCACGCTAAGCTACGGGCATTTGGTTAACCCTCGGTACCCCAAACGGTGAACATTGGGTTAACATTTAACTTTTTTCACATAATGCCAGCTAGTCGACCTATTGCGAGTAAACAACATGGCGCTGGGCTGTGAGGAAGCCGAGATCCTCGTACCTCTGCACCGCCGGGCCGTTATCCGACTCGACGTAGAGCTCAACCCGCTCGCTGCCCTGCTCGACGAGGTAATTTAGCCCAATGCGCATGAGCGGATCGCCCAGGCCGCGGCCCCGGTAGTCGCTGCCCAACCCGACGACGTAGACCTCGCCGGTGCCGTCCGGGTGGCGCTTGGTCCAGTGAAACCCGGCGAGCTTTTCTCCCTCGTAGAGCAGCCGCACCCCGGCTGGATCGAACCACGAGGCCTCCATGGCGCGGTGGAGGCGCTCGAGATCCCACCCGCCTTGCTCGGGGTGCCAGGAAAAGGCCTCGTTAT
This sequence comes from Corynebacterium liangguodongii, assembly GCF_003070865.1. Lineage (NCBI taxonomy): Bacteria > Bacillati > Actinomycetota > Actinomycetes > Mycobacteriales > Corynebacteriaceae > Corynebacterium > Corynebacterium liangguodongii. Next base: position 1,903,325 of record NZ_CP026948.1, read on the forward strand.
TGGCCTGGAGCCAGGCATCCTCTACGGCCTCGCGCCCGGACGCGTCGACCGCGTCCCGATAGCTCGTCTCGCGAAAGCCCTCGGGGATGTCCACCTCGGACGCGCGTTCCAGGTCGGCCCCGGTGATCTCCATCACGAGCAGCTCGCGCACGACACGCAGCCCAAGGCGCTCCCCCAGCGCCTTCGCGCCGTCGAGGTTGCCGTGCGCCCACAGCCCTGCCTTCGGGTTCTCCGCGCGCACCCGCTCGGCGAGCGCCCGGCCGATGCCGCGGCGGCGCCAGGCGGGGTCGACCACGAGCTCGGCACTGCCGTCCGGGGCGAGCGCGGCCAGCCCCACGGGCTGGCCGTCCGACTCGGCGAGGAGGTGGGTGTGCTTAAGTCGGGCGTCGCCAAGCGCTGCGAGAAACTGCTCGGAGAAGGCGTCCACGCCGTCCGTCTCGCTCGCGGCCCGCAGCAGCTCGCGGACGCTGTCGCCGGGGAGGGACACGGGGTGAATATCGATCGTGCTATCCATGCAACCAGGCTACGGTATTAATAGAGGAATGAGATTGGGTGTTCGCTCCCGGCTGACGCCGCGTGCCGCATGCGCACTGGTCGTGGCGCTTCTCGCGGCGCTGTGCGCCGACACCATCGCCGCAGCGCGGGTGGAGCGCTCGCTCTCCCTCGCCGCGGCCGCCCACAGCGGACTGGAGACCCCGCCCGACGCCTACGTCGCCGGGTTCCCCTTCTCCCAGGTGGCGCTGACCTCTAAGGTGCCCCGCATCACCGTCTCCGCCCTCGACGTCGACGTCGCAGGCCTCGGCACCGTCAACATCACCGCCGAGGCCTTCGACGTCCGCGTTCCCGCCGAGCGCGCGTTCGCCGCCGATTTCGCCGGCGCGAAGGCCACCATGGTGCGCCGCCGCGTGCGGCTCGACGGCGTCGCCTTTGGCGAGCTATTGGGGATGACCGACCTCGACATCTCCCACCCTTACGACATCTCGCCGACGGGCGGGACCGCCAGCGAGGCGCAGCTCACCGGCACGGTGCCAGGCACCTCTGAGCCCAGCGCCGTCGTGGTCACCCTGCGCCTCGAAAACGGGCGCTTCCTCATGCGGCCCAGCGTAATCATAAGCGCCCCGCCCGGAGCGACGGACGCCATCCTCGCCGCCTACACCCTCGAGCGCGACACCAGCGAGCTACCGCTCGGGGGCCCAGCGGACTTGGTGCAGCTCTCCGGCGGCTCGATTGAGTTCTCCCATCAAGAGCTCAATGTCGCACTGAGTGATACCGCGCTCGCGCCCCTGGGCGGCACGTGAGTCGGCGGCGGGTACCCTTGGAGGCCATGAGCGATAGCACCGACGCCCCACTGAGCGGCAGCGAGGCCGTGGACCGCGCCGCCGAGCGCGCCAAGTCGACCGCGCACCGCAACATCCCGCCGCTGAGCTTCGAGGGCTTCCCCCTTCCCGAGGACACCGCAAACCTGCGCGAGGGGCCCTCGCTTCACGACGGCCTCTTGGCGCTCCTCCCCCTCGTTGGCGTGTGGGCTGGCACGGGCCAGGCCGACGACCACGGCGAGCAGTACGCCTTCGGCCAGCAGCTGGTGGTCTCCCACGACGGCGAGAACTACCTGCGCTTCGAGTCGCGCCTGTGGCGGCTCGGGCCCGACGGCGAGGCGGCAGGACCCGACCAGCGCGAGGTCGGCTTCTGGCGGATTTCCCCCAGAGACGAGATCGAGGTCACGCTGACGAACTCCCGCGGCCTCGTTGAGATCCTCTACGGCGAGCCCGTCAACGAGCGCGCCTGGCAGGTCACCTCCGCGTCCACCATCGTCACCGCGACAGGCCCCGCAGAACACGGCCCCGGCAAGCGGCTCTACGGGCTCATGCCGAACAACAACCTGGGCTGGGTCGATGAGCGCGCCGTCGACGGCGAGCTCGTGCCCTACATGTCCGCGGAGCTCACCCGCATCGCCGGCTAGCCCAGCCCCAGCGCTGCGCCGATGAGGGCGCGGATCTCCTCCTCGTTGCCCGGCGCCCCAAGCTCGGCCCCGTCGAGCTGCGTCACCCTCACCCCGAGGCGCACCGAGCTGACCAGCCACACCGACTCAGCCGCGAGCAGGTCGGCAACGGTGAGCTCCCTCGCCTTGCAGCGCCAGCCACGCTCGGATGCGGCAGCGAACAGCGCCTGCTGGGTCGTGCCCGTGAGCACCCCCGGGCCCGCGGGCGGGGTGCGCAGCTTCCTGCCCGCCTTCACCGCGACAACGCTCGCGGTCGTCGCCTCGAGCACGTGCCCTGTGGCCGGGTCGTAATAGATTACGTCGTCAAGGCCGCGGCCACGCGCCCACCTCTGAGCCGCCATCGAGGCGGCGTAATTGAGCGACTTCGCCCCGACCGCGAGCCACGGCACCTCCTGTCCCTGCCCGCCGATGGTGTAGCCGCGCGGGGCGGTGGCCACCTTGACTCCCTCGGCGCGTTGGCGCAGCACCTGCGGGTCGATCTCGCGCACGGTGAGCCACGCCGTGGGAACCCCTGTGCTCTCTCGCCCGCGCGTCATCGTCCACACGCACTTCGCCTGCTCAGGGGCGCCGCCATCGCTGCTGTCGCGCTCCCGGCAGAAATCCGCCACCGCTTCGCATGTCGCGTGCGCCCAGTGCTCAGCGCCGGGCTCGGGCAGGTCGAGGGCGGCCGCCGAGCGGCGGAAGCGCTCGATGTGCTTTTCCAGGTTCACCGCCTCGCCGCGGTGGATGAGGATGGATTCGAAAATCCCGTCTCCGCGGGTGACGGCGGCGTCGTCCCAAAACACGTGCGGGGTGTTCGGGCTCTGGCGCCGGATCGATCCGCCGAAGGGCTCGACGAGGTAGATGACCGGCTGCGGGGCGAGGTGGGAGGATTCCATAGTAGAGCCCATTATGCCCCTATGATGGGACGGCGTGGAGAGTATCGCGCGCTACCAATCCCCCCTTCTCAGCGACGCATCGGCGGCCGAACTCGCCGACGCGGACGCATCGCTTATCGACGCCTCAGGGGTCGCCTGGCACTACGGCAACCCCCTCGGCGAGCAGCGCGCGTTCGAGCGCGGCCCCGCGGTCGTCGACCGCTCCCACCGCGCCGTGCTCGCCGTATCGGGGCGGGACGCGGCGACGTTTCTTCACAATCTCCTGTCCCAGAAGCTCATCGATGCCCCCGAGGGTTTTGCCGCCGCGGCGCTCGACCTCGACGCCCAGGGGCGCATCCTGCACCACTGCGACCTCACCGTCCACGGCGACACCTTCTACCTCGATGTCCCCTCCTATCAGCGCGAGTCCTTCGAGGATTACTTGCGCAAGATGGTGTTTTGGTCGCAGGTGAGCATCGAGGCGAGCGACCTCGCCATCCTCACCATCCTTGGCGGCGACGCCACGGTGCCCCAGGCGCTTGCCCGCGCGCTCGGCGACCGGGCCGTCTTTACCCGCAGCGTCAAATGGTCACGGGCGGTGCCGAGGGTCGACGTCGCGGTGGCGCGCGGGGCGCTGCGGGAGGTCGTCGATACGCTTGCGCGCGAGGGGATCCCGCGGGCGGGCCTTATGGCGTATACCGCAGAGCGGGTCAAGGCCGGCGAGCCGGAACTGCGGGCTGACCTGGACGGCACGTCCATTCCCCACGAGGCGCCCTGGCTAATCGGCCGCGGCGCGCACGCCGGGGCGGTGCACTTGGACAAGGGCTGCTACCGCGGGCAGGAGACCGTGGCGCGCGTGGAAAACCTCGGCCGCTCCCCCCGCCTGCTCGTCACCGTCCACCTCGACGGCTCCGCCCCCGTCGATCCGGTGCCTGGGAGCGAGATCACACGGGCCGGGCGGCGCGTGGGCAGGCTGGGCACCGTCGTCCACGACGCCGACTTCGGCCCCATCGGCCTGGCGCTGCTCAAGCGCTCCGCCCTCGGCGCAGGCGAGCTCACCGTCGAGGCCGAGGTCCCCGTCGCCGCCGCCGTCGATCCCGACTCGCTGCCCGTTGACGAAGGCGAGAAGGCGGGTCGCAGGGCCGTCGAAAGGTTGAGAAAGGGCGAATAGATACCCCTTATAAACCCTGGTTAGGGGGTGGTTGAGATTTTTCCCGCGCAACAGGCTATAGTGTCTGGCAGGAATATACAGAAATGACGTTGAATGGCCACCCGATCACTCGGGTCGCCCTGCACACCACCTCAAGGGGGTCATGCCCATGGGTCGCGGACGCGCCAAAGCAAAGCAGACCAAGGTTGCTCGCCAGCTGAAGTACAACACTCCTGACATGGATCTGGATTCCCTCCAGCGTGAGCTCGCGGGCCAGCCCCCGGCGCGGAAGTTCGACGACGACGAGTTCGACGACCCCTACGGCGACTACGCCGACTGGGACCGCGAAGCCGGCCGCTAGCCCCGATTCACCACACACCCCCGCTCACTTCCCGCGGCGGGGGTGTGTTTTTGCCTCGCCTATCCTCGCCCTACCACTGCGGATAGGACCCGCCCAGCGCCGCGCGCGCGTGCTCGCCCTCGCCCGCCGCGCGGACCTCCCCGAGCACCCAGCTCTCGATGTGGCGCGCGGCGAGGATCGCCAGCGCGCGGTCGCGGTCCTCCGGGGCGACGACGGCGACCATACCGATGCCCATGTTGAAGGTCTTCTCCATCTCCTCCTGGGGGACCTCGCCGATGGCCTTGATGTAGCTGAAGATCGGCCCCGGCGTCCACGTCGAGCGGTGCATCTGTGCCACCTTGCCCTCCGGGATGATGCGCTCCATGTTGCCCACGAGCCCGCCGCCCGTGACGTGGCAGAAGGTCCGCACCGAGCACTCCGCGGCCAGCGCCAAGCAGTCGAGCGCGTAGATGCGGGTGGGAACGAGCAGCTCCTCGCCCAGGGTGCGCCCGAGCTCGTCGACGTGGGCGTCGAGCGCGAGCCCGGCGCGCTCGAGGAGCACGTGGCGCGCCAGCGAGTAGCCGTTGGAGTGGAGCCCGGACGACGCCATCGCGATGATGACGTCCCCCTCTCCCACCCTGTGCGGCCCGAGCAGCTCGTCGGCCTCGACCACGCCGACGGCGGTGGCGGAGACGTCGTAGTCGTCTGCCCCCATTACGCCGGGGTGCTCCGCGGTCTCCCCGCCGAGCAGCGCGCACCCGGCCTGCACGCAGCCCTCGGCGATACCGGAGACGATCCCTGCCACCTTTTCGGGGTAGACCTTTCCAATCGCGATGTAGTCCTGCAAAAACAGCGGCTCCGCGCCGCAGACCACGAGGTCATCGACGCACATGGCAACTAAGTCGATGCCGATCGTGTCGTGGATATCCATCGCCTGGGCGACGGCGAGCTTGGTGCCCACTCCGTCGGAGCCCGCGGCGAGCAGGGGCTCGCGGTACTTCCCGAGCGCGAAGAGCCCGGCGAATCCCCCGAGGCCCCCGCGCACCTCGGGGCGAGATGCCCGCTGGGCCAGGGGGGCGAAGAGTTCGACCGCGCGGTCGCCGGCCTCGATGGAGACACCCGCAGCCTCGTAGGACACCGGAGCGTGCGGGGCGTTCGGGGGCGTAGTGGGTCTGCTCATGGCTAGTTGTCACCTTTCTGCATGCGGCGGACGAGGTCGGCGTTCGGGTTGCCCTCCGGCAGGCCGAGCGGGTAGTTACCGGTAAAACACGCCGCGCACAGGGTCTCGGCGGGCTGTTTCGTGGCGGCGATCATGTCGTCGGTAGGAACGAACGCGAGGGAATCGGCGCCGATCATCGTGCGTATCGATTCCACGGTCGCCGCCTCGTCGACGCCTCCGCCGTTGTTGGCGATGAGCTCGCCGGGGCTGGCGAAGTCGATACCATAGAAGCACGGCCACTTCACCGGGGGCGAGGCGATACGCACGTGGACCTCGGCCGCACCGGCCTCCCGGAGCATCTTGATGAGCTTGCGCTGCGTGTTGCCGCGCACGATCGAGTCGTCGACAACGACGAGCTTCTTGCCCTCGATGATCTCGCGCACGGGGTTGAGCTTCAGGCGCAGGCCCAGCTGGCGTAGCGTGTCGGAGGGCTGGATGAACGTGCGGCCAACGTAGGCGTTTTTCATCAGGCCCTGCTTAAACGGGATTCCCGACTCCTCGGCGTACCCAATCGCCGAGGGGGTACCCGATTCCGGCACCGGCATGACAAGGTCGGCCTCGACGGGCTCGATGCGCGCTAGCCTGCGCCCGATTTCGATGCGCGAGGCGTGCACCGAACGCCCCTCGATCACAGAGTCCGGGCGGGCAACGTAGACGTACTCGAAGACGCAGTGGGCGCGCGGGGTTGAGGCGAAGCGCTCGGTGTGGACCCCGGATTCATCGATCGTGATGAGCTCCCCCGGCTCGATGTCTCGCACGTGGGTCGCGCCCACGATGTCGAGCGCGCAGGTCTCCGAGGCCACCACCCAGCCCCGCTCGAGCCTGCCCAGGCAAAGCGGGCGCACGCCGTGGGCGTCGCGCGCAGCGTAGAGCGTGTGGCCATCGGTAAACATGAAGCAGAAGGCGCCCTGGACGGTCGGGAGGACCGTCCTCGCGGCGTCGAGAAGCGATGCCTCGCCCCTGATCTCATCGGTCAAAAGAGCCGAGACCACCGCGGTATCGGACGAGGAGCCCTGCCCCTCGACGCCCCGGGCCGGAATGAGGCCCCGCTCGATGGCATTGTCCTGCAGCTCCTGGTAGTTGGTCAGGTTGCCGTTGTGGGCCAGCGCGACGTCCGTGCCGTTGGGGGAGGTGCGAAACATCGGCTGGACGTTTTCCCAGTTCTCTCCCCCGGCTGTGGAATAGCGGGTGTGGCCGATGGCGACGTCGCCCTGGAGGGCATCGAGCACCGACTGGTCGAAGACCTGCGAGACCAACCCGGTGTCTTTGAACACCACGATGTTCTCGCGGTCCCCCACCGCAATGCCCGCGCCCTCCTGGCCGCGGTGCTGGAGGGCGAACAGGCCAAAATAGGTCAGCTTGGACACATCCTCGCCCGGGGCCCAGACGCCGAAGACTCCGCACTCCTCGTGCGGGGCATCATCGCGTTCTACAGATGCAATCTGATCGCTGTGCACGTGCCCCACCTTATCGGATTACCCCTTATCAATCGCAATCACGGGAAGTCCGCGGGCCACCTCCGCGGCCCGGGAACCGGAGGCCTCGATGCGGCCCTGGGCCAACGCCTCGGCGAAGGTCTCCATACCCGTGGCCACGCGCAACCACGTGCGCGGGTCCATCTCCACGACGTTCGGCGGCGTTCCGCGGGTGTGTCGAGGGCCATCGATGAGCTGCACCGCGACAAACGGCGGAACCCGCAGCTCCACGGCGTGGCCCGGCAGCTCGGCGGCGAGCGTGCGGGCGGTGGTCCGACAGGCCGCGGCCAGCTCCTTGCGAGGGGGCTCCTCGCCGCCGTCACGGAGCCAGTCAGCGACTGCCAAGACAGCCTGCCGTGTCACGCTAGGATCACTCTTCAGCGCAGCCATGAACCACATACTAATGTGTTGGATCATGGAAACCCCCGTTGCAGCAACGAAGTCCTCGCGTTCGATCCTGCGTTTCATGGCAGCGCCCAGCGATATCCTCCACGCGGGCGCGCAAGGCGTCTCCGGTGGTCGCGTGCTCCAATGGATAGACAAGGCTGCCTACGCCTGCGCCGTCCAATGGTCCGGCTCCTACTGTGTGACCGCCTATGTTGGCCACATTCACTTCACCCGGCCGATCCCGTCAGGGCACATCGTGGAGGTGCGCTCCCGCATCGCCATGACCGGCCGAACCTCCATGCACATCGTCAACGAGGTCCTCTCCGCTGATCCGCGCGAAGGGGTCTTTACCCGCGCCTGTGACTGCCTCGTCATCTTCATTGCCAAAAACCCGGAGACCGGCGAGAAGGTGGAGGTGCCCACCTTCGTCCCCGCCGATGCGGAGGACGAGCGCACCTTAGCGGCCGCGCAGTCGCGCATCGAGCTGCGCAGGGCCATTGACGAGGAGATGCGCACGCAGACCTACACCGACGATTCCACCGCCCCGCGCACGATCCACCGGTTCTTGGCCAAGCCGACCGACGTGAACTGGGGCGGCAAAGTCCACGGCGGCAGCGCGATGGAGTGGATCGACGAGGCGGCCACGGCTTGCACCATGGAATGGTCCGGTGAGCGTACCGTCGCCGTCTACGCCGGCAGCATCCGCTTTCAAAAGCCGATCTCCATCGGCGACCTCGTCGAGGTTGACGCGCGCATCACGCGTACCGACGCCCGCTCGATGCACATTGCAGTCCAGGTCCGCAGCGGCAACCCGCGCGGCGGCCGCCATGCGCTCACGCACGCCATCCACGCGACGTTTACCTACCTCGCCGTCGACCTCGACGGACAGCCGCTGCCCGCCCGGCAGTTCACCCCCGTCACGGAGGAGGACAAGCGGCTGTGGGATCACACCCGGGTGCTCAAGGAGCTGCGCCAGCGCTACACCCCTGAGCCGCTCGTGCGGCCCGCCGACGCGCAGCAGCACATCGACTAGGCCGGCGCTCTAGGCCGCGCCTAGTCCTGCGCTCTAGGCCGGGGAGTTCGGCGCGAAGGCGTGGTCGAACAGCCCCGGCAGCGTGGTCGACCACGCCGCTGCGAGCTCGACGAGCGAGATCGATTCGCCGGCGACCGAGATCTCGCCGCTGGAATTGGTGCTGCCCAGCACCGCGACCGGGATGCCAGCTTCGCTCGCGCGCTGCACCGCGGTATCGGCGCGATCCGCGGTCACCGCGACGAGGACGCGGGAGGCGGATTCGGAAAACAGTGCGGTAAACGCGTCGTCGCACACCCCGGATAGCTCGATCTCGGCGCCCTTTCCGGAGCCCAGCAGCATTTCGAAGAGCGCCTGGGCCAGCCCGCCCTCGGAAAGGTCGTGGGCCGCCAACACCTCTCCGTTTCCGGCGAAGAACTCCGCGAGGCGCGCCTCGTTGGCAAGATCCACCCGCGGGGGCAGACCAGTAAGCCCGGCACCGGAGACCTCTTGCCAGACCGATCCGCCGAACTCGTCGAAGGTCTCGCCAAGCAGCAGCAGCGTGACGTCTTCGCCACCCGCCGGCAGCGCGTGCCTGATCGCGTCCGCGACGTCCTCAATAACGCCCAGGACGCCGACGACCGGGGTCGGCAGGATCGGGGTCTCTCCGGTCTGGTTGTAGAAGGAGACGTTGCCGCCGGAGACGGGAATGCCGAGCTCAACGGCGCCATCGGCGAGGCCGTGCACGGCCTCGCGGAACTGCCACATCACGTCCGGGTTTTCCGGCGAGCCGAAGTTGAGGCAGTTGGTCACGGCCACCGGGCGCGCCCCGGTCACGGCGACGTTGCGGTAGGCCTCCGCGAGCGCAAGGCGAGCGCCCATGTTCGGATCGAGGTAGGTGTAGCGACCCGAGGCGTCCGCCGAGACGGCCACGCCGCGGCGGGTCTCCTCGTTGATGCGCAGCACACCGGAGTCCGCGTAGTGGGCGGCCACGGTGTTGCCGCCCACGTAGCGGTCGTACTGCTCAGTGATGAAATCCCGGGAGCACAGAGCGGGCGATGCCACCATGCGCAGCCACGCCTCAGCGAGGGTGGCGGGCTTTACCACCCCGCCGAACTCCTGGACGCCGTCCTGCCACTCCGGGCGCGCGAAGGGCCGCTCGTAGACGGGGGCCTCGTCCGCGATTGTCGACGGCGGCGCATCCACCACGACCTCACCGTTGTGTTCAATGACGAGGCGGTCGCTCTCGCCGGTGACCTCGCCGATGACGGCGGCGCCGACCTCCCACTTCGCGCAGATCTCCATGAAGCGATCGACGTTGGCGGGCTCGACGACCGCGCACATGCGTTCCTGCGACTCGGAGGCGAGGATCTCTGCTGCGGTCATGTTCTCCGCGCGCAGCGGCACGGCGTCGAGATTGACGCGCATCCCGCCGTCGCCGGAGGCCGCCAGCTCCGAGGTGGCGCACGCCAACCCGGCCCCGCCGAGGTCCTGGATGCCCACGACCACGCCGGAGTGGTAGAGCTCGAGGCAGCATTCGATCAAGACCTTCTCCGCGAAGGGGTCGCCCACCTGCACGGCGGGAAGCTTGCGCTCGGCACCCTCTTCGAAGGTCTCGGAGGCGAGGACGGACACGCCGCCGATGCCATCGAGGCCGGTGCGGGAGCCGAACAGGATGACCTTGTTGCCGGTGCCGGAGGCAAAGGCAAGCTTGAGGTCTTCCACCTTCAACGTCCCCACACACAGCGCGTTGACCAGGGGGTTGCCCGCGTAGGTCTCATCGAACACCGTCTCGCCGCCGATGTTGGGCAGCCCCAAGCAGTTGCCGTAGCCGCCGATGCCGGCAACGACGCCGGGCAGCACCCGCTTGGTATCGGGCGCATCGGCCGGGCCGAAGCGCAGCTGGTCCATCACGGCGATCGGGCGCGCGCCCATGGCCATGATGTCGCGCACGATGCCGCCCACGCCCGTGGCCGCGCCCTGGTAAGGCTCGACGTAGGAGGGGTGGTTGTGGGACTCCACGCGGAATGTCACCGCGTCACCGCCCCCGATGTCGACCACGCCGGCGTTCTCGCCGATGCCGGCGAGCAGCTTGGCGCCCATCTCTTCGGTCATGGTCTCGCCGAAGTAGCGCAGGTGCACCTTGGAGGACTTATACGAGCAGTGCTCCGACCACATCACGGAGTAGACGGTGAGCTCGGCGTCCGTCGGGCGGCGGCCGAGGATGTCCACAATGCGCTGGTACTCGTCGTCCTTCAGGCCCAGCTCGCGGTACGGCTGCTCCTGCTCCGGGGTGGCCTTGGCGTTATCGACGGTGTCGTTGTGCACGGTCATCCTTGACTTACGCTCCAATCGTTGAGATGGCGGATAGGAACAGCCCTAACCCATCCGTAGACGGGCCGGTGAGCAGCTCCACGGCGTGCTCTGGGTGCGGCATGAGGCCGACGACGCGGCCGGTCTCGTTGGTCACGCCCGCAATAGCGTTCGCGGAACCGTTGAAGTTCTCGGTGTAGCGGAAGACCACGCGCCCTTCTTTCTCCAGGCGCTCGACGGTCTCCGGCGCGGCCTGGAAGCGGCCCTCTCCGTGCTTTGCGGGCACGAAGATCTTCTCCCCCGGCTCGAAGTTCGAGGTCCACGCGGTGGAGTTGTTCTCCACGACGAGGTGGGTATCTACGCAGTGGAACAGGAGGTTTTCGTTGCGGGTTAACGCGCCCGGCAGCAGCCCGGCCTCGGTGAGGATCTGGAAACCGTTGCAGATTCCGAGTACCGGCATGCCCTTCTTCGCTGCCTCCACGACCGCGCCCATCATCGGGGCCTGCGCGGCAATCGCGCCGGAGCGCAGGTAGTCGCCGTAGGAAAATCCACCGGGGACAATTACGGCGTCGACCCCGGTGAGGTCGTCGTCGGCATGCCAGAGCGCCTTCGGCTCGGCGCCCGCGACGCGGACGGCGCGCTGCGCGTCGACGTCGTCAAGCGTGCCTGGGAAGGTGATCACGCCGATGGTTGCGCTCATCGCACAACCTCGAAGTCCTCGATGACGGTGTTGGCCAGCAGTGTCTCGGCGACGCGCTTGATCTCGGCGTCCGAGACCGAGTCATCGACCTCGATCTCGAAGCGCTTGCCCTGGCGCACATCGGCGACGCCTCCGACGCCGATCCGGCCGAGCGCGCGCAGGACCGCCTGGCCCTGCGGATCAAGAATTTCTGCCTTCGGCATGACATTTACAACGACACGAGCCATGGGGTTCCTTCGTTTCTTGTGCAGCTTTTTCTGCGGTTTCTGCGGGTCTTACGACGCGCCCAAGTATATCGGACGGGCCCGGCGGTCCGTGAGTGCGGCCGAGGCGGGTGAAGGGAGCGTAAACAATCGGCAAATTCTCATGATTCACTCAGCAAACCTATAAGCGCGGCGCTATCTTGTCTGCGAGCACCCCGCAGAGAAAGGATCCCCCGCCGTGTCCCCCACCCGCCGCGCGATCGGCACCGCCGTGTCCATCGCCATCGCCGCAGGCTCCTTGTCCGTAGCCTCCCCAGCCCGCGCCGCAGTCGATGGCAGCAACGTCGTCATCAACGAGGTCTACGGCGGCGGGGGTAACAGCGGCTCGGTCTACACGTACGACTTCGTCGAGCTCTACAACCCCACCGACGCCCCGATCGACGTCACCGGGTGGACGATGGAGCAGCGCTCCAAGGGAGACACGCTGAACAAGGCCGTCACTTTGAGCGGCACGGTACCCGCGAAGGGCTACTTCCTCATCCAGGGCGACGCCGGCGCCACACCCTCGCAGGACCTGCCGGCCGCAGACCAGGTGAGCCAGTTCGGCTTCGGTGGCTCGGAGGCCATCGCCGCGCTTCTCGACGCCACAGGCGCCACCGCGGACCTCGTCGGCTGGGGCGCAGCCACGAGATTCGAGGGCACGCCCGCCGCGAAGGTGTCAAACTCGACCTCCATCCAGCGCTCATCCGCGGGCGTAGACACCGACAACAACGCCGCCGACTTCTTCCAGGGCGCCCCCACCCCGCAGGCCTCCGGCGGGGCCGCTCCTGTCGATCCCGTTGATCCTGCTCCCGCGGAGGTCTCCATCGCGGAGATCCAGGGCACGGGTGCTGCCTCCCCGCTGGCGGGGCGCAACGTGGTCACCCGCGGGGTCGTGACCGCTTCCTACCCGGAGGGCGGCAAGAAGGGCTTCTACCTCCAGACCGCCGGGACCGGGGCGGCCGCGAAGAACCCGGGCGAGGCCTCCGACGGCATCTTCGTCTACATGGGCCCGCGCACCGATTACCCCGCGGTCGGCGCATCCGTGCAGGTGGCAGGTACGGTTTCCGAGTTCAAGGAGGTCACCCAGCTCACGGCCACGGCGATCACCCCGATCGAGGCTCTCGCCGCGCCGAGCGCGATCGCCATTGAGCACCTGCCCGCGGGCAATGAGGCGCGCGAGCCCTACGAGGGCATGCTCGTGCGGCCGGGTGGTGCGTACACGGTGACCAACAACTACTCGCTCAACAAGTTCGGCGAGGTCGGCCTCGCCCCCGGTACGTTGGCGCACCGCAGCCCGACCGACGTTGTTTTGCCTGGCACCGCCGCCAACGATCTGCAGGCCAAGCAAAACGCGGAGATCGTCTACCTTGACGACGGCCGCACCGCGAACTACTTCAACACCGACAAGTCCACGCCGCTGCCCTACATCGTCACCTCGGACGGCGGGATCAAGTCCCTGCGCACCGGCGACGGCGTGTCCTTCCAGACCGACGTGGTTGTCGACTACGCCTTCGACCAGTGGCGCTTCCAGCCGCTCGAGCCCATCACCGGCAAGAACACCGCCGGCGAGCTGCCGATTACCTGGCAGGACTCCCGCGCGGCGACCCTCGAGGTGCCAGCCTCCGTGCGCGGCGAGTTCTCCATCGCTTCGTTCAACGTGCTCAACTACTTCACCTCGCTCGGCCAAGACACAGCCGGCTGCGGGGCCTACACCGACATGTACGGCAACCCGGTGGCCACCAACGGCTGCACGGTGCGCGGCGCATACACCCCGGAGGCGCTCGCCGACCAACAGGCGAAGATCGTCGCAGCGATTAACCGCCTCGACGTCAGCGTGCTGGGCCTGGAGGAGATTGAGAACACCGCAACCGTCACCGGCGACGTCGCGCGCCGCGACGAGGCGCTGGGCACGCTTGTCGACGCCTTAAACTCCGCCGGCGGAAACTGGGCCTACGTTGCCTCCCCCACCCAGCTTGGTACCGATGAGGACTACATTCGCACCGCCTTCATCTACAACAAGGACGAGGTCGAACCGGTCGGCGAGTCCCGCATCTTCGACGACCCTGCGTTTACCGGCATGGCCCGTCAGCCCCTCGCCCAAGAGTTCAAGCCTGTGGGCGATGACGGCGCACGCAGCTTCGTCGCCATCGTCAACCACTTCAAGTCCAAGGGCTCGGTGGCCAACGGCGACGCAGATTCCGGCGACGGGCAGGGCAACAATGCTCAGGTGCGGCTCGCCCAAGCCACCGCGCTCATCGACCACCTGGACAAGCAGGACGACTGGGCCGACAAACCCGTGTTCATCCTCGGCGACCTGAACTCCTACTCCATGGAAGACGCGGTGCGCCACATCGAGCAGGAAGGCTTCACCAACATCGCCTCGCGCCGCGACTTCGACGGCGCCTCCTACCAGTTCTCCGCACAGCTCGGCTCCCTCGACCACGTGCTGGCCAACGAAAAGGCCGCTGCGCTCGTGCAAGACGCCGCGGTGTGGAACATCAACGCCGACGAGCCGGTCGCCTTCGAGTACTCGCTGCGTAACTACAACGTGCAGGACTTCTACGCAGCCGACCCGTTCCGCTCCTCCGACCACGACCCGATCAAGGTCGGGTTCAATCTCGCTGAAACGGTAGACCAGCCCACGAAGACGCTGGTCCGCATCGAGCTCGCCGACAACGGAGACCTGATCGCGGTATACACCGATGGCACGACGGAGACGCGCGAGGTCGTCGGCAACGTGCTTGGCCAGGATGGCGCTGCTGGTCGTGGCGTCGAGAAGTTCGAGATCAACGCCTCCGGTGAGCTCGTGGTCACCTACACCGACGGAACCAGCGAGAACCTCGGCAAGGTGACCGGCGATAAGGGCGAGAAGGGTGAGCCGGGCCAGCCTGGCGCCGACGGCAAAGACGGTGCAGACGGTAAAGACGGCCGTGGCGTCGAGAAGTTCGAGATCAACGCCTCCGGTGAGCTCGTGGTCACCTACACCGACGGAACCAGCGAGAACCTCGGCAAGGTGACCGGAGATAAGGGCGAGAAGGGTGAGCCGGGCCAGCCTGGCACCGACGGCAAAGACGGTGCCGACGGTAAAGACGGCCGTGGCGTCGAGAAGTTCGAGATCAACGCCTACGGTGAGCTCGTGGTCACCTACACCGATGGAACCAGCGAGAACCTCGGCAAAGTCACCGGAGACAAAGGCGACAAAGGCGAGCCCGGCCAGCCTGGCACCAACGGCAAAGACGGTGCCGACGGTAAAGACGGCCAGAAGCCCGGAGACTCCTCGACAGGTAGCTCCAGCGGACTGCTTGGGGGCATTATTGGTGCGCTCGTGGGTGCAACCGGCATCGCTGCCTTGATTGCCGCTGCGGTGAACTTCCTCTACCCGGGTGGTGTCTCCGCTATCCTCGCCCGTATGGGCTTCTAGGGCACCAGGGACTCTGCCGCTGCGGAGTCCCACCGAGTTGCACCAGGGACTCTGCCGCTGCGGAGTCCCACCGAGTTGCACCAGGGACTCTGCCGCTGCGGAGTCCCACCGAGTTGCACCAGGGACTCTGCCGCTGCGGAGTCCCACCGAGTTGCACCAGGGACTCTGCCGCTGCGGAGTCCCACCGAGTTGCACCAGGGACTCTGCCGCTGCGGAGTCCCACCGAGTTGCACCAGGGACTCTGCCGCTGCGGAGTCCCACCGAGTTGCACCAGGGACTCTGCCGCTGCGGAGTCCCACCGAGTTGCACCAGGGACTCTGCCGCTGCGGAGTCAAACTTCTACCAGGAGCTATGCCAGGAAACTACGGTAATCGGCCGGTTCGGCTCCTTCATCGACCGCCGCTGCTGCGGCATCGATAAAGTCGCGGCGCACCTTCTTTTTCCCAAGCTCACGGCCCGAGACCGATAGGCGAATGATGTTTCCCCGCGATGCACCCCGCTCAGCCGCCCGGATGATGTTGCGCCGCCACCAGCGCGCCGCGCCGTAGCCTTCGCCAACGGAGAGGTTGCGGCACTGGTAGAACATGCCGGTGTCGGTCTGGTGCAGGCCCTTCGTCGACGCCACCAAAAGGAAGCCGAAGTCCGGCAGCACCTTGAGGGTGCCCTCCGAGAGGTTCCAGCGCGGCGGCGCAAAGATGTTGAAGGTAAAACCCAACGACTCCATCTGGCGGGTCGCCCCGGCCAGGCGCAGGCGTGCCTCGTGGGCGGCAAGGGTGGCAAACTCCGCACGGCGGCCCTGAGCGGGCTGGTCGAAGCCGTTGAGGATGAGCGCGCGATCAACCTCGCGCTGGGCCTCGAGCCACTTTCGGGTCTTCTTGTCCTTCGCCAGGTGCCACTTCTTATCGATGTGCGGGGCCACCAAGAGCGAGACGGGGATCTCGGCGCGGTCGAGCTCGGTGACGAGGCGGTCGACGTCGTCAAGCGTGTCGTCGAAAATCGACGACACCGAAACAAGTACGTGGCCGGGCATGGTTACGATTATCGCACACACGGGGGCACCGCGCTGAGGCGATTGCGTTCCGGGGGTTTTGCTTGGCGCGCGGCGCGAGGACGCCCCGGACGGGCCCTTCTGAACGCCGCTCATGGTGCCCGCTCACGCAACATAAAGAATGACCAATATCGTTGCAGTATTGATCACTGCTCAGTAGGCTGGTTGTTGTCGGCAGCCGTCGACATTGAAAGGAAAGTCATGCGCACTGCTGTCATAGCATCGCCAACCTCACTTGCCCTTGGCGCAGGGGCTGCCGAACCTGCCCAGGCTGCACCGCTACGCTTCCCAACATCCACCTACAACGACGCTATCGCTCCCACGTCGAGCGATTCTGCGCCGAGCGTTTCTTCCGCGGTGTACTACGAACTTGAGAACGATTCTTTCGAAATTTCTAGGCCAGTAGCGCAGAGCCTTGGGTATCGCGAGAGCGAAATCCACAGATTCGAAGGTAATCTCTCCGCGCTTACTCCCGCGGAATCGCGGCAACTTGCCGAAGTTCTGGGACTGAACATTCAGGCATCGAAGGAACAGCGCGCGGTACCCGCTGTGATTTGGGTGATAGCCGCCGCGATTGGCGGAGCAGCGGCCGATGAAATCATCGGCCAGGTAACCAACTGGGGAATTGGCTCCGCGTGCCGTAACCTCAATGGGCGGTGGGGAACCTTCGACGATTTCTGCCGGTCTAACGGCCACGTTTAGAAGAGGTGCCTCATGAGAAGTAAAAACCTTTGCATTACCCTCGCCGCGCTGATGTTTTCATTCCTGTTCTTCAGCATCAGAGACTGGGCGGCTACGGGTCGAACGTTCATCGACACATTCTCAGAATGGCAATACGCCGCTCAATTCCTCATTTTCTGGCTGGCAGGTTTCGCTGCCGCCCTGGTCGTCTTTTTCGGTATCGACTACCTCGCTACGCGCAACCGGGACACCCGCACGTAGTTCAGACTCGTTATAACCCCCGGCGCTACCTACCCATTGAAAGGGAGGTAGCGCCATTTCTTAGTGCACTACCACGCACTACTGCGCATCACTTCGTGGCCACCGCCCCCGACGTCGCAAGTACCCAGGCGTACTCGAACGCCGTCTGCTTCCACTGCGCGTAGCGGCCCGAAACGCCCCCGTGGCCCGCGGACATCTCGGTCTTAAGCAAGAACGTGCCCCCGGTGGCCACTTCGCGTAGCTTGGCAATCCACTTCGCGGGCTCGACGTAGAGCACGCGCGTGTCGTTCAGGCTGGTCACCGCCAAGATAGCCGGGTACTCCTGGGCCGAAACATTCTCGTAGGGCGCGTAGCTGGCGATGTAGTCGTAGGCCTCTGGGTCGTGATAGGGATCTCCCCACTCCTCCCACTCAGTCACCGTCAGCGGTAGCTCGGGCATGAGGATGGAGGTGAGCTGGTCCACGAAGGGCACCACCGCGAGGATGCCGGAGAACTTCTCCGGGGCGAGGTTGGCCACCGCGCCCATGAGCAGCCCGCCTGCCGATCCACCCTCGGCGACGATCTGGTCGTAGGTGGTCACTCCCTGTTTGACAAGAGCGTCGGCGCAGGCAATGAAGTCGGTGAACGTGTTGCGCTTGCGCATCATCTTGCCCTCGTCGTACCACAGGCGACCCATCTCGCCGCCGCCGCGCACGTGCGCGCACGCCCACACCATTCCGCGGTCGAGCAGGCTCAGCCGCGCCACGGAGAAGTAGGGATCGGTGGAGTGCTCATAGGAGCCATAACCGTAGAGCAAGGTAGGAGCAGGCTTATCGACGTCCGCATCAGCCCGCCGCACCACCGACACCGGAACCTTCGTCCCATCCTCCGCCGTCGCCCACGCCCGCGTGGCCACGTAATCAGCCGGATCGTATCCGCCCTCGACCTCCTGCTCCTTGAGCAGAGTAAGGGAGCCGTCGGCGACGCGGTAGTCAAAGAGCTGCGCCGGCTGGGTAAACGAGGTGTAGGACACGCGCACCACCGGAGCGTCCCACTCCGGGTTTCCCCCGAGGCCCACGGTGTAGAGCTCCTCGTCGAATGCGAGCTCGCTGAACTCGCCGATCGTCCCGTCCGTCAGACCAGCCACCGCGAGCCTGCCAATGCCCCCGCGGCGGTACGCCGCGAAGAGGAAGTCGCGGTAGGCGTCGGTACCCTCGACGCGAACCGCATCGTCGTGGGCCACCAGTTCATCAAGCTCGCGTAGCGGCCGCTCCTGACCCACCGGGCAGGTGCCCACCGAGAAGTTCGGACCGTGCGCGTTATGCGTGACCACCCAGCGCTCCTCGCCGCCGACGACGGCTAAGTCAACGTCGTAGTCCACCCCGGCCTCGCGCTCCCAGAGCACGCGGAACTCGCCCTCAGGCTCATCGAGCCCCAGGACCCGCACCTCGCTCGTGGTCTTCGAGCTCGAGGCGATATACAGGTAGCGCTCGGCGCGGTCAGTGCCGACGCCGACGTTGAAGCGCTCATCGCGCTCCTCGAAGACAAGCACGTCCTCCGACTCGGCCGTGCCCAGCTTGTGGCGCCACACCTGGTGGGGGCGCCACGCGTCATCAACACGCAGGTAGAAGATGTAGTCATCCCCCGCCCACGTGGCACCGTAGAAGACGTCGGTGAGGTGGTCGTCGAAACGCATGCCCGACTCGATGTCCTTCACACACAGCTCGAAGCGCTCATCGCCTGAGGTGTCGAACGAGTAGGCTAAACGCTTGCCCGAGGGGGAGACGCTGGAGGCACCGAGCGAGAAGAACTCATGGCCGGCGGCGAGCTCGTTGATGTCGAGCAGGACGCTCTCGCCGGGCAGCGGGGAGCCGTCCTCTGGCAGCTGCGGCGGGGTCCAGGGGTGCTCCGTGGCCGCCTTGACGCGGCACGACACGCCGTAGTCCTTGCCTTCGATCGTGCGGCCGTAGTACCACCAGCCGCCCTTGCGCGTGGGCACGGACATGTCTGTCTCTTTCACGCGGCCCTTGATCTCGGAGTACACGGTGTCCGCAAGCTCGGAAAGATGCGCCGTGTTCGCCTCCGTATAGGCGTTTTCCGCCTCAAGGTAGGCGATGGTGGCCGGGTTCGTCTTCTCCCGCAGCCACTCGTAGTTATCCACCACCTCGCGCCCGTGGAACGAGCGGGTGATCGGGTGTTTTTCTGCCTTCGGTGCTTCGGTGCTCATAGGTGCCCTAGTCTAGCGCCGGGATCGAGCCTAGCGCCGGCACGTGGCACTAGGCGTTGGCTCCAGGCCAGGTGCAGAACTTCTCGCCGCTGAGCCGCTCGTAGGCCTCGATGTAGCGGTCCCGGGTCGCCTCCACGACCGCCCCCGGCAGCTCAGGCGGCTCGGTGCCCCCCGCCGGGCTCCAATTCGCCTTCGGCCCGGTGAGCCAGTTGCGCACGTACTGCTTATCAAAGCTGGGCTGAACCTTGCCCGGCTCGTAGGAATCGGCGGGCCAGTAGCGGGAGGAATCGGGGGTCAGCACTTCGTCCGCAAGCACGAGATTTCCCTCGGCATCGAGCCCGAACTCCAGCTTCGTATCCGCGAGGATAATCCCGCGGCTGAGCGCGTAGGCGGCCGCGGCGGAGTAGACCGCGAGCGTCGTCTCCTTCAGCTTCATCGCCAGCTCCTCCCCCAGCTTCGAGGCGACGTAAGAAAACGAAACGTTTTCGTCGTGCTCCCCCTGCTCAGCCTTCGTTGCCGGGGTGAAAATCGGCTCGGAGAGCCGCGAGGCCTCCACCAGCCCGGCGGGCAGCATCACGCCGCAGATCCGACCCGTGGCGTCGTACTCTTTCTTCCCCGAACCGGTGAGGTAGCCGCGCGCGACGCACTCAAACGGGATCATCTCTAAGCGCTTGACCACGTGGGCGCGACCGAGCACTTCCTCCGGGATGCGCTCATCAGTCACCGGGCCAGCGAGGTGGTTGGGCAGGCCGAGTTCCCTTTCGAGGAGGTCGAAGAACAAGGTGCTGGTAGCCGTGAGGATCCTGCCCTTGTCCGGGATTTCCGGGGTCAGCGAGTAGTCGAACGCGGAGATGCGATCCGTTGCCAGCATGAGCAAAGTGTCGCGGTCCACCTCATAGATCTCGCGGACCTTGCCCGCGGAGAGGTGGGTGTAATCGGATAACTCTGGGCGCATGATGTCAAAGCATAGTCCCGCAGCGCGCAAGGTCGAATCGGAGCGCGCGGGCGGGATCGGAGCAGAGGGTGCCCTAATGTAGAGCCATGCTCTCCACACCCCGCCTCCTCGCCATGTGCGCCGCCGCGTGCCTTGCGGCCGGTACCCTCGGCGCCTGCGCAGGGCCGCGGTCTCCGCAGCTCACCACCACCGCCGCCGAGCCGCTGACCGAGCTAGCCGGCAAGCCGGATGGCTTCACCCCGACCGACGACGGCGCCACGCTCAGCTTCGGCGAGACTGCCTACGTCGTCACCACGGGCTTTGATACGGGCCTTCCTGTCTATTGGGAGGTGAGGGTGGATTCACCCCGCACCCTCACCGTCGACCAGGTCACCGAGAACATCGGGCAGGACCCGGCCATGATCGGACGGCCCGCCCCGAAGCAGCGCGGCTCTGGATCTTCAGGGTCCACTGGGGCCTCTGACAGCGACGATGAGACCACCACGAGCGCCGCGCCGCCACCCGAGAGCTTCGCGGGGTTTTCCTGCTTCGTCGCCACCTTCACCCCGGTCGCCTTCGGCACCGACGGGGCGGACATCTCGGTGGCGCTGCCAAGCGTCACCCCGGTTGATGACGCCGGGCTGCGCGCAAACTTCGTCGAGCGCGACGACAACCTCTACTGCGGGTTGGAAAGCAACGATCCGCTGCCCGCCTACACGGGAGATATCACCCTCGGCCGGAGCTACGAGCGGGCGGTTGTGACCTGGGCCGGCAAGCGCGATCGCGGCATCGTCGGCACCGGTGTGGAGCTTGCCACCGTGGTCAGCCCTCGCAACACCGCCCAGCCCGCGCAGACGATCCGCTGGCAGGACTAGGTTTTTCTTAGAGGATCTCGCCTGGGGCGTAGGCGGCGGCGCCCGGGTGGGCGTCGACAAGCGATTGAATGCGCGCGAGCACGCGGTCGACCTGGGAGCTCGCCGCCCCGATGAACGCATTGCGGTCCGCGAGTGCCTTGTCGAGGTCCGCGCGGCCAAGCGGCAGGCGCTCGTCGGCGGCGAGACGTTCAATGAGGTTTTGCTCCGCGCCGCTCTCGCGCATATCCAGCGCCATGGCCACCGCGTGCTCCTTGATCACCTCGTGGGCGGTCTCGCGGCCCACGCCCGCGCGCACGGCCGCCATGAGGATGCGGGTGGTGGCGAGGAACGGCAGGTAGCGATCGAGCTCGCGGGTGATCATCGCGGGAAACGCCCCGAACTCGTCGAGGACGGTGAGGAAGGTCTCCAGCTGACCGTCGATGGCGAAAAACGCGTCCGGCAGCGCAACCCGGCGCACGACCGAGCAGAACACATCGCCCTCGTTCCACTGCTGGCCGGCAAGATCCGCGACCATGGTGAGGTAGCCGCGCAGGATGACCTGGAAGCCGCAGACGCGTTCGCAGGAGCGGGCGTTCATCTTGTGCGGCATGGCCGAGGATCCGACCTGGCCCTCCTTGAAGCCCTCCGTGACGGTCTCATTGCCCGCCATGAGGCGGATGGTTGTGGCAAGGCTCGACGGGCCGGCGCCGAGCTGTACGAGAGCGGAGATGGCCTCGAAATCCAGGCTGCGCGGGTAGACCTGCCCGACGGAGTCGAAGGTGCGATCGAAGCCAAGGTGGCGGGCAATTGCGTGCTCCAGCTCACCGAGCTTGGCCTCGTCGCCGCCCATCAGGTCGAGCATGTCCTGAGCCGTCCCCATCGGGCCCTTAATGCCGCGCAGCGGGTAGCTCGTGAGAAGCTGCTCGATGCGCTCTGTGGCGATGAGAATTTCTTCGGCGGCGGAGGCAAACCGCTTGCCCAGCGTGGTCGCCTGCGCCGCGACGTTGTGCGAGCGCCCGGCCATGACGAGGTCCTTGTACTGCTCCGCGCGGTTGCCCACGGCCTTGAGCAGCGCGATCGCCTTATTTCGGGTGAGCTCGAGCGCGCGCATGATCTGCAGCTGCTCGACGTTTTCGGTGAGGTCGCGGCTGGTCATGCCCTTGTGGATGTGCTCGTGGCCGGCCAGCGCGTTGAACTCCTCAATGCGCGCCTTGACGTCGTGGCGGGTGACCTTTTCGCGCTCGGCGATACTCGCCAGATCAACCTTGTCGACGGCCTCCTCGTAGGCCTCAATGGCCTCATCCGGGATCTTCACCCCGAGGCCCTTCTGGGCCTTCATCACGGCGATCCAAAGCTGGCGTTCCAGCACGATCTTGTGCTCGGCGCTCCACAGCGACGCCATCTCCGGCGAGGCGTAGCGGTTGGACAGGACGTTTGCGTTCATCGGCTTCACAGACACGGGCTCCATTATTCCACGCCGCCATAACATCGTCCCCATTTCGCACATGTGTTCTATTTTGTGGGGTACGTGTCGCGACAGGACTCTACACTGAGTCCATCTTGAGGAAAGGAGGGGAACCATGACCGCAATCGCTTCACTCGTAGCCACAATCGAGTCCGCGTTCAACGAGCTGAGCTCGCTTTTCGACGACCCCTCCGCCCTCCACTTCGACACCATCCGCGCAGATATGGAACGGCTGGAGAAGGCGGCCAACGCTAAAGCCTTCATCGACGCCTCCTTCGCATACATCTGCGACCGCGACGGCGCAGGCCGCTCGGTCGGCGGGCGCCACGCCAACGACTACCTCGAGACGGCCCTCGACCTCTCCCGCGCCGAAGCCTTCCGCCGGATCAGCCGCGGCCGCGACCTCTTCGCGCCACCACCGCCGCCCCCGCCTCCACCACCGCCGGGCGGTAACGACGACCCTCTTGGCGTCGGCGGCTGCTCCCCCGACCCCGGCGAGTCGCAGAAAAAGGCCCGCGAATCCTCCCGCGGGATCGGTGCAGAAAAGCAGGGAATCATCGACTCCGAGCTGCGTGGCCTGTCCAAGGAGGCGTCGTGCGAGCGTGCAGCGATCCACGCCCGTGCCTTAGCGGAGGCGAAGGAGCGCCCCGCGAGCGACCTGCGCAAGCTCGTGCGCAGCCTCGTCAACAAGGCGAACCGCGCCCACCGCCCGCCGGCCGACCCGAATGCAGGCTACGCGGCCCGCGGCATCAAGGCCGGGCCGCAAAAGGCGGACGGGACCTTTGACGTCACCGCGACGATGACCGCCGGGCACTGGGCCCTGTTTAAGGCCCTGCTCGACTCGGATTCCGGCCCCGGCTCGAACACGGGCGGGCCATCGTCCGAGGACTCACGCACTCCCACCCAGCGACGCTTCGACCAGTTCTGGCGCATCCTCGGCCAGTACGAGGCCGACCGGCAGGTCAAAAACCGCGGCGCCGCCTCCGTCGCGCTCGCCATCACCCTAGATGACCTCGCCGACGCCGACCACCACACGACGTTTATGACAAACGTGGGGGTAGAGCTCTCCTGTTTCGACCTCATCCGCCTCGGCATGGGCGGCACGGAGGACTTCATCGTCCACGTCGACCGGGTGACCGGCATCCCGATCTCGCTGGGCCGCACGAGGCTCGCCAGCGTGGAGCAGCGCATCGCCATGCTCGCCGTCCAAGGGGTATGCGCCTGGGTCGGCTGCGACGTGCCTCTGTCGGAGACCGAGGCCCACCACATGCTGGCCTACGTCCAGGGCGGCAACACCGACCTGCCGAACCTCGCCGGGCTGTGCCGACGCCACCACTCGTGGAACAACGACTCCCGGGACGGCCACGCGGGCAGATCCCACGTGGTGAGGTGCTCCGACACAGGCCGGATCGGGGTGGTCTCCCCCGACGGCACCATCGCCTTCAACGAGACCGTCTCCTACCACCACTCCCCCGGTGCGAAGCTGAGACGGCGCCCCAGCCCCGCTGGCCGGGAGCCCGATCCCCCGCTTTTTCGGCCCCCGCCAGCGCCTAGAGCGAGATCCGCCCCTCGATAGCCGCCCGGGCAATGTCCCGGCGGTAGAACGAGCCTTGCAACTCGACCTTTTCCACCTCCGCGTAGGCCGCCCCAACGGCCTCCGCCAGCGTGCCTCCCTGCCCGAGCGCGTTGAGGACGCGACCACCCGCCGAGAGATACGAACCGTCGCGGGAGGTCGTTCCCGCATGCAGGATCCGTGTCGGGTCATTGAGATTGTCCCCGCTCAGCGCATCCCCTGTCCGGGGCGCGGCGGGGTAGTTCTCCGCGGCGAGCACGACGGTCGCGGCGTAACCTTGCTTCCACCGCAGGGCGGGCAGGTCGGCGAGGGTGCCGGTGGCGACGGCAAAGAGGGCGTCGACAAGCGGGGTCTCGAGCAGCGACAACACCGCCTGCGTCTCGGGGTCCCCGAAGCGGGCGTTGAACTCCACCACCGCCGGGCCCTGCGGCCCCCACGCCGCACCCACGTAGAGGATGCCCTGGTAGGGGATGCCGCGGGCGACCATTTCGCGGGCAACCGGCTCGGCGATCGACTCCACGATGCGCGAGACCCCATCCTCGGGCAACCACGGAAGCGGCGCGTAGGCGCCCATACCCCCGGTGTTGGGGCCTTGGTCACCATCGAAGGCGCGCTTGTGGTCCTGCGCCGGCAGCAGCGGCACGACCGTCTCGCCGTCCACCAGGCAGAACAGGGAGACCTCGGGGCCTTCGAGGAAGGACTCGAACAGCACGGGGTTGCCCGCCTCGATCACAGCGCGGGCGTGCGCGGCAGCTGCCTCGCGGTCGTCGGTGACCAGGACTCCCTTGCCGCCGGCCAATCCGTCGTCCTTGACCACGTAGTGCGGGCCGTAGGCGTCGAGCGCCTCCTCGATCCCCGCTGCATCGCTCACGCGCGTCGCCGCCGCCGTGAGCACCCCCGCCGAGGCCATGACCTCCTTCGCGAAGGCCTTCGAGCCCTCCAGCTGCGCCGCTGCCCGCGACGGGCCGAAGACGGTGAACCCCGCATCGCGCAGCGCATCGGTGGCCCCGGCCACCAACGGGATCTCCGGGCCGATGACGACGAGCTCCGCCTCGATACGGCGGGCGAGTGCCACCACCGCCTCCGGGGAGGCGACGTCGACGGGGTGGACCTCGGCCAGGTTCGCCATGCCGGCGTTTCCGGGCGCGACGAAGAGTTCGTGGCCACAAAGCCCCTTGAGCAGGGCGTGTTCGCGGCCGCCCGAACCGATAACGAGGATGCGCATGGCCTCCAATCTACAGGTAGCCTGGGGGAGCATGAGCACCGTGTTTAGCAAGATCATCGACGGGGAGATCCCGGGCCGCTTCGTCTACCGCGACGACACCGTCGCTGCGTTTCTCACCATCGAGCCCATCGCCTACGGCCACACCCTCATCGTGCCTATCGAAGAGGTCGATCGGTGGACCGACCTCGACCCGGCCACCTGGGCGCGGATGAACGAGGTCGCGCAGAAGATCGGGGCGGCGATTATCGACTCCTTTAACGCGCCGCGCGCCGGATACCTCATCGCTGGCTTCGAGGTCCCCCACGCCCACATCCACGTCTTCCCCGCCCGCGACATGAGCGGCTACAGCCTCGCCAACGTCATGCGCGCCGAGGACACAGACCCCGCGGAGATGGACCAGGCGGCCGCCGCGCTGCGCGAGCGCCTCGGCGTCGGCGAGGACGGGCGCGCGACCTCCTAGGCCATCGGCAGGGAGAGCGTGAAGGTCGATCCTTTCCCGGGCGCTGTCTTGACGGTGATCGCCCCGCCGTGGGCCTCGACGATGGACTTCGTAATCGCCAAACCCAGCCCCGACCCGCCGCCGCCGGCCCGGTTGCGGGAGGTATCGGCGCGGTAGAAGCGCTCGAAGATGTGGTCGGCGTCCTCCTGGCGCATGCCCACCCCGTTATCGGCGACGTCGATAAAGACCTTATCTAGGTTCTCCCGCAGGGTGATGGTGACCTCGGCGTCGGGCCCGCCGTGCTTAAAGGCATTGCTTACCAGGTTGAGCATCACCTGGTGCAGCCGGTCGGGATCGCCCTTGACCATGGGCACGTTCATTGCCTCGTTCTCGACGGTGAGAGTGCGGCCGGGGAAGGCCGCACGCGCGGTGCTCTTGACGGAGGAGACCACGTCGAACATGTCGACCTCGCGGGTCACGAGGCGGGCCCCCTCGGCGCGGGTGAGCGCGAGAAGGTCCTCGACGAGGAGCTTCATGCGGGCCGATTCCTCGTCGATTTTCGCAACGACCATGTCCGGGTCGTTGACGATGCCGGAGCGGTAGAGTTCCGCGTAGCCGCGCAGGCTGGTCAGCGGGGTGCGCAGCTCGTGGGAGGCGTCCCCGACGAAGCGGCGCATCTGCTCCTCCTTCGCACGAGACTCCTCGATCGATTCTTGCAACTGCGCGACCATGGTGTTGACCGCGTAGGAGAGCTTTCCCACCTCCGTCTCGCGGGACCAGGCGGGCACGCGGCGCTTCATGTCGCCGTCGGCAATCGCGAGGGCGGTGCCCTCCACAACGCGCAGAGGGGCGAGGGCGCGACGGATGAAGAAGTTTCCTGCGAACCCGACCACGATGACGGTCACGGTCCCGATCCCGAGCAGGACAACGGCGAGCGAGGTGAGCATGCGCTGCTCCACCTCGAGCGACTTGGCCACGTACTCGATGCTGCCGTCGGGGTTTCGCATCGCTATCGCGCGCCACTCCCCCTCCTCGGTGCTGCCCGGAGCCGAGGGGATCGTCTGCGGGCCGAAACCCTCCATCTCGAAGAAGTCCGGCCGCTCGGTCGAGCGGAACCCGTAGTAGTGGAGGCCTTCGACGCCGGGGTAGCTCACCGCCTGGCTAAACTCCGTCGGCGCTCCCAGCGCCGGCCAGGGGGTCGGTTGCCCGACCCAGGTCTGCAGCCCGGCGCGCAGCTCGTCATCCGCGCGCTGGAGGAGCAGACCGCGCATGAGCGTGTGGATTGCCAGCGAGCTCAGTCCCATGCCAAGCACGGCGATGATCAAGATGAGGGCGACGAGGCGCTTCTGCAGCGGGATCTGGCTGACCCGGGACTGGGTGGAGATGCTGGGAATGGAGGCGGGGTCGGGCGTCGCGCGCGAGGGCTGGCCCATCGGCTACTGCCGCGGGGTGCGCAGGACGTAGCCGACGCCGCGCACGGTGTGGATGAGCGGAACCTCGCCGGTATCGACCTTGCGGCGAAGATACGAGATGTAGGACTCCACGACGTTGCCGTCGCCGCCGAAGTCGTAGTGCCAGACGTTGTCGAGGATCTTCGCCTTCGACAACACGACCTCAGCGTTAAGCATGAGATAGCGCAGAAGGTTGAACTCGGTGGGCGAGAGTTCGATGATCTCGCCGGACTTGGTCACCTCGTGGGTGTCGTCGTTAAGCGTCAAATCCGCGTAGCGCAGCGTGGCGTCGTTGTCGTCGCCGTCGGTGACGTTGCCGCGGCGCAGGATGACGCGCAGACGGGTGATCACCTCCTCGAGGCTAAACGGCTTGGTCACGTAGTCGTCCGCGCCGATGGTCAGGCCGTGGATGCGGTCTTCCACCGCGTCCTTCGCGGTGAGGAAGAGCACCGGGCCGTCGAGACCCTCGCTGCGCAGCTTGCCCAAAAGCTCGAAGCCGTCCATCCCCGGCATCATGACGTCGAGGATGTAGGCATCGGGCCGGAAGTCGCGGGCGAGCTTGAGCGCCTCCGGGCCCGAGTTGACGCTTTCGACCTCGAAGCCCTGGAAGCGCAGGGAGACGGTGAGGAGCTCGACGATGTTGGGTTCGTCGTCAACCACTAGGACCTTGACGCCATCGTTAGTATCGGCCATGGTGTTCCTTTCAATCCGATCTGTCCCGAACAGTATCCTCCCAAATCCTGGACGTTTGCTGTAAGCCTCGCGTCGGATCTGTTCCCAATCTGCTGCGGGTACACTGCGGCTAATGCGTTGGGGATTATTAGCAGTGTTGTCGGCCGGCCTCTTGCTCATCGGGCTGGATAACTCGATCCTGTATACCGCAATGCCGACGATCGCGCAGCAGCTCGGCACCTCCCCGCAACAAGACCTGTGGATCATCAACGCCTACCCCTTGGCCGTCGCTGCCCTCATGCTGGGCACGGGCCCGCTCGGCGACAGGTATGGCCACGCGCTGCTCTTCTCCATCGGGCTTATCGCCTTTGGTGTGGCCTCGGTGTGTTGCGCGGCCGCCCCCACCCCGGAGCTCCTCATCGCCGCGCGCGGCCTGCTCGGGGTAGCGGCCGCGGTGATGATGCCGCCCACGCTCGCGCTCATCCAGCAGACGTTTGTCAACGCCCGCGAGCGCAACACCGCAGTGGGCATCTGGGCCTCCGCGTCCACGGTGGGTGCGGCCGCCGGCCCCGTCGTCGCCGGCCTGTTGCTCGAGCGGTTCTGGTGGGGCTCGATCTTCCTCGTCAACGTCCCCATCGTCGCTGCCGCGCTCGCCGCGCTCGCGTTTATCCGCCCGCGCAACCTGCACCGCCCGGGCTCGCTTATCGACGCCCCCTCGGTCGCCCTCTCCGCGCTCACCCTCATCTGCTTCACCCTCGCGCTGAAGGGCCAGCCCCTCTTCGCCGTTCCTGCGGTAGCCGGCGGGTGGCTCTTTGGGCGTCGCCAAGCGCGGCTCGAGCGCCCCCTGCTTCGCCTCGACCTGTTCGCCAACCGCACGCTCACGGGCGGGGTCGTTGCTGCAGGCTTCGCTTACCTCGGCGTGGCGTCCGTGGAGTACCTCGCCACCCAGCGCTTCCAAACGGTAGCGGGCTTAAGCCCGCTCGAGGCCGGCGCGCTCGTCGCCCTCGTGGTCGTGGCCGCGCTGCCGTCCTCCATCCTCGCCGGGGCGCTGCTCCACCGCACCGGCTACCTCCCCCCGATCGTCGGCGGGAGCCTGCTGGCCGCGGCCGGGGTCGCGCTCGCCGCACTCAACGTCGATCACACGCCCACGTTCCTCGCCGCGATGCTCTGCCTCGGGGCCGGCACGGGCGGCGCGTTTTCCGCCGCGTCGACCGCGATCATCTCGGCCGCGCCTCCGCACCACGAGGGCATGGCCGCCGGGGTCGAAGAGGTCACCTACGAGCTTGGCGCGCTCGTCGGCGTCGCCTTCATCGGCACCTGCGCCGCGACGCTGGGCGCCCACCTCACCGAGCGCGGGCTCGAGCCCGCTGAGGCAACAGATGCCGCTTTCGCCGCCTCGCTCGGCGCGGTCGCCGCGATCTTGGCGGCCACCGCGGCGGCGAGCGCGTGGCTCTTCGCCCGGCGTTAGCGGAGTATGGAGCTGGAGACGAGACTTGAACTCGCAACCTACGCATTACAAGTGCGTTGCGCTACCGATTGCGCCACTCCAGCAATGCTGGATAATCCTACACGGCGGCGGGGCGGGTGCGTCAATGGCGGCCACCGGATAGGGTGAACCGTGTGACGCAAGGGGTTTTTTCGCGCCTGGGGGCGCTTTTTGAGGGCGCGACGGGCAGCCGCGGCGCCGTAGCCACCATCGACGAGGTGCGCACCTCTCCCCCGCCCTCGGTGCTCGCCCCGATCGACCTGCAAGACCCCGCCCAGGTGGCGGCGGTGATGAACATCGCCGCCCGGATCGGCTCGATCCTCATTACCAACGGCACGACGAGCTCCGATGCGCGCGCCTCCATCCACACCGTGACCTCGTCCTACGGGCTGCACTATTGCCACATCGACATCACGGTGAACACGATGACCATCCACACGATCATCGGGGTGGACCGGCGCACCCCCGTGAGCGTGTTTCGCGTGGTCACCGACCTATCGGAGAACTACCACAAGCTCCAGGAGGTCGACCGACTCATCCGCTCGATCCGCTCCGGCGCCACCCCTCCCGAGGTCGCGGAGAAGATCCTCGACGACATTGAGCGCTCCTACATCCCGTACCGCAACCTGCGCTTCCTCGGTGGCTGGGCGGTGATGGGATCGGCGATCGCGATCCTTCTGGGCGGCGATGTGTTCATGGCGGCGCTTGGCGGTTTCACTGCGTTTTTGATCATGGGCATCAACAAGATCCTCTCCCGCAACGACCTGCCGTACTTCTTTCACTGCGTCCTCGGCGGGCTGCTGGCCACAATCCCGGCGCTGATGTTCTACAACTTCTCCGCCCAGATCGGCCAGCCGATCGTGCCCAGCCAGGTCATCGCCACTGGCATCGTGGTGCTGCTCGCGGGCCTCACCCTCGTGCAGTCGCTTCTCGACGGCATCACCGGCGCCCCGGTGACGGCCTCGGCGAGGTTTTTCCAAACCATGCTCCACACCGGTGGCATCGTCGCCGGCGTGGCCACCGGCATCACGCTCGGCGAGATGTTCGGGGTAGGCCTGCCGCCGCTGGAGACCATGCTGGGCACCCCGACGTTCGGATCGGCCGTCGCCCGCGTCCTCGGGGGCACCGTGGCCGCCTCGGCGTTCGCGGTGACCTGCTTCGCGGAGCGTCCCGCCGTGTTCGTCTCGGCCGCCACGGCGCTGGCCGGTTCGGTGATCTACTACGTCTTCCTGCTCCCGCTCGGCACCGACCGCCTGCTGGCCACCGCGGCGTGCGCCGTCGTCATCGGGCTTGCCGGCGGGCTTATCGCCCGCCGATTCATGATCAACCCGGTGATCACCGCGGTGGCCGGGGTGACGCCGTTTTTGCCTGGCTCGGGGATCTATCGAGGCATGTACGCGATCATGAACGAGCAGATGGTGGTGGGGATGACCAACCTGTTCATGGCGGTGGGCACGTGCATGGCGCTCGCGGGAGGGGTGGTCTTCGGCGAGTGGATGGCGCGCCGCATCCGCCGCCCGCAGCTCTTTACCCCCTACGCCGCCTTCCGCCGCGCCGGGCGCGTCACCTTCACCCAGATCCGCCGCGCCGAGCAGGCCGCCCGCCGCGCGACGCGCCCGAAGCGCGGCGGGTCGACGCGGCTGCCGCGCCCCACCGAGCGAGCCCCACGCGACGCAGCGCGTGACACCCCCAGTGGCGTAGAATAATGTTTTTGGTATAGCCCCCGAGCCTGGACGAAGGAGAGCCCCGCAGTGCCACCGAAGATCACCGACTCCCGCCCTTCCCCCGACGCGGTCCACACCGTTGAGGAGCGTACGGCGGCCGAGGCCCGCAGGATCGTGGCAACCTACGCCGAGGATCTTTTCGACGGCGTGACGCTGATGTCCATGCTCGGCGTCGACCCGAAGGGCTTCGTGTACAAGAAGTACGCCGAGGAGCACGAGGCGCAAGCGGCCTCTGAGGCCGAGGCAGAGGCAGGGACGGCCGCCACGAAGAAGACCACCAAGAAGGCCGCGAAGAAGACCACCAAAAAGACGACAAAGAAGGCCACCAAGAAGGCAACGAAGAAGACCACCAAGAAAACCGTAAAGAAGGCCACCTCGACCGCGCCCGACGAATCGTAGGGCCGGGGAGATGACGCGCGACAACGCGTTTGTCGTGGTGGCCAACCGGCTTCCGGTTGACCGCACAGCAGCCCCGTCGGGGTGGCAGGCCTCCCCCGGCGGTCTCGTGGCCGCGCTCGCCCCGGTCCTGCGCGAGCGCTCGGGCTGCTGGGTGGGGTGGCCCGGCGAGCCCGACGTAGAGATTGCCCCCTTCGAGTTCGAGGGCATCTCGCTGCGTCCCGTTGCGCTCAGCGCGCGGGAGTTCGAGGACTTCTACGAGGGTTTTTCCAACTCCAGCCTGTGGCCCCTCTACCACGACCTCATCGTCGCCCCGTCCTACGAGGCCGCGTGGTGGGAGGCGTACCAGGAGGTCAACCGGAAGTTCGCGGATGCTGCCGCGGCGGCCGCCGCCCCCGGCGCGACGGTGTGGGTACAGGACTACCAGCTCCAGCTCGTGCCCGGGTTGCTCAAGCAGGCCCGCCCCGACGTCACAGTGGGATTCTTCCTCCACATCCCGTTTCCCTCCCCCGACCTCTTCCGGCAGCTGCCGTGGCGCGACGAGATCACCCGCGGACTCGCCGGCTGCGACCTCATCGGGTTCCAACGCGAGGAAGACGAGCGCAACTTCCGCGCCCTCGTCGGTCCCTCCGGGCCGAGGTCTGGCACCTTCCCCATTTCCATCGACCCGCAGGCGATCCGCCCGGGCGGGCAGGAGGACGTCGAGACGCTGCGCGAGCGGCTGGGCGCCCCTGAGACAGTCATGCTCGGGGTGGACAGGATGGACTACACCAAGGGCATCCTGCAGCGGCTCTTGGCCGTAGAGTGCCTGTTAGAGCAGGGCACGCTTGGGCGCGTCGCTGTCGTCCAGCTCACCACCCCGTCGAGGGAACGCATCGAGCACTACCAGCAGACCCGCCGCGAGGTCGAGGAGGCGGTGGGGCGCATCAACGGGCGCTTCGGGGAGGTCGGCCGCCCGATCGTGCACTACATCCATCGCCCCGTGCCCAAGGCGGAGCTGGGAACCTACTACCGCGCTGCCGACGTCATGTTGGTCACTCCGTTTAAGGACGGAATGAACCTGGTGGCCAAGGAGTTCGTCTCCTGCTGCGCCGACGACGCGGCCCTGGTGCTATCCGAGTTCGCGGGGGCGGCCGTCGAGCTCGACCGCGCGCACTTGTGCAACCCCTTTGACGTGGGGTCGATCCAGGAAGCGATCACTGCCGCCGTGGGTGACCACCGGGACGCGCGGGTGGACGACATGCGCGCGATGCGCCGCGCCGTCCTCGGCCACGACGTCTTCGACTGGGCTCGCGAGTTCTTGGGGGCGCTATGAACTCCCGGCGTGCACCGATTGCGCTCGCGCTGGCGGCCTCGCTGGCGCTTCCCGGCTGCGGCAGCGACGCGCAGGACTCCCCGCTTATCGGGCAGACCTGGCAGGTGGTGGCCGTGCACACCGATCCCCTGTGGCCCGGCGAGCTGCCGGCGGATGCCGCGGGCAAGGCAGAGCTGCGCGTGAGCGGATCCTCGCTGCGGGCAACGACGGGCTGCGCACCGCTGCGAGCCAGGGTTGAGAGGGGCGATCAGGACCCGGACCGCCTCACTCTTCACGAGGTCGAGCTCGGTGAGGTGGGCGCGTGCGACGGGGGTTCGCGCCACGTCCACGACCAGCTCACCGGACTGTTGACGGAAGGGGCCCAGTTCGACGTGCGGATGTTCGGCGAGCGGGAGGCGACGCTGACTGTGGTGGGGGATGCGGTTGATCGGGCGTCGATAAGGGTGATGGCGCTGTGACGGGCCTCGACGCCGCGGTTGAGCGTATCGCCGCCGCCCCGCGCCTTCTCGTCTGCGTCGACTTCGACGGCACCATCTGCGAGCTCGGCCCCGACCCTTACGCCGTGAGCGCGCACCCGGGGGCGATCGAGGCGCTGACGTCCCTCATGGCGCTGCCCGCCACGCAGGTCGCCGTGCTCTCCGGGCGCCACCTCGACGGCCTGCGGCGCGTCCTGCCGCTGGGGGATCCGGCGGTGATCGTCGGCTCCCACGGCGCCGAAT
This sequence comes from Corynebacterium liangguodongii, assembly GCF_003070865.1. Lineage (NCBI taxonomy): Bacteria > Bacillati > Actinomycetota > Actinomycetes > Mycobacteriales > Corynebacteriaceae > Corynebacterium > Corynebacterium liangguodongii. The sequence goes on from NZ_CP026948.1 coordinate 1,936,889, forward strand.
CCGCCCATCCCCCGGTGCTGAGTAAGGCGGACGCCGCCTACCTTGCCGACATCGAGCGCCGCCTCGAGCGCCTCGTCGTGCCCGGCGCGTTTGTCGAGGTCAAGCCCTACCAGCGCGTGATCCATGCCGCCCGCCTCGCCGAGCGGGACCCGGATGCGGCGCAGGCCGTGCTCGAGCGCGCCCGCGCCATCGACACCGGCGGCAGGCCCGTGGTCGAGGGGCACAACATCGTGGAGTTCTCCGCCCTCGAGGTGACGAAGGGCTCGTGGCTGGGCGAGCACAAGGCGCTTTTCGACGCCACCTTCTTCGCCGGGGACGACCGGACCGACGAAACCGCCCTCGGCGTGCTCGGCCCGGCGGACGTCGGGGTCAAGGTCGGCTCGCAACCCTCGATCGCCGCCCACCGAGTCACGGGCGTCGAGGAACTTGCCGGGGTGCTCGGGCGCCTTGCCGCGGCGCGCTCACGGTTCGCCCGGCGATAAGACGCGTCGGCAGGATCACCTCGCGCGGAGCCTCGCGGCGCGGGTCGCGGGATTCGATGAGCGAGCGCAGCATCGCCCCGGCCGCCTCCCCCTTGCCCACGTTGGGCTGCTCCACGGTGGTCAGGCCAGCCGCGCGCGCGGCTGCCGTGGCATCGAAGCCCGTGACCGAGAGCTCGCCGGGCACGTCTATCCCCGCCGCCGCGCAGTAGTCCAACACCCCGAGCGCCATCGAGTCGGTGGTGCACAGCACCGCCGTGAGCTCGGGGTGGGCTGTAAGGAGCTCGCCGGCGCCCCCCGCGGCGCTGTCCCTGTCATTGAGGTGGCGGGTCACGATCGGAACATCCCCCACCCCGGCGGCGTCGAAGACGTCGAGGGCGCCGCGCACCCGCGCGCGTTGGACGTGGAGGTCGGCGTCGGCGAGCTCGGGGCGGTTAACGGGGCCGTTGCGCGGGGTGGAGAACAGGCGCTTGGTGAGGATTCCGATGTGGCGATGCCCGGCGTCGATAAGCACGCGCGCTGCCTTTGTGATGGCGGCTGCGTCGTCGATGCCCACGAAGTGCGCGCCAGGCTCACCGGTCGGCTGGTCGCACACGACGACCGGCAGGCCGCGCTCGTAGGCGGCTTTGAGGTGGGGATCTTTCGCGGGGACCGAATAGACGATAAACCCGTCAACGATAGCGCCCGTGACCAGCGCGGGGTTGGCCTCTTCCGGGCCCACGGGGATGAGGGTGAGGCATAACCGAGTCTGCCGGGCGAGACCGGCGAGGAAGTCGACGGATGCTTCGTCTTCGAAGGCGAAGTGCAGTGCCTCGGTAAGGATCACTCCGACGGCCCCCGCGCGGCGCGTGCGTAGCGAGCGCGCCGTCGGGTCCGGCCCCGAATAGCCCCGCTTCCGGGCGGCGGCGAAGATGCGTTCCCGCAACTCCTCCGAGAGCTGGTCCGGCCTGTTGTAGGCGTTGGAGACGGTGGTGCGGGACACGCCGAGCTCCGCGGCGATTGAGGCCAGCGTGTTCGGGGAGACGCGCCGCGGGCGGCGGGACCGTTCGGGCATGCGTGCTATCCTAACAGTGCCAATAGGCTTTCAATTGAAATAACTTTTCATTAGTGTTTAAATAGGCTTTATGCTTTCGACCACACCTATGCGCGCGGCCTCCCTCGCCGTCGCCGCTTCAGCGTCCCTGTTCATCGCGTCCTGCTCCGCAGGCAACGCGCCGTCAGATAACGCGGCACCGCAAGCTAGCGGCTCCCCCGAAGCCAAGACCACCACCGTGGTAGCAACCACCAACGTGTGGGCTGACGTCGCCGGCGCCGTGCTCGGCGAGGAGGTCCCCGCCGTCATCTCCAACCCGGCAACCGACCCCCACGAGTTCGAGCCCTCCGCCGCGGACCTGGCCAAGGTGACCGAGGCGGGCCTGCTCGTCGCCAACGGCGGCGCGTACGACAACGCCATCTACAGCGCCGCCGACCCCGCCAACGTCATCAGCGCGATCCCGCTCGTCGACGGCGCCCACGCGCACGCCGGGCACGACCACGCAGGGCACGATCACGCCGGCCACGACCACGCGTCCGAGGAAATGCCGGCCGGCCACGAGGGCGAGAGCCCCGAGGAGCACGCGGCGCACGCCGGGCACGACCACGCCGGGCACGACCACGCCGACGGGGAAAACGAGCACGTCTGGTACGACACCAAGACCGTGCGCGAGGTCGCGGACAAGCTCGCCGCCGACGCCGAGAAGGAGGGCCACGACGCCGACACCGCCGAGGTGACCAAGCGGCTCGATGCGATCCAGTCCAAGCTCGACGCCCTGCCCGGCGCCCGCGTCGCGCAGACCCACCCGATCGCCGACGCGATCATCGAGGCCACCGCTCTCAACGACGTCACCCCGGCCGAGTTCCGCCAGGCCACCCTCAACGAAAACGAGCCCGCCAGCTCCTCGGTCGCCGAGCTGATCACCATGATCGAAAACGGCGAGGTTGATCTCGTGATCAACAACCCGCAGACCCCCGACGCGCTCACCGAACGCATCCTCGAGGCCGCTAAGGCCAAGGGCGTGGCCGTCGTCGACATCGCGGAGACCCCGCAGGGCGGCGCCGACTTCTTCGACTACTTCGACGAGATCGCCGCGTCCCTGGCCGAGGCGTTGAAGGCATAGCACCCGGTACCCGCACGTGCACGACGTCATCGCCCGCCTGAATAACCTTTCGGCCGAGCCGCTGTGGTCCGGGGTCTCCCTCGAGATCACCCGCGGCGAGTTCATCGCAGTGCTCGGCCCGAACGGATCCGGCAAGTCGACGCTTTTGACCACCATGCTCGGGCTGCGCCAGCCCAGCGGCGGGAGCGTGGACATGCCGGAGCGCGTGGGGTTTATCCCCCAGCAGCGGATGTTCCCGCGCTACTTGCCGGTGCGCGCCCGCGACATCGTCTCGCTCACGCTCTCCCACGGCCTGCTCGCGGGCAGGCGGGCGCGGCGTGGGGACGTCGATAAGCTGCTCGAATCCGTCGGCGCAGGCCACCTCGCGGATGCCCGAGTGGGCATCCTCTCCGGCGGCCAGCAACAGCTCGTGCGCCAGGCCCAGGCCTTCGCAAACGACCCAGAGCTCATTCTTGCCGACGAACCCTTGCTCTCCCTCGACGCCTCGCGCCAGCGCGAGACCGTCGAGCGCCTCGCCTCGGCTCGCGCCGCGGTGGTCATGGTGACCCACTCGATCGACCCCGTCATGGAGGTGGTGGACAAGGTGCTCTACCTCGGCCCCCACGGACACGTCGTCGGCCCCGCCCGCGAGGTGCTGCGCTCCGACGTGCTCAGCGAGCTCTACGGCACCCACGTCGACGTGCTCAGCGTCCACGGAAAGACGGTGATTGTATGACCCGCGTGGTGAGCGACTTCTACGCCGATACCGTCCACCTCCTGACCTTCGACTTCGTCGTTACCTCCCTCATCGCCTGCGCCCTGCTGGGGCTGCTCTCCGGCGTCCTGGCCCCGCTCGTTGTCATCCGCCAGATGTCGTTCGCGGTGCACGCGACCTCGGAGCTGGCGATGATGGGCGCGGCGATCGCGCTCGTAGCCGGGGTCAATCTCTCCTTCGGCGCGATCGCCGGGTCGATCACCGCCGCGACGCTGTTCGTCCTGTTAGGGCTGCGCGGCGGGAACGACTCCGCAATCGGCGCCGTGATGAGCTTCGGCATGGGCGTCTCCGTGCTGTGCATCTACATCTACCCGGGTAACTCGACGAAATCGATGTCGCTGCTCACCGGCCAGATCGCCGGTGTGAGCAACGCCAACGTCATCACCCTGGCGGTATTTACCACCGCCGTCATCGCCGCGGTGGCGCTGCTTTGGCGCCCGCTGCTCTTCGCCTCGATCGACCCGGTGATGGCCGCCGCTCGCGGCGTCTCCGTGCGCTTCTACGCAGTCGCCTTCGCCGTGCTGCTCGGTCTCGCCGCCGCGCAGGCCGTGCAGATCGTCGGCGCGCTGCTCGTCATGGCGCTGCTGATTACTCCGGGCGCCTCCGCGGTGGCGATTACGGATAACCCGCTGGCCGCCGTCGGCTACTCCACCGCCTTCGCCCTGACGGCGTCGGTGGGCGGGATGCTGCTCTCGCTCGCGCCCGGCATCCCGATCAGCGTGACGGTCGCGTTTGTCTCCTTCGGCATCTACGTCGCCTGCCGCGCGGTCGAATACGCCCGGGCGGGCCGGTTGCGCGCGCACATCCCCGCCTAGGCACCGCCATGCCGATCCGCCACATCGAGCACCAGGGCCGCGTCCGCCGCGTCATCGAGGTCCCAGGCGCCGGTCCTACCGACACGCTCGTGATGTTCTTGCACGGCTCCCGCCAATCCGGGGCGGTGGCCCGCAACTTCACCGCGCACACCTTCGACGCCCTGGCCGCACCCGGCACGACGGTGATCTACCCCGACGGGGTCGGCCACCACTTCAACGACCTGCGGACGGGCTTCCACGAATCCGCCCGCACCGAGGGCATAGACGACGTGGGGTTTTTGCGCACCCTCATCGAGTCCTACCAGCCGCGCCGCGTCATCGGCTGCGGCTTCTCCAACGGCGGGCAGATGCTGCTGCGCATGCTTTTCGACGCCCCCAGCACCCTCGACGGGGTAGCCATGTTCGGCTCCCTCATGCCCACCGACGACAACCTTGCCGTCTCCACCGCGAACTACGCCCCCACCCCGCTGCTCATCGTCCACGGCACCGCCGACCCGATCGTGCCGTACGGCGGTGGTGAGGCGGGGCTTGGCGCGGCCAACCGGGGCACGGTGCGCTCCGCGGCGGCCACGGCGCGCTACTTCGCTCGCCTCAACGGCTCGACATCCCACTCCCTCGCCCACCCGGCGCCCGGCGTGGAGGTGGAGACCTTCGGCGGCGATCACCCCGTCGAGCTGGTCTCAATCGAGGGAATGGGCCACCTCGTGCCGTCGCCGAAGCGGCTGGATCCGCGGATCGGGCCGGGCACCGACGCCGTCGTCGGCGCGGAGCTTATGCGCGACTTCTTCGGCCTCTAGCTACCGGCGGTGTCCGCCCGCCCGGCGGCCGCGCGGCGCTGGCGAGCGAACTCGCTGAGCACCACCCCGGCCGCGACCGATGCGTTTAAGGATTCGACCCAGCCAGCGGTCGGGATGGACATGATGACATCGCAGTTCTCCCGCACGAGCCGCGAGATGCCCTTGCCCTCGGAGCCGACGACGATGACCACGGGATCGGCCCCGCCGTCGAAGGTATCGAGCGTGTGCTCGCCGCCCGCATCGAGCCCGACGACGACGTAGCCGTTGTCGTTGAACTCCTTGATCGTGCGGGTGAGGTTGGTGGCCTTGGCCACGGGAAGCCGCGCCGCGGTACCCGCCGAGGTGCGCCACGCCACGCCCGTCACCTGGGCGGAGCGGCGCTCCGGGATGATCACGCCGTGACCGCCGAACGCGGCGGTGGAGCGGATCACCGCGCCGAGGTTGCGCGGATCGGTGATGTTGTCGAGCACGACGAACATGCCGGTCTCCCCGCGGTCTTTCACCCCGGCGATGAGGTCGAAGACGTCCGCGTATTTATACGGCTGGATCTTCAACCCGATGCCCTGGTGCATGCCGTTGCCGGTCATCGTATCGAGGTCGTGGCGCGGCACCTCGTGGATGGGCAGGCCCTTGGAGTTGGCCAGGGTCACGGCCTCGGAGAGCCTATCGTCGTGGGCGGTTCCCAGCGCGACGTAGAGAGCCTCGGCCGGCACCTTGGCGTGCAGGCACTCGACGACGGGGTTGCGGCCCACCACGAGGTCGGCCTTCTCCCGCTCGTGGCGGCCGGAGTCGCGGCGCTGGCGCTCGAGCTTGCGCTTGTGCGCGGCGTGGTAGACGCGGTCCTCCGCCTTCGGCGTCGATTTTTTGCCCTCGAGACCGCGCCGGCGCTGCCCGCCCGAGCCCTTCGTCGCGCCCTTCTTCTTGGTCTTCATCACATCGGGTCGCTGGTAGGGTTTAGCCATCGCGGTCTCGCTCCTCGTCTTGTAATGCCCACTGCGGGCCGTCGGCGGTATCGGTCACAACAATTCCAGCGGCGGCGAGCCGGTCGCGCACCTCGTCGGCCACCGCCCAGTCCTTCTCGGCGCGCGCCTGCGTGCGCCGCGCTAGTTCCGCGTCAACGAGCACACCGAGCGCGGCCATCGCGGCGTCGCCGGCACTCGCCCCGCTTGTCGACGCCCCATCGGCCCACGCCCCGGGGTCGATGCCGAGAACCCCCGCCATCGCCCGGACCTCCCCGGCGCGCTGGCGCGCGAGCGCGTCGTCCTTGGCGGCCAGGGCCTTGTTGCCCTCGCGCACGACGCGGTGGATCTCTGCGAGCGCGCGGGGCACCGAGAAGTCGTCGTCAAGCGCGCGCTCGAAATCCTGCGTCCATTCGGTCGCCTCGGGCATGCCCACGCGGGCGAGAAAGTCCTCGATGCGCCGGTACCCCGCGGCGGCCTCCGTGAGCGCCTCCGGGGAATACTCGAGCACGCTGCGGTAATGCGCCGAGCCGAGGTAGTAGCGCAGCTCGACGGGGCGCACCATGGTGAGCATGTTGTCGATGGATAACACATTGCCCAAGGACTTCGACATCTTCTCGCCCGCCATGGTCACCCAGTGGTTGTGCATCCAATAGCGCGCGAACCCATCACCGGCGGCGTGCGACTGCGCAGCCTCGTTCTCGTGGTGCGGAAACTGCAGGTCAAGGCCGCCGCCGTGGATGTCGAACTCGGAGCCGAGGTACCAGGTCGCCATCGCCGAGCACTCGAGGTGCCAGCCGGGCCGGCCCGGCCCCCACGGCGTCGGCCACGACGGCTCTCCCGGCTTCGCTGCCTTCCACAGCGCGAAATCGTGCGCACCCCGCTTGCCGTAGCCATCTGGCTCCCCCTGCTCCATCTGGTCGACCCGGTTGCCGGAGAGCGCGCCGTAGTCGCTGCCTTCCGCGCGCACCCAGGCGTCGACGTCGAAATAGACGGAGCCGTTGGCGGCGTAGGCGTACCCGGCGGCGATGAGCCTGCTCATGTAGTCCACCATCTGCGTGACGTGCCCCGTTGCGCGCGGCTCCACCGAGGGAGGCAACACCCCGAGCGTGTCGTAGGCGCGGGCGAACTCGCGCTCATAGGTGGACACCCACTCCCACCAGGGCCTGCCGTGGGCCTCGGCCTTGGACAGGATCTTGTCGTCAATATCCGTGACGTTGCGCACGAAGGCGACGTCGAAGCCCTTGGCCATAAACCAGCGACGCACGATGTCGAAGGCGACCCCGGAGCGCAGGTGGCCGATGTGCGGCGCGGCCTGCGGGGTCGCGCCGCACAGGTAGATCGACACGTGGCCCGGGCGAACCGGCTCGAAGTCGCGCAAGCGGCGCGCGGCCGTGTCAAAGATGCGTAGGTTTCCGGAAGTCACGCCCACCAGTCTAGACGCCCCCTACATCCACCAACGCCGTGGCAATCGCCGCGCGGCCCTGCCCGGAGCCCGTAAAGCCCATGTGGTCCGTCGTCGTCGCGCTCACGCTCACCGGGGCACCCAGCGCCTCCGTGAGCGCCGCCTCGGCGGCCGCGCGCACCGGGCCCATCTTCGGGCTCTGGGCGATGAGCTGGGCAGAGACGTTGAGGATCACGGCCCCTTTGGCGTCGATAAGCTCGCGCAACTCGCGCAGGAGCGCAACCCCGCTCACCCCGTCGTAGGCGGGCCTGCCCACGCCGACGAAAGAACCCAAATCCCCCAGCCCGGCCGCAGACAACACCGCGTCAACAACGGCGTGGGCGACGACGTCGCCGTCGGAATGCCCCTCGCAGCCATCGACCCCGTCGTGGAGGATCCCGGCGATCCAGCACGGCTTGCCCGCCTCGATCTGGTGGGCATCGAACGCCGTGCCCACGCGCAGGTTATTCATCGTGGTCATCTCCTTAGCTCTTCCCCCGGCACCTCGAAAATGGTCGGCTCGGCCTCTTCTGTCACGCTCAACGCCAAGCGCAGGTCAATGGGGGTGGTGATCTTAAACGCCATTGGGTCGCCCTGCACCGTTTTCACCTCCACCCCAAACCACTCGGCCAGGCTCGCGTCGTCAGTCGCCGTGAAGCCGGGCGCGCCGGAGAAGTAGGCCTCATTCGCCGCCCGAAGCGTGCGCAGGTCAAAGCCCTGCGGGGTCTGCACCGCGCGAAGGCACGCCCGATCGGGCGTGCCGGTGACGGTATCGCCGCGCACCGTCTTGATGGTATCGGCCACCGGCACGACGGGCACCACGGCCGCGGCGCCGTCGAGCACGGCGCGCACCACCCGAGCGATCATCCCCGGCGGGGTGAGCGCGCGGGCGGCATCGTGGACCACCACCACCGCGTCGTCGGCCGCGATAGATTGCAACCCCGCCCAGATGGAATCGGCCCGCTCGGCCCCGCCGGGGACGAAGCGCACACGATGCCCGCGCAGCACGCTGCGGGCGAGCGGCTCCATGGTGGGGTCTACCACCACCACGATCTCGTCAACGATCTGGGAGTTCTCCAGCGCCGCCACAGAGCGCTCCACGAGCGCGCGCCCGCGCAGGGGCACAAATGCCTTCGGCACCGCGGCACCTAAGCGGGTACCCCTCCCCGCGGCGGCGACGAGCGCGACGACGCGCCGGCTCTCTAGACCCACCTCGCGGCCCATCCCGCGCGCCGACTATTCGTCATGCTCGTCGTCGAAGCTCAGGTCGTCGAGGTCAACGTCGTCATCGAACGCATCGCTCGGCGCGATGGCCACGCCCTGGGCCACCTGGCGCTCGATGATCTCGGCGAGCTTGGCCTCCATGTCATTGGCCTTCGCCTCGTCGACCGGCTGCGCCAGCGCGAGCTCGCCAACCAAAATCTGGCGCGCCTTGCCCAGCATGCGCTTCTCCCCGGCGGAGAGGCCCTTGCCCTGATCGCGGCGCCACAGGTCGCGCACGACCTCGGCGACCTTGTTGATGTCACCCGAGGCGAGGCGCTCCTGGTTCGCCTTGTAGCGGCGGGACCAGTTGCCGGCCTCTTCCACGTCGGTCTCGCGCAGCACCGCGAAGACCTTGCGCAGGCCATCTTCGCCCACCACGTCGCGCACGCCGACGAGCTCGGTGTTTTTCACCGGCACCCGCACCTGGAGGTCGGACTGGAGGATCTGGAGCACGAGGAAGTCGAGGGTCTCCCCGCCCATCTCGCGCTGCTCGATGTCTTTGATGCGAGCCGCGCCGTGGTGCGGGTAGACAACAACCTCTCCGACCTTAAATTCCATGTCTTTTTCCGTCTCTCCTTGCCGGGGCGTGTTTCGTGGTAGCGGGCTTATCAATCCGCCGATTCTACCATCGCGGGCCCGCCCGCTCGCCCCGCGGAGACCGGTTGCCCCCACCACACCCGCGCAACTGGGACATTCGCGGTGACAAGCACTAGTGTTAACCAGAGAAACTCCCTTCTTTTTGTTCGTTGTTTACTGACTGATGGAGGTCATCGAAGTGAAGTCACTGAAGCCGGGCGCCGCCGGCGTTGCCGTTGCAGCATCCGCCGTGCTGCTTGCCTCCTGCTCCGCGGGCCAGATCACGCAGACCTCCTCGCAGGTCGCTGCTGTCGATGGCGCCAGCACCGAAAGCGAAAGCGGCGCGGTCGCGGTGCACGACGTCACCGTGGTGCTCAGCGAGGACGGCCAGGCCGCGTTGAAGTTCACCGCCGTCAACCAGGACTCCTCGATGAAGCCCCACCGCCTGCTGACCGCCGCCGTCGACGGCGTGAGCGTCGAGCTCACCCCGGCGCCCCGCGAGATCGCCTCGAAGTGCACCGTGGTGGGCGATTCTGCCGCGGGCATCAAGGCCCTGCCGCAGGCCGAGGGCGACTGCATCCAGTACGTCGCAACCTCCGTGGCCAACAAGGGCTTCGCCTACGGCGGCAACGTTCCCGTGACCTTCACCTTCGATTCGGGCAAGGTGGAGACCGACGCGGCGATTTCCGCCCCGACCCTCGCTTCCGGCGAATCCGACCGCGGCCCGGCCGAGGGCGGCTCCGCGCACGCCGGCCACTCGCACTAGCGCACCGGCTCCCCTCTCCGCCTCGCGGCCTTAGGGGCCTGTCCGCACAGTGCCCTAGAGTGTCGAGCATGGCGAAGAAACAGCGCGTGATTCACACGTGCACCGAATGCGGCTACTCCTCCCCGAAGTGGCTCGGGCGCTGCCCGGAATGCGGCCAGTGGGGCACACTGCAGGAGGAGACACCGCTGGCCGCCGCGGCCGCCTCCGGCCCACGCGGGGCCCAGCCCGTCACCGCGCTCGCCCCCGCCTCCCCGGCGCGGCCGATCACCGCGGTGGACGCGGCCGCCACCGACACGCTCTCCTCCGGCATCGCCGAGCTCGACCGGGTGCTCGGCTCCGGCGTCGTCCCGGGCTCAGTTGTGCTGCTCGCCGGCGAGCCGGGGGTGGGCAAGTCCACCCTGTTGTTGGAGGTCGCATCCCACTGGGCTGCCCACCCGGGGCGCAAGGCCCTCTACGTCACCGCGGAGGAGTCCGCCGGGCAGGTCCGCGCCCGGGCTGGGCGAACGGGCGCGCTGAAAGACTCTCTCTACCTCGCGGCGGAAAGCAACCTCGACGTGGTCTTCGGCCACGTCGAGCAGGTCGCTCCCTCGCTGCTCGTGGTCGACTCGGTGCAAACCATGCACGCACCGGGCGTGGAGGGGGTTGCCGGGGGCGTGGCGCAGTCGCGGGCGGTCACCGCCGCCCTGACCACTCTGGCGAAGACGACGAACCTCCCCGTCTTCGTCGTCGGGCACGTGACCAAAGACGGCAACGTCGCCGGCCCCCGCGTCCTGGAGCACCTCGTGGACGTCGTGTTGAACTTCGAGGGAGATAAGCAGTCGAGCCTGCGGATGCTGCGCGGGATGAAAAACCGCTTCGGCGCCACCGACGAGGTCGGCTGCTTCGAACAAACGGCCGACGGGATCCGCGAGGTCCCGGACCCCTCGGGGCTCTTCTTATCCCACCGCGGACAGACCCCGGACGGATCCGCCGTCACGGTGGCGATGGACGGGGTGCGCCCCATCCTCGCCGAGGTCCAGGCGCTCACGGTCGATCCGGTGAACAAGAGCCCGCGCCGCGTCGTCACAGGCCTCGACGCCAACCGGGTGCCCATGGTGCTCGCGGTGTTGCAGGCGAGGTGCGGCGAGCGCACCAACGACAAGGACGCCTACGTGGCCACGGTTGGCGGGGTGCGGATCACGGAGACGGCGACCGACCTCGCCGTGGCTCTGGCAGCGTGGTCGAGCCTGCACGAGCGCCCACTTCCCACCAAGACGGTCGTGATCGGCGAGGTGGGCTTGGCCGGTGAGATCCGGCGGGTGCCCAACCTCGCGCGCAGGTTGCAGGAGGCGGCGCGGCTCGGGTTTGACCGCGCCATCGTCCCCGCGGGTGAGACCGTGCGCGCCGCCGGCATCCAGGTGCACGGAGTCTCCACCGTTGCTGAGGCGATCTCGCTGGTGGGCGGGGCGTAAAATCGCGGTTATGACCACCCCCAGCGACCCCAGCGCCCGCCTCCGCGACACCCTCGAGCTGCTCGCCCCTGGTACCGCCCTGCGCGACGGCTTGGAGCGCATCCAGCGCGGGCACACTGGCGGGCTCATCGTCCTTGGCGACGACGACGCGGTCGTCGATATTTGCGACGGCGGCATCGAGTTCGACGTGCCGTTTAGCCCCACCCTCCTGCGCGAGCTCAGCAAGATGGACGGCGCCGTGGTCTTATCCAGCGACCTCTCTCGCATCGTGCGCGCCAACGTGCAGCTCGTGCCCTCACCGTCCTACCCGACGGCGGAGACGGGCACCCGCCACCGCGCGGCCGAGCGTACCGCCCTGCACACCGGGGTTCCCACCGTCTCGGTCTCCGCGTCGATGAATACGCTGACTCTCTACGCCCACGGACAGCGCCACCTGCTCGACGAGCCCGCTGTGCTCACCGCGCGCGCCAATCAAGCGCTCTCCACCGTCGAGCGCTACCGCGGTCGCCTCGACCTGGCGGGCCAGCGCCTCTTCGTCGCCGAGATGAACGACTACGCCACGGTGGCCGACGTCTTAAACGTGCTGCAGCGCCAGCTCATGCTGCAACGCGCCGTGGGGGATATGGACCGCGGCATCGTCGAGCTCGGGGTGGATTCGCGCCAGCTCGCCCTGCAGCTCACGGAGCTGCGCGGCACCATCGACGAGGACGTGGAGATGCTGGTGCGCGACTACATCGCCGCGGCCACCGTGCCCGGGGACGAGCAGGTCGCCGAGGCGCTCGCGTCGCTTGGCCAGCTGCCGGACTCCGAGCTGCTCAACACCGCGTTGTTGGCGCGGGCGCTCGGGCTGCCGGCGACGGAGGAAAACCTCATGCAATCGGTCGCGCCCCGCGGCTATCGCGCGCTATCGCGCGTACCACGGGTGCAGAAGTTTCTCATGGACCACGTGGTGGCGGAGTTCGGGACCCTCGCCGAGCTCCTTTCCGCCGACCCTGAGCGCCTCGCGGGCGCCGAGCACGTCTCCCCGCTGTGGGCCCGCCATATCTACGAGGGCCTGCGGAGGATGGCCTAGCCCCCCTCTAGCGCAGCGTGAAGTCCGCGGGGTTGGACGCGGAATCCCCGATCACCGCGTGCAGGTAATACGAGCCGGGCCCCACCGGTTCGCGGTTCTTGCACTGTCCCGGCTTCGAGCCGGTGGCCGACCACTTCGCCTCAAACTTGCGCGGCTCGCCCGGGGCAAAGGTCTGCTCGCCCGCCACGACCGGGGGGTAGCAGTCCACGTCCGACCACACGCGCTGGTTATCGGCCATGGTGTAGACCTCGAAGCGCAGCTTGTCTTGGTCGAGGTTGATCACGCAGTCTGCCTTGGTGGGGTTTTTCACCTCCATGTAGAACACCGGCTGTTGCCCCGCCGCGTAGCTGGGCTCGCTGGTCTGCGCGACGATGTCGAGATCGCCAAGCTCACAGGTGTCCTTCGCCGCGGCGTTGGCGCTCGTGCTCGCAGACGGAGATGACGCCCCAGAGGACGCAGAGGAGGACGGGGAGGACGGGGTGGTCGTCGTCTCCTCGCTCGGTGCCGGCACCGTCGGGGAGGTGGTGATCTGCTCGGTCGGAGTCGCCGGCGCGGTGGAATCCGGCTGCTCCTGCCCCGAACCGCTCCGCGCCCAGGCGGTGAGACCCCACACGAGCAGGCCGACGAGGACTAAAATAATGACCAGTGCCGCCACGCGCCTGCGCGTGTAGATCTCGGGCGGCAGCGGCCTCGGGTCGGGCCGCTGAGAGTGGTCGTAGCGCTGGTGTGTCACGCGCCCTACCTTAGCGCGCGAAATGCTCCTCGACGGTCTCGACGCGGCCCTCGGCGAGACTGTAGCGGGCCGCGACGACGCCGATGGAACCGTCGGCGGCACCCTCTTGCAGCGCCGGGATGCGGTCGATGAGGTGCTGCGCCGTAATCCGGGCGTGCTCGCGCTCGATCTCGCCGCGCTCGCCTTTGCCGTGGCCTTTCGCCCAGATCACTGAGGGTGCGATCTTTTCCACGAACACGCGCTGCAGGCCCAGGGGGATCTCCGCCTCGTCGACGGCGGTGACCGCCGCGCCGATCGCCCCGCACGCCTCGTGGCTGAGCACGATGACGAGCTTGACGCCAAGCGCGGTGACGGCGAAGTCGACGGAGCCGGAGACCGCGGCGTCAACGCAGCCACCGGCGGTGCGGATGACGAACATGTCGCCCAGCCCGGCGTCGAAAAGCAGCTCGACGGGCACCCTGGAGTCGGAGCACGCCAGCACCGCGGCAACCGGGGCCTGGCCCTCACGCAGCTCGAGGCGGCGCTCCACCGTGCTGTGCGGATGGATGACGGTATCTGTGGCGAAACGGTCGTTGCCCGCCTTGAGGGTTTCCCACACCTCGAGGGGCGATGCACTTAAGCGTTGGGTCATGCCCACTATTGTGGCACGTATTGTGAGCATGCAAAGCGAAGTTATCTCCTATTTCCGCGCCCACGGGCGCCCGCTGCCGTGGCGTGAGCCCGGCACGAGCCCGTGGGGCGTGCTGGTCAGCGAGGTCATGTCGCAGCAAACGCCGGTCTCACGCGTCGCGCCGGTGTGGCTGGAATGGATGGAGCGCTGGCCCACCCCGGAGGCCTTCGCTGCCGCTGGGCCCGACGAAGTGCTGCGTGCCTGGGGCTCGTTGGGCTACCCGCGGCGCGCGCTGCGGCTCCACGAGTGCGCGAAAGTAGTGGTCGAGCGGCACTCCGGGGTGGTGCCGGGGGACGTCGATACGCTACTTGCCCTACCCGGCATCGGGGCGTACACGGCGCGCGCAGTGGCGTGCTTCGCCTACGACAAGAACGTGGCGGTGGTAGATACCAACGTGCGCCGCGTCTACGCCCGCGCGGTGGAGGGTGTGTTTCTGGCCCACCCGCACGCCGGAGAGATCTCCGCGGTCGAGGCCCTGCTGCCCGAGCGCGACGGGCCCGTTTTTTCGGCCGGTCTCATGGAGCTGGGGGCGCTGGTGTGCCAGGCTCGCGCCCCGCGCTGTGAGCGCTGCCCCATCTCACAGCGCTGCGCCTGGCTGGCGGCGGGGCGCCCGGAGCCGGACGCCGAGCAGCTGCGCCGCCGGAAGGTGCAAAAGTTCATCGGCACTGACCGGCAGGTGCGCGGCAAGATCATGAAGCTCATTCGTTCCTCGCCCGGCGCGGTCACCACGGCGCAGGTCGAGGAGGTCTGGCCCGACGCTGAGCAGCGGGCACGCGCGTTGGACTCGCTGCTTGACGACGGCCTCGCCGTGCGCACTCCGGAAGGCACCATCGGGCTGCCCCGCATGTAGCGCCGCTGAGCCCCCACCGCACCGAACCGAGGCCCCTATTTCCAGCGGCCCCGGTAGTTCAGGCCGCCGGGAAGGTTGAGCCATAACCCGCCGCGCGAATTGACGGTGACGGGGCCGACCTTGGTGGAAACGGACGCGCCGGAACCGGAGAGGTTAAGCCAGGAGTTGCGCCCCACCTTGTGCTTCTTGCGGTAATAGATGCCCATGGAAGCATAGTCTATCCGCAAGCGCTCCCCGCCAGCGCGATTATGATTATCGCCCATGACGCCAGGAGTTCCCATCGAGGCCGACTCGGTCACAATCGCGTTCGCTATCACCCTCTTCGCCGGCATCTCCACCGGCATCGGGGGCTTGCTCGTGGCGCTGAAGTCGAACCCGACTAATCGCTTCCTTGCCGGTTCCCTCGGGTTTTCCACAGGCGTGATGGTCTATATCTCCCTCGTCGAGCTCCTCCCCAGCGGCATCGACGGGCTCGGTGAGGTAGTCGGCGCGGCGGGCCCCGTCTACGGTGTGGCGGCGTTTTTCGCCGGCGTCGTCCTCATCGCCGTGATCGACCGTCTCGTCCCCGAGCCGATCAACCCGCACGAGGTCCCCTCCGCCGGTACCGCCGATCGGGCCCGCTCCGTGATGATGCGCGCAGGGGCGCTCACCGGCGTGGCCATCGCGGTCCACAACTTCCCAGAGGGGTTTGCTACCTTCATCTCCGCGCTCGGCGACCCGAAGGTCGCGTTGCCGATTGCGGTGGCGATCGCGATACACAACATCCCCGAGGGCGTGGCGGTAGCGGTGCCGCTGCGGGAAGCGACGGGAAAGAAGTGGGCCGCTGCGGGGTGGGCCACCGCTTCGGGCCTGGCCGAGCCGCTCGGCGCAGCTGCGGGCTTCTTGCTGCTCATGCCCTTTATGGGGCCGGCGACCTTGGGGTTATCCTTCGCTGCGGTGGCGGGCATCATGGTGTTTATTAGCTTTGACAAGCTCCTCCCGAGCGCGGTGGCCACGGGCCAGCACCACTTCTACGTCTACGGTGTAATGGGCGGTATGGCAGTGATGGCGGCGAGCCTCATTGTGCTGAACTAGGCCTCGGTTTTATCCGGATTTTCGTTGCATGACGCTGCCATAGCGTTCTTCCAGGTCCGCACAGTACCGGAGTACCGGACAGGCGCAATCATGAGAAAAACCATTGTACTACACCTGCATTCCATAGACTCTCCTATAATGCGCTAATGTTATGACCATGAATTTCGCGCGACACTTAACGACGACAGGCCTCGCCGCCGTACTCGGTCTCTCTGCACTGGCCACCCCAGCTGCCGATGCTCAGGACCTCTCCAGCGGGCTCAACCACGCAGTGAACACGCCGACCGACGCCCCCATCGCCGGCTACGACCCCTTCTACGACGACCCTGTCCCACCCGAGCAGCTAGGCTCCCCAGGCACCATGCTGCGCACCAAACCCGCCCCGCACCTCCTCAACGTTCTAGGCCCGGATTTCCCCGGCCACGCCAAGAAAATCCTCTACACCTCCACCACCGTCCACGGCGATCCGGTAGCCACCTCCGGCTTCGTCATCGAACCAGCCAACCCCTGGCGCGGCAACGGCCCCACCCCCACCGTCGTTTTCGCCCCCGGCACCCGCGGCTCGGGCGACGCCTGCGCACCCTCGCGCGGCCCGTGGATGACAGCCCAGTTCAACACCACCAACGGTGCCTTAGGCCTCAACTATGAGCTGCACTCCTACGAGGCTGCCGCGCTGCTGGGTATGCGTGTGGTCGTGGTGGACTATATCGGGCTGGGCACCCCAGGTGCCCACACCTACGTTTTGCACGACGAAGAGGCACACGCCGTCCTCGACGCCGCCCGCGCCGTTGTACCCGCAGGCGACCCCATCGCCTTCTACGGCTACTCCCAAGGCGGCGGCGCAGCAGCCGCCGCCGCAGAGCTCGCCCCCAGCTACGCCCCCGAACTCAACATCAAAGGCACCTACGCCGGCGCACCCCCAGCCGACCTACTCGCCACCCTCGACGGAGTAGACAACTCCGCTATCACTGCCGTACTCGGCTACGCTGCTAACGGATGGGGCGAGCGTTACCCCGAAATTCGGGACTACTTCTCCTCTCATGCCAACCAACAGGGCCGACAGTTCTTCGCCGCCACATCTGATTCCTGTATCACCGTCGACGCGCTTCGCTGGCAAGGCACTCATACTGCGACACTAACAACATCCGGTGAAAGCCTTGGAACGCTTTTGCGCAACGACCCGCGAATGACCAAGCTCTTTGTCGATCAGCACCTTGGCACCGTCGCCCCTCCCACTCCGATCATGGTCTCCACACCCGGAAACGACGACCTCGTCCCGTCCGGACAGGTAACCCAGCTCGCACGTGATTATTGCGCCGCCGGTGCGCAAGTGACCTACCTCAATGAGAACATCCCTCCGCTTAGCCCCGGCACCAAGCTCGGCGCCAACCACGCCGCCGGTGTCCTTACGCAGCTTGGCGGATCTTTCATGTGGATACTTGACCGCTTCAACGGCGTGCCCATGCAGTCGAACTGCGGCACCTTCTAGCTCGATCCCCGGGCAGTCGCACCTCACCGCTGCCTGAATTCAATTCGCTAGGAAATTTTCCCCCGTCATGGAAGGGTGTCTAGGATCCTCATCTATGAGATTCTCCTTCCGCTCTGTGGCTGCGTCGGCACTCGCTGCGACGCTCGCGTTATCGGTCCTCACACCATCGGCGCACGCCCAAGATCTGTCGTCTGGCGTTGAGGACGCCGTGACAACCCCCGCGGGAAACCTGCTGCACACCTACGACCCGTTCTACGACGATCCGGTAGTCCCGGAGCAGCTCGGTGCCCCCGGCACCCTGCTGCGCACCCAGCCCGCCCCCCCACCTGCTCAACGTCTTAGGCCCGGACTTCCCTGGCCACGCGAAGCGGTTCCTCTACACCTCCACCACCGTCCACGGCGAGCCGGTGGCCACCTCTGGCTTCGTCATCGAACCTGCCAACCCGTGGCGCGGGCAGGGCCCGACCCCCACCGTAGTCTTCGGCCCGGCAACCCGCAGCTCGGCTGACGCCTGCGCCCCGTCGCGCGGGCTGTTTTTGACCACCCAGGTAGACCCCGCCAACCTGGCGTGGGGGACAAATTTTGAGCTCGGTGCCTACGAAGCCGCCGCCTTACTCGGCATGCGCGCCGTCGTCACCGACTATATCGGCCTGGGCGCCCCGGGCGCCCACACCTTCGCCCTGCACGACGAAGAGGCGCACGCGATGCTCGACGCGGCCCGCGCCATCGTTCCAGCCGGCGACCCGATCGCGTTCTACGGCTACTCCCAGGGCGGCGGCGCGGCTGCGGCCGCGGCGGAGAAACAGCCTTCCTACGCCCCGGAACTCAACGTCAAGGGCACCTTCGCCGGCGCTCCGCCGGCGGACCTACTCGCCACCCTCGACGGCGTGGATCGCTCCGCCATTACCGCCGTGATCGGCTACGCCGCCAACGGCTGGAGCGAGCGCTTCCCCGAGATCGGCGGGGCGATTGCGGATAACACGAACGATCGTGGGCGGCAATTCGTCGAGTCGACCTCCCACTCGTGCCTGTTCGACGACGCGTTACGCTGGGGTGGCACCAACACGGCGACGCTGACGACGAACGGCTCGAGCGTGGGAGATGTACTGGCGAGCTACCCCGACGTGGCGCAGCACTTCATCGACCAGCGCCTAGGCCAGGTCGTGCCGCCGACTCCGATCATGGTCACGACCCCCGGCGGCGACGATGTCGTCCCCACCGAGCAGGTCACGCAGCTCGCTCACGAGTACTGCGCGGCCGGTGGCCAGGTCACCTACCTCAACGAGAACATCCCGGCGCTGACCCCGGGCTCGAGCTTCAAGCCCGGGGCCAACCACGTCGCCGGCGTGTTCACCGAGCTCGTCCCCTCCTTTAACTGGATCATGGACCGCTTCAACGGCGTGCCCGTGCGTTCGAACTGCGGGACCTTCTAGCCCCACGCACTAGCCCCCGCGTGCAAGGCACGGATAAAGCCGCCGCCCTCCTCTTTTCTCAAGGGAGGGCGGCGGCTTGTGTTTCCTTTGGCTCCTCTAGCGGGGCCTGCCCTTAGAGCGCGCTCCCGGCGCCCGCCGGGCCGCGGCCCTCATCGTCGCCCCGGCCGTCGTCGCCAGCGAGGGTTTCCTCGGGCGCATCCGGCTCGTCGGAGGGCGACTCTACCGGGGAGTCGGACTCCGGCTTCGGCGCGATGTCGCGGACCTCCTCCGGGATCTCCACGTCGAAGGCGTCGGCAGGCAGCGGCTTAGGGCGTGGGGTGAAAGTGAAGGTGGCCTGCTCGGCGACCTTGCCGCGCTCCTGCTTCGCGGCCTCCACATCGCCATCCCAGTTCTCCACGTCGACGCTGATGATCTCGCCGGCGCCGATCTCACCGAAGAGGATCTTCTCGGACAACACGTCTTCGATCTCGCGCTGGATGGTGCGGCGCAGCGGGCGCGCGCCGAGCACCGGGTCGAAGCCGCGCAGGGCGAGGAGGTCCTTCGCCTTCTTCGTCAGCTCGATGCCCATGTCCTGGGCGGCGAGGTTCTTATCCACGCGGGCGATCATGAGCTCGACCATCGAGACGATCTCGTCCTGGGTGAGCTGGCGGAAGACCACGATCTCGTCGATGCGGTTTAAGAACTCGGGGCGGAAGTGCTTCTTCAGCTCGTCGTGGACCTTGTTCTTCATCCGCTCGTACTGGGCGTCGGCGTCGGTGGCGGTGTTGCCGCTAAAGCCGAGGCCGACGGCCTTGGAGATATCCCCCGTGCCCAGGTTGGAGGTGAAGATGAGCACGGTGTTTTTGAAGTCCACCACGCGGCCCTGCCCGTCGGTGACGTGGCCCTCCTCGAGCACCTGGAGCAGGGTGTTGTAGATCTCCTTGTGGGCCTTTTCGATCTCGTCGAAAAGCACGACGCTAAACGGCTTGCGGCGCACCTTCTCGGTGAGCTGGCCGCCCTCCTCGTAACCGACGTACCCGGGAGGGGCACCGAAGAGCCGCGAGGCGGTGAAGCGGTCGTGGAACTCGCCCATGTCGACCTGGATCAGCGAATCCTCGTCGCCGAAGAGGAACTCGGCGAGCGCCTTCGACAGCTCGGTCTTGCCCACGCCGGACGGGCCGGCGAAGATGAACGAGCCCGACGGGCGCTTCGGGTCCTTCAGGCCCGCGCGGGTGCGGCGGATGGAGCGGGAGACCGCGCGTACGGCCTCGTCCTGGCCGATGATCCGCTTGTGCAGCTCGCCTTCCATGTTGAGCAGGCGCGAGGATTCGGATTCGGTGAGCTTGAACACCGGGATGCCGGTCCAGTTCGCCAGCACGTCAGCGATCTGCTCCTCGCCCACCTCGGCGATTTCCTGCAGGTCGTCGCTACGCCACTGCTTTTCCTTCTCCTTGCGCTCCTCGCCGAGCTTGCGCTCGGTATCGCGCAGCCCGGCGGCCTTTTCGAAGTCCTGGGCGTCGATGGCGGCTTCCTTCTCGCGGCGCACCTCGGCGATGCGCTCGTCGACCTCGCGCAGGCCTTCCGGCGCGGTCATCCGCTTGATCCGCATGCGCGCGCCCGCCTCGTCGAGGAGGTCGACGGCCTTGTCCGGCAGGAAGCGGTCGTTGATGTAGCGGTCGGAGAGGTTCGCCGCGGCGACGAGCGCGTCGTCGGTGTAGGAGACGCGGTGGTGCGCCTCGTAGCGGTCGCGCAGGCCCTTGAGGATGGTCACGGTGTCCTCCACCGAGGGCTCGTCGACCTGGACGGGCTGGAAGCGGCGCTCGAGGGCGGCGTCCTTTTCGATGTGCTTGCGGTACTCGTCCAGCGTGGTCGCGCCGATGGTCTGCAGCTCGCCACGCGCCAGCTTCGGCTTGAGCAGGCTGGCGGCGTCGATGGCGCCCTCCGCGGCGCCCGCGCCGACGAGGGTGTGAATCTCGTCGATGAACAAGATGATATCGCCGCGCTGGTTGATTTCCTTGAGCACCTTCTTCAGGCGCTCCTCGAAGTCACCGCGGTAGCGCGACCCGGCGACCAGGGAGCCGAGGTCGAGGGAGTAGACCTGCTTGTCCTTTAAGGTCTCGGGCACCTTGCCGTTGGCGATGTCGAGCGCGAGCCCCTCCACGACGGCGGTCTTGCCCACGCCGGGCTCGCCGATGAGCACGGGGTTGTTCTTCGTGCGGCGCGAGAGCACCTGCATGATGCGCTCGATTTCCTTGTCGCGGCCGACAACCGGGTCGAGCTTGCCCTCGCGGGCCGCCGCGGTGAGGTTGCGACCGAACTGGTCGAGCACGAGCGAGTTCGACCGCTCGCCCTGGCCGCCGCCGCGCGGGCCGCCGCCCCCGAGCGGTGCTGCCCCGGCGCCGGCCATGCCGGAGGCCTGCTCCCCGCCCTCGGACTGGCCCTCGCCACCCTCGTAGCCGGAGAGCAGCTGGATGACCTGCTGGCGCACGCGCGGCAGGTCGGCGCCGAGCTTGATCAGCACCTGGGCAGCCACGCCCTCGCCCTCGCGGATGAGGCCAAGGAGCAAAAACTCGGTGCCGATGTATTTGTGCCCCATCTGCAGGCCCTCGCGCAGGGAGAGCTCGAGGACCTTCTTTGCGCGCGGGGTAAACGGGATGTAGCCGGTCACCGGCTGGGTGCCGTGGCCGATAATCTCCTCGACCTCGCGGCGCACGTCCTCGAGGTTGATGCCCATGGACTCGAGCGCCTTTGCGGCCACGCCCTCGCCCTCTTTGATAAGGCCGAGCAGGATGTGCTCAGTGCCCATGTAATTGTGGTTGAGCGCGCGCGCTTCCTCCTGCGCGAGGACGATAACGCGGCGGGCTCGGTCGGTAAACCGCTCGAACATCAGGCGACCCCTTTATCTGCAAACTTTTGGAAAATAATTGCCCTCCACCATAACGCGGGGCCGCGACACCCCATCCAGGTTTTCGCAGAGCTTCTCGCTTATCGACGCCATCTTCCCACGTCACGGCCCATGTTCACCCGTAGCGAACGGCCCTCTAGACCAGGTCGCGCAGCACCGGGTCCGCGATCGCTAGCACGGCCGCGCGCGCATCGTCTGCCGTGGGGGCATCAACGGCGAAGTTCGCCATCTGGCGGCAGGTATCGAGGTCGTGCAGGCGCAGGGCGGCGCACACCGCGCCGACCTTGCTCGGGGCCATCGAGAGCGAGGCGACCCCGAGGCCGACGAGGACGAGCGCCATGAGGGGGTCTCCGCCCGCCTCCCCGCACACGCCCACCGGTTTGCCCGTGGCAGCCCCACCCTGACAGGTCGCGCGGATCATGGAGAGCACCGCCGGCTGCCACGGCGAAAGCAAATGTGCGAGCTCGCCCTGCATGCGATCGGCAGCCATCGTGTACTGGGAGAGGTCGTTGGTGCCGATGGAGGCGAAATCGGCGACGTCGAGAAGCTGCGCGGCCCGGATCGCAGCTGCCGGGGTCTCCACCATGACCCCGACGCGGGGCAGGCCGTGGGAGCGGGCCGCCTCGGCGAACCAGCGGGTCTCCTCCAGGGTGGAGACCATCGGGGCCATCACCCACAACTCCGCATCTGGCACGCGCGCGTGCGCGGCCGCCAGGGCAGCGAGCTGGGTGTGTAGCAGATCCTCGCGGGCCTGGGAAAGGCGAAGCCCACGCCGGCCCAGCGCCGGGTTGTCCTCGGGCCCGAGGTCGGCGAAGGCGAGCGGTTTATCCGCCCCGGCGTCGAGCGTGCGCACCACAACGCGACGATCACCGAAGGACTCGAGCACGCTGGCGTAGGTCTCGGTCTGCTCTTCGATGCTCGGCGCAGCCTCGCGCTCGAGGAAGAGGAACTCCGTGCGAAACAGCCCGGCACCCTCGACGTCCTTGGCGGCGGCCGCGGCGGCGTCCTCCGCGGTGCCGATATTGGCGAGCAGCTTGACCTTGTGGCCATCGCGCGTGGCGCCCTCCCCGCTCGAGCCCGCCAGCGCCTGGGCACGGCGCCTCGAGCGCTGCTCAAGCTCTTCGACGTCGCTAGGCGTCGGGGCGATAATCACCTCTCCGACCCCGCCGTCGATGGCGAGGACGGTACCCCCGGCAGCACGCTGCGTAATGCCCTTGGCCTGCACGATAGCCGGGATGCCTAACTGGGCTGCGAGGATGGCGGTGTGCGAGGTCGCCCCACCCGCCTCGGTGACGATGCCGCGTACGAGCGCCGGGTTGAGCGTCGCCGTCTCCGCCGGCGCGAGGTCGTGGGCGACGAGGATAGCCGGTTCGGCCAGGTCGGGAACGCCGGGCTCGGGCAGCCCGCGCAGGAAGGCGGTGGCGCGGTCGCGGATGTCGTAGAGGTCGGTGACCCGCTCGGCCATATAGCCGCCGAGCTTGCGCAGCTTGGAGGCGAAGACCTCCGTGGCGTCGCAAAGCGCGCGCGTGACCCCGCTGCCCTTGGCCAGCTCCTTGTCCACGGCCTTGGCCAGGCCGCGGTCGGTGGCAAGCGCCGCGGTAGCCTCGAGCACAGCGCGAGAGGTCTCCGAACCTGCGCGTGCTGCACGCTCACGCAGGCTCGCGGAGACAGCGGCTAGCGCCTCGCGCACCCGCTGCCCGTCGGCTGCCGGATCGGTCGAGGCCGGCTCGTTGGGGTCGACGCCCGCGGCGGGGGTGACAAGCGCGGCCGCGCCGGAGGCGGTGCCCGCGGAGACACCGATACCGCCCAATATTTCCCTATCAGTCATTGTTGTTCCTTTCTGTCTCGCCAAGCCTCGCGATGTGGAGCGTGAGGTAGGCAACTTCGTCGTCGGTGAGTTCGCAGTCAAAGCGCAGCTCAGCAACCGCGGCGGCCTTGCGGGCGCACGCGGCCTCGCGCGGGTAGGCGGCAAGGAGCTGCGCGGTCAGCGGGGAGGCAGCGTGATCGAGCTGCTCGTCGCGGCTCAGGCGCACGAAGAGGTAACGCAGGTGGGTGATGAAGCGCGCAACGCTTATCGACGCCGCCTCCAGCTCCACCCCGAGTTCAGCCGACGCGATCTCGAGCATCTGCTGGATCACGCCCGTCATCCGGTAGGTATCCGTCAAGTCCCCGGTGGAAAACCCCGCGTTGACGAGGTGCAACGCCAGCGCGGTGGCCTCAGATTCGGGCAGCGGCTCGCCGCGGTTGAGCTCCGTGCGGTTGAGCTCGCTCACGAGCCGGCGAGCGAGATCGTATTCCCCCGGGTAGAGCGCCTCGACCTCGGCGCGCAGAGGGTATGTCACCTCGGCGCCGCCACCCCGGGACCGCGCGGCGACGGCCTCGATGTGGTCCGCAATGGCGGTCACCAGCGTGATGCTCGAGCGCAGCGACTCTGGCGCCCCCGCCGCATCGAGCGCCTCGGCCACCTGTGCAATGCGCGCGGCGGGCAATCCCGCGAGCATCTCGGCGAGGTGATCGGGATCGCGGCCGTCGGCGGGCACAAAGATTCTGGCGATCTTGCCCGCCTCGACCTCTTCGCCGTGCGTAGCCTGAAAGCCGATCCCGCGGCCGGTGACGATGACCTCCCCGCCGTGGGTGACGCTACGAGCGAGCACGACGTTGTTGTTCAACACCCGCAGGATCCGCATGGTTCGAAAGTGTAGCGGCGCTGCTAGGGCGCCACGTCCAAAACGGGATCCCCGGCTCGCACGACCCCCTTGGCCGTGTCCTCAACCCCGGCGAAGCTCTTGGAGTTGACCACTGTGGTGATCACGGTCGGGTCGTAGCCGGCCTCGCGGACCGCGGCGAGATCAACGCGGGCGAGTACCTCGCCGGCCTCGACGCGTTGCTTCTTCTCCACTGCGGGCTTGAAACCCTCGCCCTTGAGCTTGACCGTGTCGATGCCGATGTGGACCAAGATCTCCACCCCGTCGTCTGTCTTCAGGCCGTAGGCGTGGCCGGTCTTGGCCACGGAGATCACCGTGCCGGCTGCCGGAGCGACAACCTCAGCCTCCTCGTCCGCGGGCACGATGCCGAGGCCCTTGCCCAACGCGCCGGAGGCAAACGCCTTGTCGCCGAGCGCCTCCATGGCCACGGCCGTCCCGGCGACCGGGGCAAGGACCTGCATCCCGGTCGCGGCGGTAGCGGCGGCGGGCTCCGTTGCCGGCGCTGCGGCGGCCGCGCCCGCCGCCGCCTTCTCCTCTGCCGTGCGGTAGTCGGAGACATAGATCACTGCGAACGCCGTGAAGAAGGCCACCGCGATGGCCACGACGTAGACCCACGCGGGGTTAAACACCGGGATGGTCAGCAGCGAGGTGAACACAAACGCATTGGTCTGCACACCGTCAAACGGAGCGGAGAGGATCGCGATGGTCACGCCGCCGAGGAAGCAGCCGACAAGCATGCGCGGGTAGATCCGCTTGTAGCGCAGGTGGATGCCGTAGAGCGAGGGCTCGGAGATACCGCCAAAGAGCCCAGCGGCCAGCGCGGAGCCCGAGGTCTGGCGCATCAAGGTGTCCTTCTCACGCATGGAGATCGCGAGCACGGCGGCCGTAGCGCCGAAGCAGGCGAAGTTCCACACGCCCATCGGGCCCTGGATGAAGTCGTAGCCAAGCGTTTGGATGTTGACCAGCATGAGCGCGTTGAGCGGCCAGTGGAGGCCAAGCGGGACGAGGAAGGGGTAGAGCATCGGGATGGCAATGGCGAAGACAAACGGTGCGTTCGAGTTGAGGAAGGCGAGTCCGGTGCCAATCCAGGCGCCGAGCGCGTAGCCCAGCGGGCCGATCACCAGCGCGGTGACCGGGATCATCACCACCAGCGTGAGGAAGGGCACGAACACCATGTGCACCGCCGAGGGGACGATCTTCTGCAGCCCCTTGTACACCAGCGCCGCGATGGCCGCCATGATGAGCGGGACGAAGACGTTGCCGCCGTAATTGGGCAGGTACATCGGCAGGCCCGCAACGGTGACGCGGGTGACCTCGCTGCCGAGCAGCGCGTTGGTCTGCGTCACGGCGTCGGGGTGCTCCAGCAGTCCCTGGAACTGCGGGGTGAACAGGGCGAGCATGACGGCCGCGGGCACCCACGGGTCGATGCCCAGCTTCTTCCCGGCGTTGTAGGCCACCATGACGGGCAGGAAGTAGAACACGGAGTTCCACATCGCGTCGACGAACTGCCACCCGGGGCTTTTGACCTCGGCCTGGAAGGCAGCCACGCCGAAGGCGTCCATCACCGCGGCAAAGGCGATGACGAAGGAGGCACCCAGGAGCACGCCGAGGATCGGGCGGAAAGAATCGGAGAGGTATTCGAAAAAGGCGTCGAGCCAGGGGACCTTACCTTGGGCCTTAGCGCGGCGCTCGGCCTTGACCTGCTCGTTGGAGCGCTCGCGCATCTCGGGCAGGTTGTTCACCGCGTTGTAGACGGTGGCGACGTCACCGCCGATGATCACCTGGTAGTGGTTGCCTCCCTGGGCAACCGCACCCATAACCTTCGGCACAGCCTCAATGGCGGCCTTGTCGGCCAATGAGGCGTCGTGAAGCTCAAAGCGCAACCTTGTGGCGCAGTGAGTGAGCGAGGCAATATTGGCGGCGCCGCCGACGCCGTCGAGGATGTCCTTCGCCTGCTGCTGCAGGGAGGACGTGGTGGTCGGCATCTCTTATCTCCTTGTCCCAAATCAGACAGGGCCGATACGCAAAAAGACCCGGAGCGGGCGCACGCGTGCGCTTGCTCCAGGTCTTGCCCCGCCTCGGATTGACGCGGGTAACAACCCTGTGGTGTCACTTCATGATGTTATAACCGGCACAGCGCGATAGCAATCCCGCCCCGCCCCGGGCCCTAATCCAGGGGCACTCCCCTGCCGTCGCGGTCGTAGCCGCCGGCGCCGACGAGCACCAAAATCATCTCAATGAAGGACCAGATCCCAAGCGCGCCGAGGATGAACAGGCCGATGATGAACACAGAGGTCAAAAAACCCACGATGAACAGCACGAGCTTGATCACCCCAGTCTTGTTCTGGTGCAGGTAGAAGTTGCCGATGCCAAACGATCCGAGGAAGAAGAACAGCAACGCAGCAACGATCTTGCTCTTCGGAGCGACGGGGAGCGGCGCCTGGGCGTACGGCGCAGGGGGATACGCGCCCGGCTGCGCGGGGTACTGCGGCTGCATGGAAGCGACCGGGTCAGCAGGAGGCTTCTTGCCGACGGGCAGCCCGTCGCGGTCGAATTCCTCGTGGTTGGGGCCGGGGTAGAGAGTGCTCATGAGTTCGATCCTTTTGTACGAGTGTTGTAAAAAGCCGTGCACCACCTTACCGGGTCGGCCCGCGATGTGAGCCGCAAATCCGTTTTACATTCGCAATGCTACGAAGTTTCAGGCTTGACCATCGGGAACAGCACGGTCTCGCGGATGCCCAGGCCGGTGAGCGCCATGAGCAGGCGGTCCACGCCCATGCCGGTGCCGGCGGTGGGCGGCATGCCCTGCTCCATCGCGGCGAGGAAGTCCTCGTCCAACACCATCGCCTCGTCGTCACCGTGGGCCGCCAGGCGCGCCTGGTCGACGAAGCGCTCGCGCTGGATCACCGGGTCCACCAGCTCGGAGTAGCCGGTGGCCAGCTCGAAGCCGCGCACGTAGAGGTCCCACTTCTCGGTCACGCCGGGTTGATCGCGGTGGTCGCGGGTCAGCGGCGAGGTCTCGACGGGGAAGTTAGTCACAAACGTCGGCTCGTAGAGCTGATCGGAGCACAGCTCCTCCCAGATCTCCTCGACGAGCTTGCCGTGCAACCAGCCCGCATTGGCGGGCACCTTCAGCCCGATGGCCTCGGCGATCGCGGTGAGCTCCTCGACGCTGGAATCAATGGTCACCTCGGGCTGGCCGGGGAACTTCCGGGCGAGCGCCTCGTTGAGGGAGGGGTACATCTCCAGGACCTTCCATTCGCCGGAGAAGTCGTAGACTGTGCCGTCGGCGAGCGTGACCTTCTGCGAGCCGAAGACCTCTTCGGCGCAGAACTGCACGAGGCCCTTCATCATTTTCGCGCCGTCGGCGTAGGTGCCCCACGCCTGGTAGGTCTCCAGCATGGTGAACTCCGGCGAGTGCGAGGAGTCCACGCCCTCGTTGCGGAAGTTGCGGTTGATCTCGAAGACGCGCTCGATGCCGCCGACGACACAGCGCTTGAGGTAGAGCTCAGGAGCGATGCGCAGGTAGAGGTCGATGTCGAGGGCGTTGGAGTGGGTGACAAACGGCCGCGCCGCGGCACCGCCGTGCAGGGTCTGCAGCATCGGGGTCTCCACCTCGACGAAGTCCAGGCCGGTTAAGTACTTGCGCACCGCGGCGATGACCTTGATGCGCGTCATCGCGTTCTCGCGCGCCGCGGACCGCATGATCAGGTCCGTGTAGCGGTGGCGAACGCGCTGCTCCTCGTTCATCTCGGCGAACGCGACAGGCAGCGGGCGCAGCGCCTTCGCCGCCATCTGCCAGGCGCTCGCGAGCACGGAGAGCTCTCCGCGTCTCGACGCAATAACCCTGCCCGTCACCGAGACAATATCGCCTAGGTCAACATCGTCCTTCCAGCTCGCCAGGGCCTCGGCGCCGACCTCCGCGAGCGAGAGCATGACCTGGAGCTGGGTGCCGTCGCCCTCCTGCAGGCTGGCAAAGCACAACTTTCCGGTGTCGCGCTTGAACATGATGCGCCCGGCGACCGAGACGACGTCTGGCGTCTCCTCGCCGATGGCCAGGACGCGCGCGCCGGTGGGGGCGTTATCGCCCTCGACGACGTAGGCGGCGCGCAGGTCCTTCAGCGAGGTCGTGCGCGGCACGCTGACCGGGTAGGCGCCCCGGCCGTCGTCGATAAGCTTCTGGCGCTTCGCGCGGCGGAACTGCTGCTGCTCGGAGAGGTCCTGCGTGTTCGGGCTCTGGGTAGTCACGGTGAACTAGGGTAGTCGGTCGCTGGTCGGGGCGTGCACTGAGTCGGCGCGAGCGCACAAGCGGACATCCAAAGGCATACATCAGGAAGCAGATAGTTCGCCATCCCGCTGTGGTGCGATCATTTCCGACGGCGATCTGTCTGCCTTTGGGTGTATGACTTTGCGCTGTGTCAGCGCTGGGTCAGCACCGGGGCGCCAGCTTCCGCGCCGCCTACCCCTCGAGGTTTTTAAACCCCACGCCGAGCGGCAGCCCTACGTTGTCTACCAGGCGCACGCCGCCGAGGGTGATGGCGGCGAGGAGTCGGGCGTCGCCACGCGAAGGCGCTTCTTCGAAACCCAGGGAGCGCAGCTCGAGGTAGTCCGGTTCCACCCCCGCAGCCGCGAGCACGCCCCGCGCGGTGGCGAGCACCTCGGCCGCGCCGCGCTCGGCGACGTACGAGCCCGCCGTGAGCGCCGCCGACAGGGCGAGCGCGGCCTCGCGGTTGCCCACCCGCTCGTTGCGCAGCGAGAGCGCCAGCCCGTCCGCCGCGCGCACGGTGGGCACGCTGTGCAGCTTCACCTCCATGCGCAGCGCCGTCACCGCCCGCTGGACGGCGACGAGCAGCTCAAAGTCCTTCTCCCCGAGCACGAGATCGGTGGCGTGCGTCGCCCCCACCGCCGCCAGCACCGCACCCACTCCTGAGGCAATTTCGTCCGGGTCCTCCAGGTGGTCCAGCCCGCATGACACGCGGGCCCCACCGAGATCGCCGTGGAAGACCACGTCGACCTTCTCCGCGGCGAAGACCTCCGGGACCTCCTCGCCCGCGTAGGTCACCATCACCACGGCGCCGAGCAGCGAGCGCGCCGCCCGGATCAGCTCGACGTGGCCGGCGTGGATCCCGGTCCCCAGCGGCACGACGACCACGGGCTTTCCCACCTTCCGAAACGCGCGGCCGTATGTGGCCAGCTGAGCGGGGTCCGACACGACGACTGCCCGGCCCGGTTCAAATGCCATCTCGCAATCCTTTCTCCGTCAGCGACATCGCCCACAGCTCCACCTCGGCGTCCCCGAGTCTCTGCGCGTTGCGACGCTCCAGATCCGCCAGCAACCGCGCCACGCCCGGCTGGTCCACCGCGCGGTACAACCTCTCAAGGTAGCCGGGATCGGCGTGGGAGAGCTCGGGCGGGTCCGCCTCCGCGTAGGCGCCGGCGAAGGCGTCGGCATCAGGCAGCGCCGAGCGCAGCAGCTCGAAGGAGTCCCGCCGCACGGCGCGCTCGAGCGCCGCGAGCCGCAGCGCCGCCGCGATCACCGGGCGCGCGGCCTCGGCCACCGGGTGGCTCACCCCGCCGATCTCCGCGATGAGCAGGCCGATCACGCTCTCCCCGAGCTCGTCGGCGGCGTCGGTGACCCAATGGTTGCCAAAGATGTTGTGGGCGGCCATGACGATGGCGCCGCGGGTCTCCGCGGCGTCGAGAAGCTGCGCGCCCGAGGCAAGCGCGGTGTGGATAAACATCTGGCGAGGCGCGACGAAGGGGGCAAGCGTATCGACGCCCCCGCTCACCCACCCGCAATCATCACGGTCGAGCAGGACGAGCTCGGCGGCAGCGATGTCTTCGGGCGTGGTGACGGGAAAGGTATCGTGGCCGGCGCTGCCCAGCAGCCTCGCCAGCTCCCCGCCTCCCCCGACCACGGCAACCCTGAGCCGGGGCGGCATCTACTCCGCGTCCCTCTTGCTGCGCGCGAGGAGCTCGGCGACGGTCAACGAGCTGCGGCCGTGCTCGTCGCGGCGGCGGCGCCCGCCGTGGGGCGCGGGCTCCGGCCGGTCCGCGGGCTCCGGCTGGGGCGTAGGCTCCGACTGCTCCGGGGCGGCAGGCTTGTCCGCCTGGCGCTCGCTGATGAGCTGGGACAAGGGGTTATGCGCGTTGTCGAGGCGCACCCGCGCGGAGGCTTCCCGGCCGCGCTGCGAGCCGACGCGCCCCGAGATCGCCTCGGCGCTCGGCGCCCCGGCCGGGCGGCCCCGCCCCTCCGGAGTTGCCTCTCGCTGGGGTTCAGTGGGGTTGACCTTCTTAATCTCGGCGGTATCCGCGCTCGACGGGCCCGGGGCGGAAGCGGTCTTTTCGGCAGCGAGCTCAGCGGGCTCTACCGGCTCAGCGGGCTCCGCCGGCTCTTCAGGCTCAGCAGGCTCATCCCACGCCAGGCGGGTGGAGCCGGCCGCCTGCTCGAGCTCGGCGATGCGGCGGGCCTCGGCGCGCAGGGCCGCAGGCTCGTAGCCGAACTCCCGGCCCGAGAGCTCCTCGAGCTGGGCGCGCAGCGCGGCGAGCTCTTCCTGGATCTCGCGCAGCACGGTGATGTCGGCGCCGGGGGTGGCGTCGATACGCGCGCGCGTCGAGGCCGCCTCCCCGCGCGCGTTGGCGGCGTCGAGCTCAGCGGCGAATCGCTCGGAGCGAGCCTGGAGCTCGCGCCGGGCCGTCTCACCGTCCCGGCGCGCCCGCGCCACCGCGATGATCCCGGCCGCCCCGGCCCACAGCGCGAGCACGAGGGAGACCTTCAAAGCGGTGGCCGAGTTCGTAAACAGCATGACCACCGTGCCCACGATCGCAAGGATAAACGGCACGACGATCCACAACGTTGCGCTGTCTCGAGACGGCTTCTCGGCATTCATGCCCAACACCTTAGCGGGCCGCTTCCCCCTCCGTGGGTGGCGACACCTCGCAGGAGCGCTCAAGGACCACCCCGGCTACCGCCAGGGCGGCTCCCCCGAAAAGCCCGGAGAGGGTGCCGGGCAGGTCCGCCTCCGCGGCCGCGAGCTCCCCTGCCTGCGGGGCGATGTAGACGGCCACCCCCGCAAACGCCCCGCCGCACACCGCGCCCACCCAGGCGCAGGCCTTGCCCAGCAGCATGAAGTTCGCCGCCATCATGGGGTTGAGCTGGGAGCGATCGAGTCCGATCTTGCCTTCGTGACGACGCCTCCTCACCATGTACGCCGCGTAAAAGCACAGCGCCGCGACAACCCACAGCGGCATGGAGACCAGCGCGCCGTCGATATCCACGGCCCCGTAGAAGCGGCGGCACAAGATCAGCCCGGCCGCGGCCATGAACCCGGCCGCCGCGACTAGCCCCGGAATTGGGGTCTCGCTCATAGCCGCCTCACCCCCTGGTCGCCGAGCCCCGCGGCGATCTCGCGCACGCTCACGCCCCCGAGCCTCGCGCCCGGGTCGACTTCGAGCCAGGGCACGAGGACGAACGCCCGCAGGTGCGCCCGCGGGTGCGGGACGGTGAGCTCGCCGGAGTCGCACTCTACGCCCTCGATGTCGACGATATCGACGTCGAGCGTGCGCGGCCCCCAGCGCTTCGCGCGCACCCTCCTCGCCGCCTGCTCGAGACCCTGGCAGCGTCGCAGCAGCTCGCCCGGGCTCTCATCGACATCGACGATGAGCACCTGGTTGAGGAAGTCATCCTGCTCGACCCCGCCCCACGGCGCGGTGGTGTAGAGATCGGAGGCCGCCACCAGCTCGCCCGAGAACTCCTCGACCACGCTGCGCAGGTGGGCGCGGGAGTCCTCCATGTTGGATCCGGTGGAGAGTACAGCGCGCATCGCCTATCCCCGCGTGGTCTTCCGGGAGCGCCGGGCGGTCACCGCGATGTCGTCGAAGACCAGGGGCACCGGGGCGTGCGGCTTGTGCACGGTGACCTCCACGGCGTGCAGCTGCGGGTAGCGCGCCAGCGCCTGCTCCGCGATGCCGCTGGCCACTGTCTCGACGAGCTGGCGCGGCGTCTCGGTTGCGATGTCGTGGGCGAGCTGCGCGAGCTCGGCGTAGTTGACGGTGAGCTCGAGGTCATCTCCCGCCGCCGCGGCGGCGAAGTCGAGCCAGCACACGATGTCGATAGAAAACGCCTGGCCGTACTCGGTCTCGTGGGCGAGCACGCCGTGGTGTGCGTAGACCTTCAGGCCGGTGATTGCGATGCGGTCAGCCACGGCTCCCACCCCTCGCTGCGTTCCACGCCGCGGCGACGTCGACGGCGTCGCGGGAGGCCGTGACCTCGTGGACGCGGACACACCACGCGCCCATCTGGGCGGCGATCGCCGTCACCGCCGCGGTGGCGGGGTCGGCCTCGAGCGGGGCGCTGGCTAGCCCCCGGGCCGCCCTGATGGCGGTGAGGAAGCGCTTGCGCGAGGCACCGACAAGCACGGGGTAGTCCCCCGCGATGAACTCAGGCAGGTCGGCGAGCAGCCGCCAGTTCTCCTCGGCGGTCTTGGCAAACCCCAGCCCTGGGTCGACGACGATCTGGCTCTCCGCCACCCCGGCATCGACGGCGCCTGCGATGCAGCGCTCGAGCAGCGCCCGGACATCCCCCGCGACGTCGCCGCCGTGGTCGGCCGCCCCCGCAGCGCTGCCGAAGACGTCGGTACGCCAGTGCATGAGGCACACCGCGAGCCCGCTGTCGGCCATGACCCGATACATCTCCGGATCCGCCAGGCCAGCGGAGACGTCGTTGATGAGGTCGACCCCGGCCTCCACCGCGGCCGCCGCCGTGGAGGCGCGCATCGTGTCCACGGAGGTGCGGATCCCCTCGGCGGCAAGCGCCTCGATGACCGGGGCGACGCGGGCGGCCTCGATGTCGGCGGGCACCCTAGTGGCCCCGGGCCGCGTCGACTCCGCCCCAACGTCGATGATGTCGGCGCCCTGGGCGACGAGCTCGCGGGCGTGTCCCAGCGCCGCATCGATATCGAGCCAGCGCCCGCCGTCGGAAAACGAGTCCTCGGTGACGTTGAGGATGCCCATGACGAGGGTGCGCCCGGGGACGGTGAGCTCTTCGACGCTAGCCACGTACCTACCTCCTCATCAGGCTCAAGACCTCGGCGCGGGAGGCCGGGTTGTGCTGGAACCCGCCGCGCACCGCCGATGTGGTCGTCACAGCCCCCGGCTTGCGGATACCGCGCATGGCCATGCACAGGTGCTCGCACTCGAGCACGACGATCACGGCCTGCGCCGCGAGCTTGGTCACCAGCGCGTCGGCAATCTGGGAGGTCAGCCGCTCCTGCACCTGGGGGCGCTTGGCGTAGAGGTCCGCCAACCGCGCCAGCTTGGACAGGCCGGTGACCTTCCCCTCGGGGCCGGGGATGTAGCCGATGTGCGCGGTGCCGTAAAACGGCACGAGGTGGTGTTCACAGGTGGAGTAGATCGGGATGTCGCGCACGAGCACGAGCTCCTGGTGGTTTTCCGCGAACGTCTTCTCCAGCACATCGGTCGGCTCCGTGTGCAGGCCGGCGAAGACCTCTTCGTAGGCACGCGCCACGCGAGCCGGGGTCTCCACGAGCCCCTCGCGGTCCGGGTCTTCGCCGACGGCGATGAGCAGCTCGCGCACGGCGGCTTCGGCGCGGGCGCGGTCGAATTTAGCGC
Organism: Corynebacterium liangguodongii; assembly: GCF_003070865.1. NCBI lineage: Bacteria > Bacillati > Actinomycetota > Actinomycetes > Mycobacteriales > Corynebacteriaceae > Corynebacterium > Corynebacterium liangguodongii. The sequence goes on from NZ_CP026948.1 coordinate 1,970,889, forward strand.
TCATTCTCGCCCACCCGCGGGATCTCCGTGGTCTCGTCATCGCTCGGCTTGGCGACGTCCGCAGCGCCGCCCTTCGGAGACTCCTCCTCGCCGCCGCCCGGCGCGCCCGCCGGCTCCGAGGGCGCGGCGTGCCGCCCGCTGGGCTCAAAGGACCCGCCTAGCGGGCGCTCGTTATCCGGCAGGCGGAACCCGATGAGCTCCTCGCCCTGCTCCGCTGCGTGCTCCTTGGCCGGCTCTTTGGCCGGCGGCGCGTAGTTGCGCATGCCGGGGTGTTCCGGGGCACTTTCCTCCTGGCGGGGTTGGTGCAGGTGGGAGCCGGTGAAGGTCCACCCCTGCGGGGGTTCGGGGCCGTCGTAGCGCGGCGTGGCGGGCGTATTCTGCGGCCCCTTCGGGGCCTGCCCGCCCGGGCGCCACCGGGTCGAGCCGGAAGAATCGCCCCGCGCCTGAGCCTCCTGGCGCTTCGCGCGCTCGGCCATGCGGCGCTCGCGCGCCGTGCGCGACATCTCCAACAGCGAAACCTTCTTCGGCGGCTCCTCCCCGCGCTCCTCGGCCAGCTCGGCCGGGGTCTTCACCGGTTCGCGGCCGACCTGGGCGACGAAGCGCTCATCCACCACGGGCAGGCCCGATTCGCGCGGCTCAATGCCGTCGAAGATCGCCTCCAAGTCCGGGCGGCGCAGCGTCTCCTTCTCCAGCAGCTTCTCGGCCAGCCGATCGAGGTAGTCGCGGTTCTCGGCGAGGATGGAGTAGGCGCGCTGGTGGGCGACGTCGATAAGCTCGTGCACCTCCCGATCAATGGTCTCTGCCACCGCTGGCGAGTAGTCGAGCTGGTTGCCGCCGCCGTACATGGAGAAAGGATCGCCCTGCTCGGTGCCGTATTTCACCGCGCCGAGCACGCTCGACATGCCGTACTCGGTGACCATGGAGCGGGCAATCTTGGTCGCCTGCTCGATGTCCGAGCTTGCGCCCGTGGTCGGCTCGCCGAAGACGAGCTCCTCGGCGGCGCGCCCGCCCATAGCGAAGACGAGGCGGGCGAAGAGCTCGTCGCGGTTGTACATGCCCTTGTCGTCTTCCTGCGCCGTCATGGCGTGCCCGCCGGTGCGCCCGCGGGCGAGGATGGTGACCTTGTAGACGCGCTCGATGTCCTTGAGCGCCCACGCGCTGAGCGTGTGCCCGCCCTCGTGGTAGGCGGTGACCTTCTTCTCCTTCTCGGAGATGATCTTCGAGCTGCGGCGCGGTCCCCCGATGACGCGGTCGGTGGCCTCCTCCAGCGCGTCGGCGGTAATGACGTTTCCGCCGATGCGCGCGGTGAGAAGCGCGGCCTCGTTGAGCACATTGGCCAGATCCGCGCCGCTCATGCCGGCGGTACGCTTGGCCAAAGAGTCCAGGTCGGCGTCGGGGCCGAGCGGCTTGTCCTTGGCGTGGACCTTGAGAATCTGCTGGCGGCCCGCCAAGTCCGGGTTGGTCACAGGGATCTGGCGATCGAAGCGGCCCGGGCGCAAAAGCGCTGGGTCGAGGATATCGGGGCGGTTGGTCGCCGCGATGAGGATGATGCCCTCGCGCGGGCCGAAGCCGTCCATCTCCACGAGGAGCTGGTTGAGCGTCTGCTCCCGCTCGTCGTGGCCGCCGCCGGTGCCGGAGCCGCGCTGGCGGCCCACGGCGTCGATCTCGTCGACGAAGATGATGCACGGGGAGTTCTCGCGGGCCTGCTTGAACAGGTCGCGCACGCGCGAGGCGCCGACGCCGACGAACATCTCCACGAAGTCCGAGCCCGAGATGGAATAAAACGGCACCCCCGCCTCGCCGGCGACCGCGCGGGCGAGCAGGGTCTTACCTGTGCCGGGAGGGCCGTAGAGCAGCACGCCGCGCGGGATCTTCGCCCCGAGCTTTTCGTAGATGCCGGGGTCTTGGAGGAAGTCAACGACCTCCTGCAGCTCGTCGACGGCCTCGTCGGCGCCGGCGACGTCCGCGAACGTGTTCGTCGGGTTGTCCTTGGTCAGCTGCTTCGCGCGCGAGCCGCCGATACCGAACATCCCGCCCCCGGCCTGCATGCGGTACATGAGGAATGACAGCAGGCCGAAGATGAGGAGCATCGGCAGCATCATGCCGAGCATGGAAAGCAGGAACGAGTCTCGCGTGACGTTCGTTTCGTAGCTATCGGCCCCGGATTCGCGCACCGCGTCGAACACCGCCGGGGCGGTGCGCGCCGGGTACTGGGCCATGACGGACTCGACGCCCTCGCGCTCCTTGACCGTGATCGGCTCGCGCAGATCGATGCGCACGCGCTGCTCGCGGTCGTCGATCTGCACTTCCTTCGCGTTGCCGTCAGCCAGCTGCGTCAGCGCGACGGAGGTTTCTACCTGCTGGTAGCTGCGGGTATCGTCCCCGATGAGGGAGAACAGGTAGAGGACGATCAAGGCGGTGGCGCCGAAAATGCCCCACCGCAACACTTTGTTGTTATCCATGAAGCCTTTAGGGTTTTTAGATGTCGGCCGAATCGTCGACGCTCACTTCGGAATAGACCTTCGGGTGCAGCGTGCCCACGTACGGCAGGTCGCGGTACCGTTCTGCGTAGTCTAGCCCGTAGCCCACAACAAACTCATTCGGGATGTCGAAGCCGATGTCGAGCAGGTCAACCTTCGCCGTCTGCACCTCCGGCTTCCGCAGCAGAGTGACCACGTTGAGCGACGCCGGTCCGCGCCCTTTTAGGTTCTTCATCAGCCACGACAGGGTGAGCCCGGAGTCGATGATGTCCTCGACGATAAGGACGTCGCGCCCAGAGATGTCCTTATCCAGGTCCTTCAAGATGCGCACGACGCCCGAGCTGCTTGTCGACGACCCATACGACGACACCGCCATAAACTCCAACTGGCTCGGAATGCTCAAGCACCGGGCGAAATCCGTGAGGAAAAACACCGCCCCCTTGAGCACGCAGACCAAGATGAGCTCCTGCTCTGCGTCCCGGTACTTTTCCGAAACCATGTCCGCGAGCTCTTGGACGCGCTCAGCCAGCTCAGCCTCGGAGATGAGGATCGCCTCAACGTCGTCTCCGTAGCGGTTGGCCGGGACGTTGTAGTCCTTCTTGTCATGCAGCTCGCTCATGGTCTCACATCATGCCACCCCAGCGAGACATCGGACAACCCCGGACCAGGCCGAGCGGGCCGGTGCCCCTTTGCGACCCGCCGGTTGTGCCCGCGTCGCGACGGCTGGGCTTCGATGTGACCCTACGGTTCCGAAACGTCACATACAACGAATTTCCAGCAGCGTTTCCCAGGTGGCCACAGTCTCACAGGGCTTCAATGTGACCCTACGGTTCCGAAACGTCACATACAACAAATTTCGAGCAGCGTTTCCCCAGGTGGTCACAGTCACGTAGGGCTTGAATGTGACATCTCGGCAGGCCAGCCCGGTGAGATGTCACACCGAACGAAAACCGGCCCACAAAACACCGCCCGAAACCGCAACGTCCGGCCCACAAAACACCCCCCGAAGCCCCGATCACTTCCGCAAGATCTCCAGCACCCCGCCGACCCGTCGCACTGCCACTCCCCCGCTCAGTGCGACGGGGCCCTGCCCGCGCCAATGGGTAATCAGGCGTTCGACGGCCAAGAGCTGCGCCCCTCCGATTCCGACTCCCTCGGACTGCAGCCAGGCCAGCAGCCTGCGGCGACGCACCGGGGCGGGCTCAGTGGCGAGGGCCGCGCACGATGGGGTCGCCGAGGTGTCTACGAGGGTTTCGATAAGTTCGCGGTCCTCGGCGATGCGGTTCGCGGTGGCTGCCAGGGCGGGGACGACGTCGCCGCCGACGAGCGAGGACAGTAGCGGGATGACGTCGCGACGCATGGCGACGCGTCGATAAGCGGGGTCCGAATTCATAGGGTCGTCCCACGGGGTGATCCCGAGCTCGGCGCATGCCCCCACGGTGTCGGCCCGGCGCAGCCCGAGGAACGGGCGGGTCACGCGGCCCCGCGCAGACATCCCCGACGGGTTTCCGCGCAGGGCGCCTAGCAGCAGGGTTTCGGCTTGGTCGTCGGCGGTGTGGGCGACCCAGACCTCGCGGCCGAAGGAGAGCAGCGCCTCGTAGCGGGCCTCGCGGGCGGCGGCCTCGATGTTGCCGGGCCGAAGCGCTACCTCCACGACGGTCGCCGGCACCCCGAGTTCGCGGGCCTGCGCGGCGGCTTTCGAGGCGACCGCGGAGGAGCCGGGCTGCAGGCCGTGGTCGATGACAACGGCGTGGGCGTCCTTGCCCTCGGCGGCGGCAGCGGCGACCAGCGCGAGGGAGTCGGGGCCGCCGGAGAGACCGATGGTAGCTGGGCCGTCGAAGGGGCGGACGGCGCGTCGACACGCGAGGAAGTGCGGGCTATGGCGCGGCCAGAAGGGCTGCATCAGTAGTCCCGCAGCACGGAGGCGAGCACGTCAAGGGCGCGGCGCGCGGGCAGGACATCGGAGCCGTTGGAGAGCAGCGCGAAGGTGTAGACGTTGCCGACGCGGCTGGTCACGGTACCGACGAGCGCCGAGGTTCCGTCGAGGGTGCCGGTCTTTGCGCGCACCCAGCCGCGGCCGGGCAGATCACCGTAGCGCTCCGCGAGAGTGCCGTCCCCGCCGGCGACGGGCAGCGCATCAATCAGAGCGGCGAGCTCGCTGCCCTGCACCGCGGAGAGCACGACGGCGTTGAGCAGCGCCGGGGTGATGCGGTTGAGGGTGGAAAGGCCAGAACTATCGGCCAGCGTCACCCCGGAGGTGTCAAAGCCCCTCCCGGCGAGCACGTCGAGGGTGGCCTGCGGTGCCGTCCCGCCGCGGTGGGCGGCGATCTCCCGGCCGATCGCCTCGGCCATGACGTTGTCGGATTCCTTCATCATCGTGCGCAGCCGGGCCACCAGGTCGGGCGATTCGACGCTCGCGATGACAGGCGCCGCCGGGTCGGCCGCCCCGTAGCCGACCGTGGTCGCGCCCACCCGGTCGGCCACCGCCTGCGCGACGTCGAGCGCAGGGGTGTGGGAGCGCGGCACGTCGCCGGTTTCCTCGGCGAGCCCGCGCCCGGCGTTGAGCATCGCCGGTTCGAGCGGGGCGACGAAGCCGCCGTCGATGTCGACGGGGTCCCAGCCCGGCAGCATGGTCTCGTCCGGCCAGGCGCTGGTGTCGATCATGACGCTGTCGGCGTGACCGATGCCGGCGGCGAGGGCGTCGATACGCTGGGTGCCCATCCACACGTCGCCCGCGGCTTTGATGACCACCTCACCGGGCCGCGAGCCTGCGACGACGGTCGTGGTGATGGTGTCGGCGGCGCCAAGCTCGGCGATCGCGGCGGCTGCGGTGAGGATCTTCGTGCTCGAGGCGGGCGTGAGCGGGGAATCCGGCGAGGCCTCGAAGACCACCTCGCCCGAGATGTCGCTCACCCGCGCGTGGAACGTTGCGAGCGCAGGGTCAGCGGCGGCCTGCGCGAGTGCCGCGCGGAGCGCCTGCTTATCGACACCCTCCCCCACCGCCGGTTCCAACACCGGCGCCGCCTGCTCCATCGCGTACCCCGGCGCGACACTGAGCTGGGAGAGCTCGCGCTGCGCGGCGACGCCGAAGGCCGCCACCGACCCCACGGCGGCGAGCGCGGCGACGCCAGTTACCCACGTCCAAGCTTTCATCGGCTGTTACCTTAGCCCACGTATGATGGGCGAGGTCTCATCCATCTACGAATAAGGAGTACCCATGTCCATCGAGGTCATCATCGAAATCCCCAAGGGCTCGCGCAACAAGTACGAGGTCGACCACGAAACCGGCCGCGTCTTCCTCGACCGCTACCTGTTCACCGCGATGGGCTACCCCGCCGACTACGGCTACATCGATCACACGCTTGCCGACGACGGCGACCCCCTCGACGCCCTCGTCATCACCCAGGAGCCTGTCTTCCCCGGCGTGACCATCAAGGCCCGCCCCGTCGGCGTGTTCAAGATGACCGACGAAGCCGGCGGCGACGACAAGCTCCTCTGCGTAGTTGACGACGTCCGCTACGACGCCGTCCAGGACATCAACGACGTCAACCAGTTTGTCAAGGACGAGATCGAGCACTTCTTCACCCACTACAAGGACCTCGAGCCGAACAAGGAGGTCACCGGCTCCGGCTGGGGCGACCGTGCCGAGGCCGAGCAGATCCTCCAGGCCGCCCTGGAGCAGTACAAGAAGTAACGCCCTATCCCCCGGTGGCTGCCGCCCACCGGGGGATTTTTGTTGCTCTCTTGTGCAGCTCACCGCCTCCACCGAGCCGGGTTGTGGCTATCGGTTTTCGGCTGGCGGGTGGTTTTTGGGGGGGGCGGGTTTTGGGGGTGCTTTTGCCCAGGTGGTCACAGTCACGCAGGGCTTGAATGTGACATCTCGGCAGGCCAGCCCGAGTGAGATGTCACACTGAACGGAATCCGGGGCACAAAACCCCAGGTGGTCACACCGAACAACCCCGAAACGGTGACATCTCAGCCACCTGGCCGATGTTTAGACCAGGAACCGGCGCCCGTAGGCGAATACTGCAGCCCCGACCGCGGAGGCCAGGACCAGTGCAAACAGCCCACGGGTGATGGCGTTGCTCCCAGTCTCGGCCGCCATGCCTCGCTGCACCGCAGCGACGGGCTCACCCGAGACAGGTGCAACATCCGCGGCAGGAACGGGCTCAGCAGAAGCAGAAGCCGAACCAGAACCAGCAGCCGGAGCGGAACCAGCAGCCGGAGCAGGACCAGAGGTCGGGGTCGCGGCGTACTCGACGGCCTGGCCGCCGGCGCGGGCGGCTTCGAGGGCTTGGCGTGCGACTTCGGCGCCGTGCTCGGCAAGCAGCGTCTGGGAGTCGCCGATCTCCTCGGGTGTCGGGGCCTCGGTCACCCGCGCGACGTCGGTGACGTAGGTTTTGCCGTCGGCGTTGAGGTAGTAGGTCTGCTCGGCCACGGTGAGCACCGGTGGCAGGGCGATGAGCCCGGCGGCGACGGGTTGGTCGGAGTTCGGGTCGACGTGTTCGGGCCCGAAGACCTCTTCGTTTTTCACCTCGGTGGCCGGGGTGTCTACGGGCGCGCCCGCGTTCGAGGGCGCGATGGCTTCGCCTGTGCCGATGAGACCGGCGACAGCGGCGCGGGTGACGTCGATGGCCTTGTCGCGCTCTTCGGCGGGCAGGAGGTTGAAGGCGGTGTCGGCAAGCTCCCTGTCGGCAAGGTAATGGGTGCCTTCCGCGTTGAGGAAGTATTCCTTGCCGTGGGCGTCTGTGGCGGCTGCCGGGTATTCCTGTGCCCATGCGGTGGGCGCGGCGCTGAGCGCCAGCGCGCCGGCGAGGGCGGCTGCGGCGAGGGTGGTGCGATTGCGCTTCATGGGATCACTCCAGGGGGGTTAAGTCTCAACATCAACTTGAACGTTACCTCAACCCTACCACCATTCACACGCGTTTCAGCGCAACTCCACGCCGTCGAACTGCCATCCCACGACGGCGTTGCGGACGGCGTCGCCAAGCGGCGGCTGAATGCAGCTAATCGTGAGCAGGCGCCCGGGCGTGGCACCCACACCCCACACCGCCGGGTCCTCCGAGAGCGCAGCCTTCGACGGGTCGTGCAGGTCGGTGGCGCGGTAGCGCAGCCATTTCTCCCCGGAGGACTCCGTGCGCAGGTAGAGGACGTCGCCGATGGAGACTCGGTGGGTGTTGGCTGAGGCATCGTAAAGCTTGTCAAACACCGCCCCCAACCCAGCGTGACCAGCGATGACAACAACATCCCCCGCGTGTGTCCCGGGGAGCTGGTAGGGCCGATCCGGCGCCGTGTATGCGCACGCCTGGCCCAGCGTCGCCGGGTTGATCGCCCCGTTTTTCACGCGGCAATCCGCCGGCTCGAACTGCGCGCGTATGCCTATCGACGCCACCTCGAGCTCCACCGGGCGCGACTGCACGACGACCTCCGGTGCCTGGGAGGGTACCGCAGGCGCGGCCGCGGGCGGGGGCTGGGCGGACCGCGCGCACACCCCCGCCACCGCAAAGATGACGAGGCCCAGCAACACAAGCGCCGCAACGCGCCGGCGCACGTAGTATTTTCGCGGCAGGCGCCGGGGCTGGACGGTCACGGCGTATACGCTATCTGATCCGTACACTGGCGGCCATGAAAACAGTCACGGTCACCGACGTTCCCTCGGGCGCGCAGCTTATCGACGTCCGAGAGCCCGACGAATTCACCGAGGTCCGCGCCACCGGCGCCGTGAACCTGCCGCTGAGCGAGTTCGCCTCCCTCACCGGCCGCATCGATCCGGACAAGGATATCTACCTCATCTGCCGCTCCGGTGGGCGCTCCGCGCAGGCCGCGGAATATCTCGAGCAGTCCCTCGGGTGGGACGGCGTCATCAACGTCGACGGCGGCACGACCGCGTGGGTGGAGGCCGATCTACCTCATGAACGCGGGGAGTAATTGACATCCCCTACCTTTTTGCCTGTCAAGCGCATACGTTTATGCTGGACACATGGCAGGAACTGAACTCCCCGGAGCGCTGATGAAATCCCCCTCGTTCCAGATCGAGCGGGTGCGGCGCCACACCAAGGACCAGGTTGAGCGCGCTTTGGGCAAGCAGGGCACGACGATGCGAGAATTCTGGATCCTCACCTGCGTCTGCGAGCACGCCTGCTCCCAGACGCAGCTCGCTGAGCTGCTCGTGATCGACGCCTCCGACATGGTCCGCCTCATCGATTCGCTTGAGCGCCACGAGTGGGTCACCCGCGACCGCGACCCGCAGGATCGCCGCCGCCAGATCGTCACCCCCACGAAGAAGGGGATCAAGGCCCAGGCGCAGCTCGCCGAGGCCGTCGCCGCCGCCGAAGACCGCGCCCTCGACATGTCGACGACGAAGCAACTCAAGAGCCTGAAGAAGCTCTCCCAGGCAATCTTGCAGGAGGACGAGGCAGGAAAGGCCAGCTAGGCACGACCCCGATGCCCATTCGTTGGCTCGTACCCATTATTATAATAATCCATGACTGACAAGCTCCTGCGTTCCCACTTGGCTCCTGCCCCGCGCACGCTTATCACGATCCTGCAAGACACCGCCGCCGCCTACCCGGAGGCCGCGGCGATCGATGACGGCGAGGTCATCACCTACACCGAACTGATCTCTCAGGTCCGTAACCTTGCCGCCGAGCTGCACCGCCACGGGATGCGCCGCGGGATGCGCATCGGCGTGCGCATGACCTCGGGGCGCCGCGACCTCTACCTCGCCATCCTGGCCACTCTGTGGGCGGGCTGCGCCTATGTCCCGGTCGACGCCGACGACCCCGACGAGCGCGCCGAGCTCGTCTTCGGCGAGGCGGGTATCGACGGCCTGTTTACCGACGACGGCTTCCGCCCACTCACGCCGGCCGGCCACGGCGACACCGACGAGCCCGCCCCGGGGGACGACTGCTGGATCATCTTCACCTCCGGATCCACCGGCACGCCGAAGGGCGTGGCGGTCACGCACCGATCCGCGGCCGCGTTCGTCGACGCAGAGGCCCGCCTCTTCTGCCGCGATCAGCCGCTCGGCCCCGATGACCGCGTGCTGGCGGGGCTTTCGGTGGCCTTCGATGCCTCCTGCGAGGAGATGTGGTTGGCGTGGCGCCACGGCGCCTGCCTGGTGCCGGCCCCGCGCTCGCTCGTGCGCTCCGGCCAAGACTTAGGCCCGTGGCTCATCCGCCGCGACATCACAGTCGTCTCCACGGTGCCCACGCTCGCCGGGCTGTGGCCTGCGGAGGCGCTCGATAACGTCCGCCTCCTCATCGTCGGCGGCGAGGCGTGCTCCCAGGAGCTCGTCGACCGCCTGGCCACCGCCGAGCGCGAGATGTGGAACACCTACGGGCCCACAGAGGCAACCGTCGTGGCGTCGGCAGCGAAGCTCGAGCGCGGCAGGCCTGTGACGATCGGCTGGCCGCTCGACGGGTGGGACCTTCGCGTGGAGGGCACCGAGCTCGTCATCGGCGGCGTCGGGCTCGCGCGCTACCTCGACCCGGCCAAGGACGCGGAGAAGTACGCCCCGCTGGATACCTGGGAGCGCGCCTACCGCACGGGCGATAACGTGCAGGTCACCGAGGACGGCCTGGCGTTTATCGGGCGCGCGGACGACCAGGTGAAAATCGGCGGGCGGCGCATCGAGCTCGGCGAGGTCGAGGCGAACGTCGCCGCGCTGCCGGGCGTGTACAACTCGGCCGTCGCGGTGAAAACGACCGGGGCGGGCGACAAGGTGCTCGTCGGCTACGTCTCGCCCGACGAGGGCGCGTCCTTAAACACCGCCGAGCTGCGCTCCCGCCTCGCCGAGCTCATGCCCGCCGCCCTCGTCCCGCGCCTATACGTCATGGAGGAGCTGCCTGTGCGCACCTCCGGCAAGGTAGACAAGGCCGCGCTTCCGTGGCCGCTGCCGTCGACGGCGGAGATGGGCGCGATGAGCGAGACCGAGGCGTGGCTGGCCGAGGTGTGGCACGAGGTCCTCGGCGTTCCCGCGGAGTCGCGCGACGCCGACTTCTTCGAGCTCGGCGGCTCTTCGCTGGCGGCAGCGACGCTCGTGGCGCGGCTGCGGGAGCGCTACCCCACGATCGCGGTGCGCGACCTCTACGACCACCCGCGCCTCGCCGCGCTGGCGGATTTCGCGGATTCGCTCGGCTCCCATGCCCCCGTTGAGCCACGCACGGTCCGCCCGGTCGGGGCGGGCACCCGCGCGGCGCAAACGCTGATCCAGATCCCGGTGATGACGCTGCGCGCGGCGACGTACGTGACCTGGTGGGCGATCATCGCCACCGCGCTGGGCTGGCTGGAGCTGGACTGGCGCGTACTCGCGGCGTTGTTCCTCGCGCTGTGCACCCCGCTAGGCCGCCTGCCCATCGGCGCGTTCGGCGCCCGGCTCATCCGCGGGCGCATCGCCCCGGGCGACTACCCGCGCGGCGGGCGGGTCCACCTGCGGCTGTGGGCGGCGCAGCGCTGGCTCGAGGCCTCGGGGGCGCTTAACATCTCCGGCTCGACGTTCGTCCCCTACCTCGCGCGGATGCTCGGGGCGCAGGTCGGCCGCGGCGTTGACCTACACTCAATTCCCCCGGTAACGGGCCTGCTCACGCTCGGCGACAACTCCGCCGTCGAGCCCGAGGTAGACCTTACCGGCTATTGGCTCGACGGCGACGTGCTGCGGGTGAGCACGATCGACGTGGGGAGGGACGCCCGCGTGGGGGCCCGCTCCACGCTCATGCCCGGCGCCGAGATCCACGCCGGGGCGCACATTGAGCCGGGTTCAACGCTCACCGGCGGCAAGCCTGTGAAGAAGGGGGCGCGCTGGGCCGGCTCCCCCGCCCGCAAGGTCGGCCGCTCTAAGCAGCGCTTCCCCGACTCACACCCGCCGCGGCGCACCCGCTGGGCGTGGGTATACGGCGCGACCGCGCTGGCGCTGGCCGCCGTGCCTGCCGCCTCCGCGCTGGCGGGCGCGGCGGTGGTGTTCGCGCTCGTCGCCGCCACCGCCGGCAACCCGTACGTCGGCGCGCTGCTCTTCGCCCCGCTCGGCGCGCTCGTCGCGCTGGCGACCTACCTCGCGCTGACCTGGGCGGGCGTGCGCGCCTGCTCGTGGGGGCTGCGCCCGGGGGTGGGGCCCGTGCGCTCCGCGCAGGGCTGGCGGTTGTGGACGATCACCCGCCTGCTTGACGACGCCCGCACGCGCGCCTTCCCCCTCTACGCCGGCGCCCTGACCCCGACGTGGCTGCGCGCGCTCGGCGCGCGCGTCGGCCGCGACGTCGAGGCCTCCACGGCGGTGATGATTCCAAAGCTCACCACCATCAAAGACGGCGCCTTTCTTGCCGACGACACCCTCATCGGCACCTACGAACTGGGGCACGGCTGGATGCGCACCGGGGAGACCACGATTGGCAAACGCTCCTTCGTGGGCAACTCCGGCATCGCGGAGCCCGGCCGCAAGCTGGCGAAAAACTCGCTGGTGGCGGTGCTCTCCTCCACGCCGAAGAAGTCGAAGGCAGGGACGAACTGGTGGGGCTCTCCGCCGGAGCGGATGCGCCGCGTCGAGGTCTTGGCGGATGGCGGGGAGGCGTTGACCTATAGGCCGTCGGCACGCGTGAAGCGCAAGCGCGCGGTGATCGAGACCATGCGACTGCTCGCGCCGATGGCGAGCGGGGTGCTTGCCGCCGGCTACGTCGGGCTCATCCACTACGCCCTCGCCCGCCTCGGGTGGTGGGGATACGCCCTCGGCGGGCTTGCCTTCATGGCGCTCGGCGCGATCGCCGTCGCCGTCGCCGCGGTGGCGAAGTGGACCTGCGTGGGCCGCCACACCCCCGGCGACCACCCGCTCTACAGCTGGTTTGTCTGGCTCGGCGAGCTACAAGACCAGTTCATCGAGGTCGTCGCCGCCCCGTGGTTTTTCACCCACGCCGCCGGCACAGCAGAGATGAACATTGCGCTGCGGCTACTCGGCGCACGCATTGGGCGCGGCGCGTGGATCGATTCCTACTGGTTCCCGGAGACCGACCTGTGCGCCGTCGGCGCGGGCGCGACCGTGGGGCCGGGCACGGTGGTGCAAACGCACCTGTTCCAAGACCGCGTGATGTCGCTGGATACCGTGACTATTGAGCCCGGCGCGACGCTCGGGCCCCACTCGGTGGCGCTGCCGGCCTCCACGATCGGCCCGGGCGCGACGGTGGGCCCGGGCTCGCTGGTCATGCGTGGCGACGCCGTCCCCGCCGACTCCACCTGGCAGGGCAACCCCATCGAGCCCTCCCCGCCGGGTTCAGCTTGACGACCGTCGCCTAACGCAACCCTGCTGTAACGGTTCTGGGACGCAACATGATAAATGTTGTGTACACCCATTGAGCTTTCGAAAGGTTCCCCATGAATTCCGTCAAAAAGACCCTGCTCGCCTCCGCACTCGCTGCCGCCGTCGCCGTCTCCGGCACCGCCGCCGCGTCCGCCGAAGAGTCCTCGACCGATCTGAAGACCTCGAGCACCTCCGATTCCGCCCAGGACTCCAGCAACACCGACGGCTCCAGCTCGAAGGTCGACGATACCGTCAACGGCACCGTCATCCCGCTGGCGAGCTCCCTCATCGACGCCTCCAGCCGCCAGGCCGATGATGTGCTGCGAGGCGCTGAGGTTGCCGAGCGCATTGCCGAGGAGCCGGGCGCCGCCCCCAACGGCTCCTCCGCACGCCAGCTGGCGGCCCTTTCCGCGGTCAGCGGCTCTTCGGTGGACACCGCCTACATCGGCACCCAGATCGGCTGGAGCCTCCTGTGGGCCGGCATCATTGCCGCGGTCCTCGGCGGCGCCTACAACCTCGCCGTCCAGGCGGGGCTGCTTCCGGCGGCACGCTAGGAGCCAGCCCCCGCACCTATAAGCTCTATTCGGCCCCGTTATCGGGGCCGTTTGTGTCTCGTCATCGATGTATAAGTCGCCGGCCCCGATCTTTCGTTGTTCCGGGTCCACCCAGGTTGTCGCGTCGAACCCCAACGAGGAAATCCTGCAGCAGGCCTTTGTTCCACTCGATACCCCGGCGAGATCTAAGAGGAAAACCATCGGGGTAATGCGGCTGGGAATCCTTCGATGTGACATCTCACCCAGGCCAGCTGCCGAGATGTCACACCGAAGCCCAGCGCCGTGCAGTTGGAGACTTTTCGCAGTGCAGGCGCAACCGGGCTATGCGTCCGCGGAGTCTAGCCGCGCCCGCGCCGCCCGACGGCGCTTCACAGCCCGCCACGCAACCAGCAGGGAGACGATGACCACGAGCGCCACCACCGCGATCATCCACCACGACCACGCCCATCCCGACACCTCCGGCTCCGGCACACTGGGGTCAAGCGGCACGCGCTCGGCGTGCACCAACAGCCGGTCGGTATTCAGCCCGTAGGGGGTGCAGGTGATCAGCGTGATCTTGTCCTTGCCCGGCTCGTAGGTCACTCGGTCGTAGGCCTCGGGCTTGACCACCTCGCGCCCCGTCATCTGGTAGCGCAGGCGCTGGCCCATGACGTCGATGTAGATGTCGTCGCCTTCTTTGAGCATGGGAAGCTGGTCGAACATGGCGGCGTTAACCATGCCGGTATGCGCGGAGATCACGGCGTTGGTCCCCTCTCCCCCGACGGGCAGGGTGGAGCCGTACATGTGGCCGGCACCGTCGTAGAGCACCTTCGGCGCGGTGGTGTGGAAGACGGGGAGGTCGACGTTGATGGCGGGGATGCGGATGCGCGCGATGGTGGAGAAGTTCTCGGGCAGCACCAGCTGCGACATGTAGTAGTCAAAGCCGTCGTCGCCCTCGACCGGCGGGCGCGCGTGCGGCCCGGTGGCGAGGAGCCAGTCGTTGTACTCGTGGGCGAGGCGCAGCTGATCGGCCTTTTCGATGTCGCTGAGTGATTCAACAGCGTCCGAGTAGACCTCGTTCTGCCGGATCAGCGTGTAGTGGTTCGCCAACGTGGACACCACGGGGTAGAGCAGCAGGAGCGCACCCAGCACAAGCACGACGAGGGAGGCTGCGTTGCCGCTTTTCCGCCTCGCGGCCCGCTTATCGACGCCTACGCTCACGCCCCGGCCCCACCACGCCCGCGCCGGCGCAGGACGAGACCCGCGGCAATGAGCACAAGTGCCAGCATGGTGATGCCGAGCACTCCCGCGCCGGTCGATGCGAGCCCGGAACGGGAGCCCCCTTGTGTCCCGCCCTGCTCGGAGCCTTGGGCGCCTTCGCCTGGTCCAGCGGCCTGGGGCTGGGCCCCAGGCCCACCATCGCCGCCACCGGGCTGCCCGGCGCCGCCGTGGGAGCTGGACCCGCCGGCGCCATTGCTGCCGGGACCGGAGCTGCCCGGGCCGTTGTTTCCTGGCCCGTCGGTGCCGCCCGAACCGGAATCGTCGGAACCCGGCAGGAAGCAGGCCTTGCGGGTGACCACGTTGACGTGGCTGGTCTTTTCCACGTCGACGGGGGTGCGCACGGCGTCCATCCCGTCGGTGCGCAGGTGCGCTGTCGTCTCCAGCGTGCCAAGCACCTCGCCGCGGCCCGGGGTGCCCCAGGGGCCGGACGTGTTCGCCTTGGTGGGGACCCGAATTTCGATGTGTGCGAGGGGGTCGGCCCTGCGGGCGTCGGCAAGCTGCGCTCGCGCCTGCTCCGTTAAGGTAAACGTCGCCGACTTGGTGCCGTCGAGCGCGACGGTGTAGCCGGGGCCATCCGCAAGCTCGGTGGTCTTTCCGCCCGCGACGAGCGAAATCGTCGGCTTGGCCAGCTTGACCACGGTCTCCTCTCCGCGCGGCTGCAGCCAGGGCAGCCGTAGCAGCATCTTTGCGGCCGCGGCCCGGACGATCACCGGGGAGTCCTCCCACTGGATGGTGTGCCCAGTGGAGAAATCCAAGGTGATCTCGTAGACCCCCACGCCGCCGTCGACGCTGGGATTGGGGATAGTGAAAGAATAATCGTATTCGACATAGGTGCCCGGCGCGGCCGCGTTGAGCCAGCGCGGGGTGTTGCATGCAGTGAGCGCCTGGGCACTCACGCCCAGCACCTGCGCCTTGGGAGCGAAGGTGCGGGTCATGGCCCCCGGGGCGAGCACGACAACCGCGGGCGCGTAAGACACGCGTGCGTCCCGCGTCTGCGGGTTATCGGCCACCTCGAGGAGGTAGACGCCCGGCTCGAGGCCGGTGAGAGTGGCCACACCGTCTTTGGTTGCCGCGCGGGCAACCTCGTCAAGCGTGGTTCCCGAGCGCAGCAGCGCCGGGACATCGAGCGCGCCAAGCTGCTCCTGGCCCGCTGCGGTGGAGGGGTCGATCCCATCGATGCGGCTGAGCACGACGTCTCGGTCGCCGATGAGCTCGAACCACTCCTGCCCCACCGAGTCGACGAGGCTGACATCTACCGTTCCGGCGGCCTGCGCTATTGCGGCAGGCCCGACGGCGGGCAGCGCCACCGGGGTCGCCGCCGCAGTCAGTGCAGCTGCGACCGCCAGAGGCAGCCACCTTCCTCGTCGACTCATGGGTTCATCCTTCCTTGCAGTAGTGTGCTCGGCCTATGCGTTGTTGCGGCGGAGCTGGTAGGCGGCACCGCCGGCGAAGAGCACGAGGCCGATCGCGAGCATGGCCAGCATCGTGGTGGTACCGGTTGCGGGCAGCTTGCCGAAGATGTTGTCCTTGACGTTGTTCACCGTGGCGGTGTAGATCGGTCGGCTGTCCGCGTCACCGGGGGTGGTGAGGTTGAGCGGAGTCGGATCCGGTTTGAGCAGGTAGCCGGCCGGGGCCTGGGTCTCCACGGCGCAGTATTGCTTCTCCGGGTCGAACTGGAGGGCGTAGCCGTTAGCAACGGCAGCGGCATCTGCGGAGCCACCGGCGGTGGTGATCGTCGTGCCGGCGGTAGCGGTGCCCTCGGCGTTCGCGCCCGTCAGCGGTGCCGCATTCTCGGCGATCTGGTAGCTGGAACCCTGAGCGGTGCACTCGTAGATCTCAAAGACTGCGCCGGCACCGGTGGTGCCCTCGTCGACGTTGACACCGTTAACCGTCTTGCTCACGGCGACATCGGAGTACTGGGTGGTCACGGCGTCGTCGGTACCGTCGTTGGGGGTGGACGGGGTGGTGTCCAGCGGTGTGGTCGCGTTCGGGATGAACACCTGGGCGGTGTTGGAGAACTGGCCGTTGGCCGGAATCTGGGTGACGGTGGCGTTGAACTTCACCGAGACGGTCAGCCCCGGGTTGGTGGCGCGCCATTCGGCCAGCTTCGCGCGGCCGGCGTCGGTGAAGTCAACGGTCAGCTTCGGTGCCGTCCAGTCGACGGTGTAGTCGGTGCCGGCCTCCAGGGTCTCACCGCCGGCGCCGCCGGTCACGGTCACCTGGGCACCCTCGGTCTGGTTGTAGGTCAGGCCCTGCTGCAGCGTGTCCTCGATGCGGAATTGGGTGATGGTGCGGGTGTCGTCCTGCAGCACATCACCGGCGGGAACCGGAGCGTTGACGGTGTAGACGATGTCCTGGCCAACGGTGACGTTGGTATCCACCGCGGACTTGGTCGGCTCAAGCAGCTGGTTCTTCGGGGAGATAGTCGGGTTGTAGTTGACCACGCCATCCTCGATCAGCGGCAAAGTGACCAGGAACGGGGCTGCGACGGTGTAGTTGCCGTTTTGGATTTCGGTCACGCGGTAGAGGCCGACGGTCACGTCGGGGAAGACGGCCTTGCCGTCAGCGCCCGTGGCAACGGTGAATGCCTCACCGGTTACGTTAGCGGCAGCGGCGCCGGCGGCGGTGATGTCGGAGGCCTCCTGCCAGCCGGCAGCGGTGTTGAGCTGGTTGGTCATCGCAACGCGCTCGACCTTGAACGAGGTGCCCTGGAGCGGCGTAGTGGTGCCGCCAGCCTCGCCGAGGCGCTTGTCGATGGTCAGGGAGGCATCGGCGTTGATGTCGACACCCTGGGTGTTCTGCGCAACTGCGAACGGGGCGTTGGGGGAAAACGCGAGCGGGGAGGCCGCCGCGATGGTGGCCGCTGCGGCGATCGCCAGGGCCTTGGAAGAGATTCGGGACATGGTGGGCTTTCCTTTCGAGGAAGATCTGTGAAGTTAGGACGGGGGAAAGGGTGTGGGCTGGTCGGACTCTTCCGTGGTTTTACGTCATGCCGAACAGCCTCCGCATGAATCGGGCTCGCTTACACGGTCGCATCAATGGCCTCCGCTTCTTCGCTTGTCGACGCCCCGTCTTCGCGCCGCAGGAATCGCCACGCACCGAAGCCGAAGAGCAACAGGCCTAGCACGAGCATCCACGCGAGCGTCTGCATGCCGGTATCCGGCAGAAGTGCGCCGATGATGCCTGTGAGCCGGAGCGCGCCGTAGCCGTCGGTGGCGGTAAGCGTCTGTCCGTTCGACGTCGCCGTGATGGTGACGTCGCCGAAGTAGCTAAACGTCTTATCCGTAGGCTCGCCGGAGATGTCAACGGTCACCGTGCACGTCAGCGACTGGCCGCTCGGCACGGTTCCTCCGGCGCACACCGAGGCCGGGATGACCCCGTCTTCGCCAATGTCGGTGCCATTGACGCTGTAGCCGGCCAACGAGGGGTCTTTAAACTCCGTGACCTGGGCGTCGAACACGCCGGTGTTCTTCACCGTGTAGGTGATCTCCATCGTCGTGGCGTCATCGGCAAGGATCGCGCGATCGGCCACCGCGCCGGTCACCGCGCTCACCGGGGTGCCCGGGATGCGCTTGGTCACCTCGATGCCGGGGAAGCTGTTGAGCACCGTAAGTGCCCAGCGATCACCCGCGGTCGAGGTGTCCTCCCCGCTGGTCGCCAGCGCGACGAAGGACACGGTGCCCGAGCTTGAGGAGGCCGCGGCGTCGCCGATGAGGTCCCCGCTGGTCTGAACGGTGAGCGCGGGGTTGGCCTGGGGGTTTGCGTCGTCGACCTCGGTGACCACGCAGGTCGAATCCACGGGGACGTCTTTGATAATGTGCGTACCGCCGTCCTTGAGCTCGAAGGACTGGTCCGCGGCGCTGCACGCCTGGGTGAAGGCGAACGTGTTGCCGCTGCCTGGCTCGCCTTCGGCTTCCTTGGTAAATCGGACGTCGTATAGCGCGCGCGGGTGGTAGAACTCCGCGCCGAGCACGAAGGTTACCGAGTCGCTCGGGGCACTACCGGGCACTGTGAACGTCGTGTTGTAGACCTTCGAACCCACGTCCCCGAAAGGAACCTGCGTGAGGTTTTTCGAGGTCCCGTTGTACGCCTCGCCGGCCCATTCCGCGTAGCGCATGTAGGGACGCCGGTCCCCGCCGACGACCTCGACCTGGCCCCGGGCGGCGAGAGCGGGGCTGCTTTCTGCGTTGATTGCGCACTCTAGGCCGACGGGGAGGAGGACGGTATCATCCGACACGACGCTGCCGTTGGTTGTCGGCAGCGTGCCTTCAACGACGCTGGTGAGCGGGTACGTCTTGGTCACTTCCCCCGCACCGCAGGTGATCACCAGCGTGTAGCCCGCCTCGGCGGCCCCGCCGAGGTAGCCGGCCTGGCGCAGCTTGAGGCCGACGGGTGCTGTGCGTCGCTCGATGGTGTCGGTGAAGGTGAACTTCGTCGGCTCGGTCGCTCCAGGTACCGGGGCGCGGCCCGTCGCGGTAGCTGGGTCTTTAGGATCGGGGTCCTCGTTCGACGCCGATGCCACGCTCATGGTGAGCTCCTGCGGCAGGCCCGCCGGGGCGACCTCCCGGAAGGTACAGAGCGAACCAGCGGGAACGAGTGCGCCCGGGCTGGTGTAGGTCCACGGGGTGCTCGACGTGGTGAAATCACCAGTACCGAGGGAGTTCGGGATGGTGTTGTCGTCCGTGCCGATGACGTTGGTCTGGAAGCCGATCGCCTTGCACTGCATGGCGAATTGGAACCGCGTCTCGGTCAACAGGGAGAGGTCCTCCTGCGTGCCTTCCACGCGCTTTTCCAGCTGCACAGGGGAGTACTGGTAGTTGTAGTGGTTCGTCAGCGTGACGTGGTTGGCCGCCGCGTCATCGACGGTGAGCACGGCCGGCGAGCTCGTCACACCATCGTCGAGGGCAGTGTCTGCCACCGCGTTGCCGCCGGCTCGGTCGATGACCCAGTCCACTTCCTCGGGCTTGAGGTAGGCCTCGAGCTTCTGGCCACCATCGCGCATCTCTAGACGCAACGATCCGAAGTTATCGCCGTCGATCTTGCAGTCAGCGCCGACTGGCACCCCGGTATAGGTCGTGGTGCCCTCTCCCGTAATCGACTGGGTCTGCTCGAAGAGCATGGCAGTATCCCCCGTCTCCGGGTCGAAGCACTGCAAGTGGAATTGGTGAGTGTAGAGCTGTTTTTGCAGGTCCTGGCCAGAAGCGGCGTACTGCTCCCGCACGTTGGCGGGCAGGATCGCGACCTTGTCTAGCTTGATGTCCGTCAGGCGGCGGGAGTAGACGTTTTGAATCGTGATTAAGTCATCGCCCTCCCGGGCGGTGAACTCGATCGAGTTGCCGTCGACGCTGGTGTTCCCCTCGCCGGTATTGAGACCGATCTTGGTGGTCAAGGTCACGCCACTGGCTGTCGTCGTCGCCCCTTCGGACCCAGCGCACTCCGCACCCTCGGGAATGCCCCCCTGGGAAAGGGTTTGCTCATCCTTGATGGTCGTCGAGATGTTCACCAGCGGCGAGCCATCGGGGCTGGTGCACACGAGAGTGATGGGGAACTGCCGATCCCGCTTGATTTGCTTGCGCGGGTCGGAGATGTATTGCTCCGTGGCGGTATCGAAGATCACCTGCTTGGTGCTTGTGACTGTCGACGGCTTGTAGCTATAGTCAGCCGAGACGCCGAACACCGTGGACTGGCCGATGGTAAAAGGCGTGCCAAGAGCAATGGTTGAGGGGTCCGAGGACTGGGTATCCAGCTCACGGTTGATCTTGTACTCAGTGCCCTTGTAGTTCGTGCGCGTGAGGCTATCCGGGTTAGCCTCGCTGATCACGCATTCGCTGCCGAGGGGAAGCTCTTCCGCAGTGACGCGTCCTTCCTGGCCGTCTGTGAGGTTGAACGTGAAGGTCTTCTCCACTGCCGTCGTCTCCGCGGGTGGCTCTGCGGGATTGACCACAACCGCCTCGTTGACGGTGCAGACGAGAGTGTAGGACATACCCCCGGCGGGAATGAGCTCCTCTTCTCCGCCGAGGGCCTGGTAGATGGTGAAACCATCGCCGGCTGCGGTAAACGTGTTCGTCGCCGTCACGGAGTTCGTCGGAGCACTCACAGTAATTCCGGGAACGTTCGTGTCCATGATGACAGCGGCGCTGAGGGTGGGCAGGTCCTCCGTGAACGTGCAGGTGTTGCCGTAGGGAACGCCCATTGCGCCTTCCTGGTCGTTCGCCGCCGGGTCAGTTGCCTGGAGCACCGTCGACCCATCGGCCGCGACCTGCGCAGTACCCGTGAGGAAGACGGCACTTTGCCCTATGTTCCTCGTGCCGCAATTAAAGCGGAAGGTATACGAGCTGGGCACATTGAGGCCAGAGGTGTTGACTACGTCCTTGTTCAGCGTGACGGTGCCAAGCTTGTAGTCGTAGGAGTTCTCCACCGTCACGAGGTTGCGTTCACCGGTTTGCGTGAGCCAGACCTTGAGCACGGACGCGTTGTGCGCCTGGCTGTTATCCACCTCGGTGGGGATATCGCTCGCGTCAAAGGAGCGCACGCGTGCACCCGTAAAGACAGTATTGGCGGTATCCCCCGGCGCGTTTTCCCACACGTTGCAGCTCGATCCCACGGGCACGTTGCCTATCGACGCCTCACTGCCGTGCCCCCCGAGCTGCGCGGTGCCCTCGGTGACCTTGCCCGTGGGTGCAGTGCAACGGTAGTTCGCCGTGTAGGTGGGGCTCACTAGATCGGGGCTACCTGAAGCCGGCCCGACGATGAGCTTGTTCACAAACACCTCGCGGACGATGTATTCGTATCCTGTGTGGAAGTGAATCTCGCTGCGCGCGCCGTCGGTTTCCGGAAGCGTGAAGTGGTAGGAGTAGTTTGCCGCGGGATCAACCTCCACCGTCGCACCGTCGACGGTGACTGTGCGACCAGTAAACCGGATCTGATTTCGCTGCTCCCCCGCCAGGTCCGTTAAGGGGCGCACGGTGCAATCCTGCCCCACCGGGATGCCGGAGAGCTCTGTGCTGCCCGAGACCGCGGTGCCCGAACGGGACATCGTGATCGTCGCGGTCCACTTCGGCAGGTTTGTCGCGGCGCAGGTGACCTCAAAGGAGTAGTTATCAAGCTGGAATCCGTCGATGACCGGGTCGCCGAAGATCTCCTTGCTTAAGACCAAGGTGCCCGTGCCGTAGTTGTAGTTGTCGTAGGCGTGGGCGGTGTTAGAGTCCTGCAGCTGCACGGAATACGAGTTGGTTCCCCCGTTCGGGTTCGCCACCGGCCCGGTAGGCGCCGTGTTCCATTGCAGGTCGAGCTTCGTGCCTGACGGCGGCGCGGCAGAGGCGGGATCCTCTGTCACCGTGCAGGATGATCCCTTCGGCAGCACGCCGGTGGTCTGCGAGGTACCGCGCTCGAGGGAGGCGAATCCCGTCAGCTCGAGTCCGGGGTAGGCCTCGCTTGCGCGCACGTTGGAGACCGTAAGGTCCGTACACGTGTAGTTCAACGTGAACTGGCGCAGCTGGATGTCTTTGTAGCCGGCGGCGTTTCCGGTGACCGACTTCTGCAGATTCAGCGTCGTGGGCAAGAATCGTGTCTTCCACTGCACTGAGCAGGACGGGACGCGACCGGTCGGGTCAGTCACCACAACCTCGCTCCAATTTCCCCCTGGCGCGTTGTTGACCCTTACCGGCATATCTTCCGGTTCGCTCCCCGCCTTAAACGTACGGGTGATCGCC
Source organism: Corynebacterium liangguodongii (assembly GCF_003070865.1). Classification (NCBI taxonomy): domain Bacteria; kingdom Bacillati; phylum Actinomycetota; class Actinomycetes; order Mycobacteriales; family Corynebacteriaceae; genus Corynebacterium; species Corynebacterium liangguodongii. The sequence continues at coordinate 1,993,177 of NZ_CP026948.1, forward strand.
GTGGAGTTCGAGTCCGTGAGCGTGCAGGTCCACGTCGGCTCGTAGCGCTTCGTCGCCATGTTCGCCTGCGCGCCGGTGGCGGTGGAGCGGTAGACCACCGAGCCGGCGTAGGAGTTATCTGCATTGCGCGCGCGGATGTAAGCCCCCGTCGTCCCCGGCGTGACATCGATAGGGGTATCGGTGGTGCCCTGCCTGTCGTAGACCTTCAAATCGTTGGGGCTAAACGTGGTGACCTGGCCGGTCTGTTGCTGCTCAAAGGCGGTGGAATCGACGCTCACGGCGGTTGCGGGCACGGAGGCGCGGGAGAGGTTGATGCCCATGGCAAAGGCCTGAACAGTATTGGTGTAGGCACCCATACCAATTCGCAGTGCGGACGGGTTTTTCGTCTCAAAGGTCCAGGTTCCGGGTCTCTCCGGCGGGTTGAGTGTGAAACCAGGAACGCGGCAAACAAAGTCTTTGAATCCTGCCACCGCGGCAGGCCATTCAATAGGCTTAATAACAGTGCCCGGACCGAACATTGTGTCTTGATGATTCGCGCCCGTACAGGCCTGATCATAGCCCTGAGGAGTGACGCGGCCGTAGCCCATTGTGGTTCCCCCAGTAGAGACCACGGAGATGATTTCGCCGACGGAGCCGTTTTTCTTCGTACCTTCCGCGTCGGCGAAGACCACACTAAAGTCCTGGCGCACCCCGCCCTTTGTCACAGCGATCTGGTCTGCGTAAAGCTCAATGTATTGGGTGGACACCTTGCGAATAATCGGTGTACCTCCATCCCCGGCATAGGGATGAAACACACCTTGACCGCTCGTAGAGTCGCCGAATGCGCTACCGGTGCCGAGCCTCCCGTTCTGTGTCTCCAGGTAACCGTCTCGAGCATCCGAGTTCTGGATGCTCAGCCGCATCGTGAGCGTGTATGGCCCGATGGTTTTGGTCACGACATTGCCGTTGAACTCGCTGCGGTTGAAACTAATCCAGCACGTGTTGTTTGCGTAGTCGCGAGCGAGGTCGCCCTGCCGGAAAGAGCAATCTTTGAAGCTCCAGTTCGTTGCGTTGGGCACGGTCGCCTGCGCCTGCGCCTGCGGGACGCCTACGGGCGCCGCGACGATCGCGAGCGCAACGAGGAGCGTTGCCACGATCGACAGTGTGCGCCGCGCGCACTCGCTCATCGAGGGGGATGCAGCCGAAAACATAGGTGAGATGGCCTTTCCGAAAAGTGGGTGCTCGACCGTGCAGCGCCCAGCGAGCCTTCTACGAGGCAGCATCCAGCTGAACGCAACTAAACGACTAATACCTCCAGGATTATGACAGCTATACGGCAGTCAAGCAACACTTAGGGGTAAAACTTTCCCCTCAAACAATACAGATCTCCGCCCCGAAAAGGCCGACACTACAGCACCTAACCCCAGGTCAGGCGGGTTTTTCGGACGATGCCTCCAGGCCGGTAAACAGCGGCGCACGCCCCTCCCTGCGCGCGGCGGCGGCTTCAAGGAAGTCCGGGGAGCTCATCGCGGCATCCCGGAACGAGGATCGCTCGTCGGCGCTAAAGAGGTCGGGGGCGAGCTCGGCCTTAATATTGCGCACGGTCAGCGGCGCCTTCGCCGCCGCGACCTCCGCGATCTCCACCGCGCGCTCACTCTCACCCGCCGTGACATATCCGCAGCTCACGGCGTCGCCGAGCGGGAGCGGGGCGCCGGCGATAAGCATGGCGCGGGCGCGCGAGGCCCCGACGTAGCCGACCAGGCTGGAGGCGACCCAGCCGTCGACGCCGATGGCCATGTCGGCCACGGGGAGGGCAAAGCGCGCCGTCTCGGCGGCGACGCGGATGTCGCAGGCCATGGTGAGCATCATCCCGGCCCCGATGGCCGGGCCGTTGACGTGGGCGATGATGGGCGCACTGTGGCGTCGCAACGCATGGATGAGACGCTCGAACTCGGCGAAGAACTCGCCGCCCAACCCGTCTTTCAAGTCCGCGCCCGCGCAAAACGCGCTCCCCGCCCCGGTAAGAACGATCGCACGCGAGGCGGAGGCCTGAATCGCGTCGCGCAGCTCGCGCACGAGCTCAACCGTCAGGGCGTTGCGCCGCTCGTGGCGGTTGATGGTCAGCAGCGTGATGCGCCCACGCTGCTCGCGCAGGAGATCCACCTAGTCCCCGATCTGGTCGCGGCCACGCTTGACAATCTGCGGGTCGGGCTCGCCGACGATCTCGTGGTCCTTGTTGGTGTATTCGAACTTGCTGAGGATGTAGCGCATCGCGTTGATGCGCGCGCGCTTTTTGTCGTTGGACTTAATCGTGATCCAGGGCGATTCGTCCGTGTCCGTGTAGCGGAACTGCTCCTCCTTCGCCCGGGTGTAGTCGTCCCACTTATCCAGCGAGGCAAGGTCCATCGGCGAGAGCTTCCACTGGCGCACCGGGTCGACCTGGCGGATGGCGAAGCGGGTGCGCTGCTCCTTCTGCGTCACGGAGAACCAGAACTTCGTCAGCGAAATCCCGGAGCCGAGGAGCATGTTCTCCAGCATGGGAACCTCGCGGAGGAACTCGGCGTGCTGGGATTCGGTGCAAAAGCCCATGACGCGCTCGACGCCGGAGCGGTTGTACCACGAGCGGTCAAAGAAGACGATTTCGCCAGCGGCGGGAAAGTGCTGGATGTAGCGCTGGAAGTACCACGACGTGCTCTCGCGTGGCGACGGCTTCTCCAACGCCACCGTGCGGGCACCACGAGGATTGAGGTGCTCATTGAAGCGCTTAATGGTGCCACCCTTGCCGGCCGCGTCGCGCCCCTCGAAGAGGATGATGTGGCGCTGACCTGTGTCCTTGGTCCAGTTCTGCCACTTGAGAAGCTCGATCTGCAGGGCACGCTTGGTCTTTTCGTACTCTTCGCGCGTCATCCGCTCGTCGTACGGGTAGTTCTCGCGCCAGGTCTCAATCGGGGTCCCGTCCGCCTGAAGCAGGACCGGGTCGTCCTCGTCGGAGTCATCCACCCAATACCCCTCGGTCTGGGCGAGGTCCACCATTGGCATGTCGTCTTCTTTGTGGTCTTGTGCCATGAAGCACATCTTAGCGCCGGTTGCGGCTTGTCGCCCGCTAACTTCCACGCCCCGGCGGGCGCGCAAACCTGCTGCGCATACGCAAAAACCCCGCCACTTGGGCGGGGTTTATCAGCAGGCCCTAGGCCTGTGCCTCTAAGGGTTTAGAGGTACTTGGCAGCGACGGAGAGCATGTCGGCGATGTTCTTGGACAGGCCGCCGATGGTCTTGATGAAGTCGAGGAGCTCGCCGGTGACGGTGTCACCGGAGGAGAGCTGCGCCCACTGCAGGGTGTCGAGCTTGAACTGGATGTCAGAGTTGGTGACGTTGGGTTCCATGGGTGGTTTTCCTTTCAAGTTCGGTGACGCATCGACCGCGTATCACCGGGGAAGCGATTTGGGTGGGTGCGAAAATTACTTGTCCGCGGCATTGATCGCGGGTTGGTAGTCACCCTCGAAGACACTGGAGGTGTTGTTGATGATGTCACCGTCGTCGGTGGCCCAGTTACCGAAGGTATCGAACAGGCCGGCGAAGCCCTGGAAGAACTTAGCGAAAGCCTCGGCGAACTTGCCGAAGTCGCCGAACTGGGTAGCGATGGTACCGAGGTCCATATTTTCCCCTTAGAGGATTGGTGCCAGTATGACTGGCAGAAGCTTGATGTGTACTGACACCCTTGGGGCGTCGTAGGGGCAATAATGCCACATCGATGGCAGGGGTCAACCCCTCCAGATCGGCCGGTCCGGCACGATTTGTAACCTTTTCGTTACCTATTCCACCGGTTACGGTTCCGTACGTTTCCGTGCCAAATCATTTCAACAGCGCTTATAGGTTCCACAGTTTTAACTACATGTGAACAAGAGCTGAACGATTTTCCTAAGTAATCTCTTTTATTTATCCGTGAAACGGCTGAATACTACCCTATTTCGGGGGTATTTTGGCCCGTTTTCCCCTTCAGTGGGCCGCCTCTCCCCATGGGCCCACAACCAGCCGCCAGGTTCACGACATTCCCCGGAGCAACGCTGCCAAACCGGCCCAACCACCCTAAAGTAGGTAGAGGATCCTAATTTTCCCGCACAAACCCTCGCGCATATATAAGGAGAACACGCATGCCCACATCGACAGAGTGGACCCAGATCCCCGATTCCGAAGCTCCTGCGGCACCCCGCGGCGGCACCGTCTACCGGGTGCGCTACACCGCCGAGGGCGCGCGCGGCCCGGTTCCCATGACGGGTCTGGTCACCGTGCCGCCCGCCCCGCGTGACGACGGCACCATTGCCAGCTGGGCCCACGGCACCACCGGGCTATCGACTTCGAGCGCGCCATCCCTCTACAAGGAGGGCGACCCCATCGGCCGCTACATCCCGCACTGGACGGCCTACCTGCAGCACTGGCTTGACGCCGGGTTCATCGTCACCCAGCCGGACTACGAGGGCCTAGGCGTCGACGAAGTGCCGGGCACCTACATGCACCGCGCCTCCCTCGCCTCTTCGATCAACCGCCTCGTCGAAGAGGCCGCAGCACGCTTCTCCCCCGGTGCGCGCTGGGTCAACGTGGGCTTCAGCCAGGGCGGGTACGCGGCGCTGGCAGCATCGGACTCTCCGGCTGACAATTTGGCCGCCACGATCGCCATCGCGCCTGGCGATACCGAGCTTGTGAACAAAAACCTCCGTCTCATGGGCATCCGCCCTGTCGACGTGGCCAAGATGCTCAAGGGCAAGGGCGTGCGCTTCTTCCCCATCGTCATGGCCGGCGCGATCAACGCGTTCGAGGAGGTCGACCCGGCAGACTTTGCCAGCGAGCGCGGCGCGGAGCTCATCGAGAAGGCCCAGCAGCTCTCGCTTCCCGAGCTCACCGACGAGGTCGAAGGCGTCTCCGGCGGGGAGCTTTTCATCTCCAAGGCCAACACCAAGACCATGCAAGATCTTCTCGACGCCCAACGGCTCGAGCTCATGGCACCCCAAGGCCCCCTCCTCATCCTCACCGGCGATAACGACACCACCATCAACCGCGAGGCCGTCAAGGCCACCATCGCAACGTGGGAGGCCAAGGGCATCACGGTCGACTACCGCGAGGTGCCTGACTCAGACCACAACGGATCCGTCCGCAATAGCTTCGACATCCAGGCGGAGTGGGTGCGGCAGTACGTGGGGTAGTTCGAGGCACCGTGCTGCAGAGTTCATCTGCAGCCGTTACTCGACCTTCTCGTTCTCCTCCGACCTGACAGTACGAATGAACTTTCCGAGGAATTGAAAGACTGCCGGCGACAAAAAGAGGCCGGAGAGTACGACATCATTGCTCATCGCAAATGCCAGCAGCGCCGTGATCACAGAGGCCACGAACATTGCGAAGCTCATCCACTGCCCGCGTCTGATCGAATCCACGTCGCCATGTGCCAAGGTGATGATTTCATCCGTAGATGCTTCGACGCTTCGCTCAGCCATTGAGAACGCCCGTTACGCCAGCTCCGGGTCTATCTCTCGATACTGCGCCAAAGTTTCGGGTGACGGGCCAGATTCGCTCCGCTGCGGGGTGTCCTGTGCACACCAGAGTGACACAGCTTTCGGCGCCTATACAGCAGCGCCCTCCCAAGAAATACATGGAGAGGGCGCTGCGGGTTGCTTCAGGCGTCGCTAAGCAGATGCTTACATCATGCCCATTGCTTCCGGATCCATGCCAGCGCCCGCGGCACCAGCCGGCTCCGGCTTGTCGGCGACGACAGCCTCGGTGGTGAGGAACAGCCCAGCGATGGAGGCGGCGTTCTGCAGGGCGGAACGGGTCACCTTCGCCGGGTCGTTGATGCCAGCGGCCATCATGTCGACGTACTCGCCAGTCGCGGCGTTGAGGCCGTGGCCCAGCTCGAGGTTGGAGACCTTGTCGGCCACCACGCCCGGCTCCAGGCCGGCGTTGAGAGCGATCTGCTTCAGCGGGGCGGAGAGAGCCTCGCGGACGATCTTCACGCCCGTAGCCTCGTCACCCTCGAGGCCGAGCTCGCCCTCGAGCTCCTTGGCGGCCTGCAGCAGGGCCACGCCACCGCCGGCAACAATGCCTTCCTCGACGGCAGCCTTGGCGTTGCGCACGGCGTCCTCGATGCGCAGCTTCTGCTCCTTGAGCTCAACCTCGGTGGCGGCACCGACCTTGATCACGGCAACGCCGCCGGCGAGCTTGGCCAGGCGCTCCTGCAGCTTCTCACGGTCGTAGTCGGAATCCGAGTGCTCGATCTCGGCACGGATCTGCTTGACGCGGCCATCGATCTGAGCCTGGTCGCCAGCGCCCTGGACGATGGTGGTCTCATCCTTGGTGATGACAACCTTGCGGGCCTGGCCGAGCAGCGCGAGATCGGTGGTTTCGAGCGAGAGGCCGACCTCCTCGGAGATCACCTGGCCGCCGGTGAGGATCGCGAGGTCCTGCAGCATAGCCTTGCGGCGATCACCAAAGCCCGGCGCCTTCACAGCAACCGACTTGAAGGTGCCGCGGATCTTGTTGACCACGAGGGTGGAAAGGGCCTCGCCCTCGACGTCCTCAGCGATGATGAGCAGCGGCTTGCCGGACTGCATGACCTGCTCGAGCACCGGCAGGAGGTCCTTGACGTTGGAAATCTTGGAGGAGACGAGCAGGATGTACGGATCCTCCAGCACGGCCTCACCGCGCTCCATGTCGGTGGCGAAGTATGCGGAGATGAAGCCCTTGTCAAAACGCATACCCTCGGTGACCTCGAGGTCAACGCCGAAGGTGTTGGACTCCTCCACGGTGATGACGGAGTCCTTGTTCACCGAACCGTTGCCCACGGCGTACATCGCCTCAGCGATCTTCTCACCGATGGAGGAATCACCCGCGGAAATGCCGGCGGTCGAGGCGATCTGCTCCTGCGTCTCAACCTCCTTCGCGGTCTCGAGCAGGTGCTTGGCCACGCGCTCCGTCGCCGCCTGGATGCCGCGCTTGATGCCCATCGGGTTGGAGCCCGCCGCGACGTTGCGCAGGCCCTCGCGCACGAGCGCCTGGGCGAGCACCGTTGCGGTGGTGGTGCCGTCGCCGGCGACGTCGTCAGTCTTCTTAGCTACTTCCTTGACCAGCTCAGCGCCGATCTTCTCGTACGGTTCCTCGAGCTCGATCTCCTTGGCGATGGTCACGCCGTCGTTGGTGATCGTCGGGGCTCCCCAGGACTTCTCCAGGACAACGTTGCGGCCCTTCGGGCCGAGGGTGACCTTGACGGCATCAGCAAGCGTGTTCAGCCCGTTTTCCAGGCTGCGGCGTGCTTCCTCGTCGAATGCGATCATCTTTGCCATGTGAGTTAGGTACTCCTCTTACTTCGTTGAGAGTGTTCGTTTGATGGCGCCACTCAACGTCGGTTCAAGCAGGCGCCCGCGACGGCACGGCTGGTGAGTGAGACAGCCTCACCCGCTCTAGCACTTGGATACCTTGAGTGCTAACCCATTTTTAGCAGTCCCGCCCGGCGAGTGCAAGGTGTTTGCAGAGCGGCACGTCCGCTCTACCCCGGGGCGGCCATCCCCCGCACGGTTGCGTGCGGCTGGGCCGGAGGGGGATGGGGCGGATGAGACTTGCGGGACCCGGGCAATGTTTGCCCGGGTGGCCGAATCTTGGCCGGGCTTCGATGTGACATCCCGGCAGGTGGGCGGGGTGGGATGTCACATCGGAGGGTTTTCGGGGTGCGTTTGCCCAGGTGATCCGCTCTCGGCGGGGCTTCGATGTGACCCTACGGCTCCGAAACGTCACATCCAACGATTTTCCGGCTGCGTTTTCCCAGGTGGTCACAGTCACGCAGGGCTTGAATGTGACATCTCGACAGGCTAGGCGGGTGAGATGTCACATTGAACGAAAACCCGGGCACAAAACCCCAGGTGGTCACAGTCACGCAGGGCTTGAATGTGACATCTCGACAGGCTAGGCGGGTGAGATGTCATATTGAACGAAAACCCGGGCACAAAACCCCAGGTGGTCACAGTCTCACACCGCTTGAATGTGACCCTACGGTCCCGAAACGTCACATCCATCCCAAACCGCCCCCCAAAAAACCAGGCGGCCACACCGAACACCCCCGGAAACGTGACATCCCACCGCCCGCGCACAACCTCTCCACCCACAATCCACGCGCAAAGCACCGACAGGGCCGGTGGTACGTTCGAACCCATGGAAAAACCCAACCGTGACCGCATTTTCGCAGACCTTTCATCCCTCGTATCGTTCAACTCCCCGCACTCGGTGCCGGAGCTCGCCGAGCAGCACGACGCGGCGTGCGCGTGGGTGTGCGAGGCCTTAGAAGGCCAGGGCTTCGAGGTCACCCGGCACGCGACTGTCGATAACGCGGATGCCATCATCGCCCGCCGCCACATCGCCGATAACGCCCCGACGGTGCTTCTCTACAGCCACTACGACGTCGTCCCGGCGAACAACCCGGAGGAGTGGACGTCGGACCCGTTCACGCTGACGGAGCGCGACGGGCGCTGGTACGGGCGCGGCGCCGCAGACTGCAAGGGCAACATCGCCATGCACCTCGAGGCGCTGCGACTGGCAGAGCCCAAGGCCAACATCACGGTCGTGGTCGAGGGTTCCGAGGAGCTCGGCGGCAACGGCGGGCTGGAGAGGCTCATCGAGGCCTCTCCCGAGCTGTTCGCGGCGGATGCGATCCTCATCGCCGATACCGGTAACGTCGCGGCCGGCACGCCGACGCTGACCACGCAGCTGCGCGGCGGCGCGCAGGTCCGCGTGGATGTACAGACACTCGAGGGCGACGCGCACTCCGGTAACTTCGGCGGCGCGGCCCCCGATGCGGCTGCTGCGCTGATCCACATCGCGCGCTCGCTTTTCGACGACCATGGGCGCACCACCATCGACGGAGTCAACTGCCTCGGCACCTGGGAGGGCGACGCGTATGACCGCGAGACCTTCCGCAAGGACGCGGGTGTGCTCGAGGGCGTGCAGCTCTACGGCACCGTCGACGACGAGCCCGCCGACATGGTCTGGGCCCGCCCGGCGGTGACCATGATCGGCTTTACCTCCCGCCCCGTCGACGAGGCCCTCAACGCGGTGAACTCGCACGCCAGCGCGCAGTTTAACCTCCGTGTCCCCGCCGGGATGAGCGCGGCGGAGACCGCGGCCAAGCTCGAAGAGCACATCAACGCCAACACCCCGTGGGGAGCCCAGGTGGATATCGAGGTCACCCAGATCAACGAGCCCTTCGCCACCGACATCACAGGCCCCGCAATCACGCTGTTCGGGGAGTGCCTGCGGGAATCCTACGGCGCCGACTCCCTCGCCGTCGTCGGCTCGGGCGGCTCGATCCCGCTGACGATCACCCTGCAGGACAACGTCCCGGGCGCGGAGATCGTCCTCTTCGGCGTCGAAGAACCCCAGTGCGGGATCCACGGCGTGGACGAGTCGGTCGACCCGACCGAGATCGAGCGCATCGCCCTCGCCGAGGCCGAGTTCCTCACCCGGTTCGGAGCCTAAGACCCCCCCTTGCGCGGGACGCCGGGAGCCAGTAGTGTGATGCGCATGACAGCGAAGCGAGTAGTAGCGGTAGGAAAGGCTACGCACCCCGGCCATAGTTAAACGGCCTTTCGTGGCACGGGGAAGTAGTCGCTAGGGCAACCCAGAAAAAATTTGGGCCGACTCACTCCCCCACACGGATAAGGAATCGCTCGCCATGGCAATCACCGCCACCACACCCACCGCCCACAACCTCCTCTCCGACTACCGCGACCCGTTCCAGGCTCGCTACGACATCGACACCCGCCTGCCCAAGGAACTGCGCGAGCAGGCCCGCGGGATGGACTGGGGGCTGTTCATGGCAACCTACGCGCCGGCACCGACGATGCAGGTCGTTGTCACGGGCGTCGATAAGCTGAACTGGTGCGATAGCCTCTACACCGCCGAGCTGACGCGCACATCGAAGACGCGAGCCCCCGAGACCACGCACTGTGAGGTCACCGCCTCCGGCCCCCTCGCCGCGATAAGCGCCATCCTGGCCGAGCACGGCCGCTACGTCGAGGTCTTGGCTTTCCACCAGATCGCGCTGCACGAAGCCACCGTGACCTGCGTCAAGGTCGCCCACCAGGTCAACCACACCCGCAGCGCGTGGGCCGTCGGATTCGGCCCTAACCCGGCCCACTCCGTCGCCTCGGCGCTCTCCGCCGGCGCACAACGCATCTACGGCAATCTCTAAACCCTGCTACACTCATAGGCGTTCATTGCGTCGCCTTCGCGGCGGCGCATATTTTTTAATTAAAAACTTTTCCTCCCGACGGCGGCAGCACGCGCGTCGCCCGTCCAGCCGAGAAATGGAGGGGTACGCATTGTGCTGACATTGCTCTTAGCACTCACAGTTGCCATGATCGCCGCGCCGATCATGCTGCGCGCCATCGGCCGGGTCACGTTTGCCCTCATCGCGCTCGTCCCGCTCGCGGGGTTTGCCTGGATCTTAAGCCTGTTCAACGGCGGGGTGTTCTCCGACGGCGGGGCCATCTTAGCCACCTACGAGTGGATGCCCAGCACGAACCTCAACCTGGAGTTCCACCTCGATGCGCTCTCCGGGCTCTTTAGCCTCATCATCCTGGGCGTCGGCGCGCTGGTGCTGTTCTACTGCTGGGGCTACTTCGACTCCAACCCGCGCCGCCTCGCCGTCTTCGGCGCGGAGCTCACCATGTTCACCATGGTGATGTACGGCCTCGTCATTGCCGATAATTTCCTGCTCATGTATATGTTCTGGGAGCTGACTTCGGTTCTGTCGTACCTGTTGGTGTCCTACTACGGCGAGAGGGCCTCCTCCCGCCGCGCCGCCCTGCAGGCGCTCATGGTCACCACCTTCGGCGGGCTAGCCATGCTTGTGGGCATCGTGCTCTTCGGTGTGACGACAGGCATCTGGCGGCTCTCCGAGATCTCCCAGCTCGACCAGGTCGCCGCCACCCCAGGCATCGCCGCGGCGATCGTGCTCATCATGCTCGGCGCCCTGTCGAAGTCCGCGCAGGCTCCGTTCCATTTCTGGCTGCCCGGGGCGATGGCCGCGCCCACCCCGGTCTCCGCGTACCTGCACTCCGCCGCGATGGTCAAGGCCGGAATCTACCTTGTCGCCCGCCTCGCCCCCGACTTCGCGGCGGTACCCACCTGGCACATCGTCGTCTGTGGCATGGGGACCTTTACCATGCTGCTTGGTGGCTGGATGGCGCTCAAGCAGACAGACCTTAAGCTCATTTTGGCCTACGGCACCGTCTCCCAGCTCGGGTTCATCTTCGCGGTCATCGGCATTGGCTCGCGCGAGGCTACCATGGCCGGCCTCGCGCTGACCATGGCACACTCTATTTTCAAGGCGACCTTGTTCATGGTCGTCGGCGCGATCGACCACACGACCGGCACCCGCGATATTCGCAAGCTCACCGGCCTGGGCGGCAAGGAGCCGCTGGTGGCCGGCCTCGCCATCGTCTCGGCGGCCTCCATGGCGGGCATCCCCCCGCTCTATGGGTTCGTGGCCAAAGAGGCCGCGCTCGACGCGGTGCTCCACGAGGAGTTGCTCCACGGGATGCCCGGCTACATGCTGCTCACCGGGCTTGTCGCGGGCTCCGTCCTCACCATGGCCTACTCGCTGCGCTTCATCTTCGGCGCCTTTTTCTCCCTCGGCTCGCCCGCGGACGGGACTGTGTCTAAAGCTGTAGCGCACATGCATCCGATTGGGCCCACCCTGTGGCTCTCCCCCGCGGTGCTCACCGTGCTCACCGTCGCACTTGGTCCCTGGCCGGGCTGGGTGAGCGGTGTGATTAACGAATACCTCGACGTGCGCTTCCCGGAGGTTGCGGCGAGCGAGCTCGCGTTGTGGCACGGCTTTACCATCCCGCTCGCGCTCACGGCACTCATCGTCGCGTTGGGCACCTTGATGTTTTGGCAGCGCGACCTCGTCGCGCGAGCGTATTTCGAGCGCCCCGCGCTTGGCGACGCCAACTCGGTGTGGGACAACATCATCCGCGCACTCTCGATTACCTCGCTGCGTTTGACGGCGTCGACCCAGCGCGGCTCGCTGGCGATCAACTTGGCCACGATTTTCTTCGTGCTCATGGTGTTCCCGCTGCTCTCACTCATCCTCGGCCAGTCCAACGACATCCGCATCATCGTCGCCGACAACCCCTGGCAGGCGTTTACGGCTGTGCTTGCCTCGCTGCTCGCGCTCGGGGCGGTGATGCAGCGCAACCGCCTCTCCGGAGTCATCATTGTCGGGCTCACCGGCTTTAGCCTTGCACTTATCTTCGCCTTGCACGGCGCTCCCGACCTCGCCCTGACCCAGATACTCGTAGAGACCATCGTCATGGTCATCTTCATGCTCGTGCTGCGCAAGCTCCCTGCAAATCTGGAGGCCCGCGGCGATAGCGACGTGCGCCTGCGTGCCTGGCTCTCTATCGGCACTGGGCTCTCCGTGGTCATCATTGCTATGACCGCGATGTCGGCTCGGGTGGCAGAGCCGATCTCAACGGCGATGCCGGGCCTCGCCTACGAGATTGGCCACGGCCGCAATGTGGTCAACGTTTTGCTTGTAGATCTCCGCGGGTTCGACACCTTCGGAGAAATCACCGTCCTTATCATCGCTGCCACAGGCGTGGCCAGCCTCATCTTCGGCACTGGTTCATTCCACCGCCAAACCCGCCGCCCGGTGCTCTCCGCGACGGTGCCGCGCTGGCTTGCTTCCCAGGCCGGCTCCGAGACGTCGCAAAACCGCCACCTCATGGTTGCGGTCTCCGCGCGCATCCTCTTCCCCTCGATGATGCTGCTCTCGGCCTACTTCTTCTTCGCCGGCCACAACGCTCCCGGCGGCGGCTTCGCCGGCGGCCTCGTCGCCGCCCTGGCGTTCTCGCTGCGCTACATCGCGGGGGGCCGTAAGGAAATCGAGGAGGCGCTGCCCATAAACCCGTCGACGCTCTTGGGCACGGGTCTGCTGCTCTCGGCCACGGCGGTGGCTGCTCCCCTCCTCCTCGGCAACCCACCTTTGACCTCCGCGCACGTGGAGCTCGAGCTGCCGTTCATCGGCGAGGTGAGCATCGTCTCCGCGATGCTTTTCGACGCCGGGGTCTACGTCATCGTCATCGGCCTTATCCTCCATATCCTCAACTCCTTCGGAGGCTTCCTCGACCGGGAGGAACAGGCGCGCAAGGACCGCGTGAAGGGTCGCGCCCGCGCACTATTGGAGAAAAACGAAAAACGCCGAGCCGCCCAGACGAAGCGCCGCGTCGAACGAGCCGGGCGCAGTACGGATGCCACCGAGCCTGGAACGCCTGCGCCGCAACGCGTCTCCGTTGCGGGCGGGTCGACGTTGATAAGTGAAGCCCAAAGGAGAGATTGAGATGACTGCCAACTTGTTTTTGCTCATCGCCTCCGGGGTCCTCATCTCCTGCGGCGTCTACCTCATGCTCGATCGTGCGATGACCCGCATGATCATGGGTATTCTGCTGCTTGGCAACGGCGTGAACCTCATCATGCTGCAGGCCGGCGGCCAAGCCGGTTCCCCGCCGATCATCGGGCGCACCACAGAGCGCTACGGCGAGAAGATGGCCGACCCGCTGGCCCAGGCGATGATCCTCACCGCCATCGTTATCTCGATGGCCATGTCTGCCTTCCTCCTCGCGTTGGCCTACCGCCAGTTCCGCTATCGTGTCGACGACCTCATCGAGCGCGACGAGGAAGACCGCGCGATCGCCGCCCGCCCCTCGACCGCCTCCGCGCAACCGGATCACGACGCCTCCGACGACCCGCACACCGGGCGCGCCAGCGCCTCCGGCGACAACTTCGGCCCGCGCTCCTTCGAACAACCCGTGGAAGGGGCCGACGAGAAATGAGTGAGATGTTTGTCAGCTACGCGGCCTGGCTCGCCCCGGCCGTCCCCTACCTCATCGCGGTGCCGATCCTCCTCCCCGCGCTCGCCGCGGCGTTGATCCTGCTCTTTGACAAGCACCTGACGCTGCAGCACACCATCGCCTTTTTCACGCTGCTCTCCCTGGCGTTCGTGGCGGCCTCGCTGCTCATCGTCTCGACCACCTACGGCATCCAGACCCTGCAGGTCGGCGGGTGGGACGCCCCCATTGGCATCACCTTGGTCGCCGACCGCCTCTCCACGGTCTTCCTCACTGTCTCCTCGATCGTGCTCTTCGCCGTGATGTGGTACGGCATCTCCCAGGGATTGAAGGACGGCACAGAGGACGACCCTGTCGCGGTGTTCCTGCCGAGCTACATGCTGCTGACCATGGGCGTGAACCTGGCGTTCCTCGCCGGGGACCTGTTTAACCTCTACGTCGGCTTCGAGATCTTCCTTGTCGCCTCCTACATCCTGCTCACCCTCGGCGCGTCCGCGGCGCGCGTGCGCGTGGGCATCGGCTACGTCATGGTCTCCATGGCCTCCTCGATGGTCTTCCTCATCGCGCTCGCGCTGATCTACGCCTCGGTGGGGACGGTCAACATGGCCCAGGCGGGCATGCGGCTCGAGGAGCTGCCGGTGGGCACCCGCTCGGCGATCTTCGCCACCCTGCTCGTCGCCTTCGGCATCAAAGCCGCCGCCTTCCCCCTCGACGCCTGGCTCCCCGACTCCTACCCCAGCGCGGCCTCCCTGGTCACCGCGGTCTTCGCCGGCTTGTTGACGAAGGTCGGTGTGTACTCGATCATCCGGATGCGCTCGACCGTCTTTACCGACGGCTCCCTCGACACCGTGCTCATGTGGGTGGCGCTGGCGACGATGATCATGGGTATCATGGGCGCGCTCGCCCAGAACCTCATCAAACGACTACTTTCGTTCACCCTGGTCAGCCACATCGGCTACATGCTCTTCGGCGTCGCGCTGGGCTCGGTTGCGGGGTGGGGCGGGGCGATCTTCTACGCCGTGCACCACATTTTGATCCAGACCACGCTCTTCGTCGTCGTCGGCCTCATCGAGCGCCACGCGGGAACCTCGCAGCTGCGCAGGCTCGGCTCGGTGATCTACGCCTCCCCCTTGATCGCCATTCTGTTCTTCATCCCGGCGATGAATATGGGCGGCATCCCGCCGTTCTCGGGGTTCTTGGGCAAGGTCCTCCTCCTCGAAGCGGGCGCGCGCGACGGGTCGTGGCTGGCCTGGACGCTCGTCGGGGGCACCGTGGTGACCTCGCTGCTCACCCTCTACTCGATGATCCTCGTCTTCTCCAAGGGCTTCCTGCGCGATCGTGCCGACGCCCCCGAGGGCCACCTCGCCGTCGACCGGCCCTCCTCCCTGGCAGGTAACCACTCCACCATCCCGGCGGAGGAACGCAACGTCGTCGGCGGGATCCCGGTGGGCATGCTGCTCTCTACCGTCATGCTCATCACCGCCTCCCTGTCGCTGACCGTGCTCGCCGGCCCGGTCGCCACCGTGACGGGGCGGGCGGCAGAGCAGGTGGGAGACGTCGAAATCTACCGCGCGGCCGTGCTGGGCACCGACGACGCCGCGCCGACCCGCGACCTCGAGCTCGGTGGCGAGCCGGCCTCGGACGGGATTACAGAGCGCCCCGGAGGAGATGACGTCGTCTCCTCCCCGGGGTTAAGCACCGCCCCGGTGCCGCGGCCCGTCAACCCGGGCAACGGCGCCACCGAAGCCGAATCGGCGGAACCGACGGAAAGGCAGTAACACCATGGATGGATTGAAAAGCCGCCTGCATTTAAGCTACGTCGTGTGGCTCACCTTCATGTGGGTGCTGCTCATGGGTGAGCTCACCCTCGCCAACGTCGTGGCCGGGCTCCTCCTCGCCTTAGCCATCGTCTTGTTCCTGCCGCTGCCGCAGATCCCGCGCAGCCACAGCCGCGTCGCCTGGGGCAAGCTCATCGTCTTCGTCCTAAGGTGGTTCGGCGACCTGCTCACCGCCTCGGCCAAGGTCGCGTGGCTGGCCCTGCGCCCGGCCGCGCCGCCGCGCAACGCAGTGCTGCAGGTGCCCATGCGCGTGTCCAACGACCTCGTGCTCTACCTCGCCACCTGCGCCTACAACCTGCAGCCGGGCGGTTCGGTCACGGACTTAGACGTGGCCAACCGCACCTGGACCATCCACGTCCTCGACGCCGACGGGCCCGAGGACATCGAGCGCGAGCGGGAAAACGTGGCCAAGCTGGAGCGAGACATGATCGACATCTTTGAAAGCAGGGGGTCAGCCCGATGAACCCGGCCGTCTATAACGCCTTCCTCGGCCTCGCCGCGGTGCTCCTCGTCGTGGGGTTTTTCACCATCGCCTGGCGCATCGTCGTTGGCCCGAACTCGATGGACCGTGCACTTGGCAACGACGCTATCTCTGCATCCCTGCAGTGCGTACTCGCCCTCTACATCTGTTGGTCGCTGGATACGACGGTGGTTGACGTCATGATCGTCATCGCGCTGCTCGGATTCATCTCCTCGGCGTCCATCGCCCGCTACCGCAAGAAGGATGATGCGCTGTGATCACAGATATCATTTCCCTCGTTTTCATCCTCCCCGGCGCTTTCATGGTCTTCTCCGCCGCGGTCGGCGTGGTACGCTTCCGCACCACCATGGCGCGGGTGCACGCGATCACGAAACCGCAGACCACGGGGCTTGTGCTCATGGTCACCGGCACGATCATCCGGCTTATCGGCTCGCCCAATTTCGGGGTGCACGAGCGTAGTGATATCGGAATGCTCATCCTGCTGACCATCTTCGCGCTCATGACCAGCCCCGTCACGGCGCAGCGCCTCGGGCGCATCTCGCGCCTCGAGGGCCTCTACGGCGGGGAGGACGACATCACCGTCAACGAGCGCCCGGCCCGAAACCCTTAAAGGCTAGCCCCAGGTGAGCGACGTCAACTCGTCGCAGGCGAGGTCGACGGCGGGCTTCCAATCCTGGTGCACCTCAAAGACGCGGCGCTGCCGCTGGTAGCCGGCGCCGCGCTCGAGGATCTCGGGGACGAGCCCGAGCTCGTCGACGCAGCCGAGCTGCTCGGCGACGGGCTGGAGGGTGTCAACAAGATCGGCGATTTCCTCTGTCACCCAGCGCTCCTCGGTCTCCCGGCTTGTGATCACCAGCGCCTCCATGCCGTAGCGGGCGCCGCGCCACTTGTTCTCCGCGACGTGCCACGGCTGCAGGGTGGGCAGTTCCTCCCCGCGGTCAATCATCTGGTCGAAGTGGACGACAAGGCAGTGGGTGAGCGCAGAGATCGCGGCGAGCTCGCGCAGGTTTGACGTCGCATCGGAGATGCGGACCTCGATGGTGCCCCACTTTGCGGCCGGCCGGACGTCGAAATGCATGCTGCCTGTGTGGTTAATCACCCCGGAGGTTTGCTGGTCGCGCATGAAGCCGACCCACTCGTCCCAGCTGGCGAACTGGTACGGCATGCCAGCGGTGGGAAGCTGCTGGTAGAGCATGGTGCGGTTCGACGCGTAGCCGGTATCGAGCCCCTCCCACCCCGGGCTGGAGGCGGAGAGCGCGAGCAGGTGCGGGTACTTCGTCATCACCGCGTTGATGATCGGCCACACGCGATCTTCGTGCCGGATGCCGATGTGGCAGTGGATACCCCACAGCAACATCTGCTTTCCCCAGTACTGGGTGCGGTTGATGATCTCCTGGTAGGTGATCTTCGGGCTCAGCGGCTGCGTGCGGAAATCCGTAAACGGGTGCCCGCCGGAGGCCCACAGGCGAAGCCCCGCCTCCTCGGCGACGGCACGGACCTTGTGCGTGGCCTCGCCGAGGTACGCGATGGCCTCCCCCGCGTTGCGGCACACCGGGGTGACCAGCTCGATCGTGTTCTGCAAAAACTCCCGCTCCAGGTGGAGCTCGGGGTGGCGGGCCTGGGTTTCGTCGATAATCTCGGCCGCCCGCGGAACGAGGTCGCGCGTGGCCGGGTCAACGAGGCAGATCTCCCACTCGACGCCGAGCGTCGGGTGCGGGGAGCGGGCGAAATCGCGGAACGGATCCATGCTGGGTTATTTTAACCGGCGAGCACGACAGAAATCGCCTCGCGGTTGTTTTTCGCCTCGCCCGGCAGGGACGCGCCCTGCGGGATTTCGCTCACTGGCTTAGCGACGCCCCCAACCTGCTGCGCCACCTCAGCAGCCACCTGGTCAGCCCCGCTGACCTGCGGATCAAAGAACACAGTGGTCTCCGGGAAGATACCAAAGGTCTGCTCGGGCAGGTTCATCGTTTTCGAATCCGCGCTCTTGTTCGCCACCGAATATTCCGGCGCGAGTTTATCCGCCGTCGTCCCCGCGAGACCCGGGTTTGCCGAGTTGTTGAAGACGTAGACCTTCGCGTTCTGCTTCGTCAGCGCCGGTGCCGGGGCGCCGGGCTGGGGCTGCGGGTTCGGCTGCGTTCCTTGTTGCGGGTTCGGCTGCGGGCTCTGCTGTTGCTGTTGCTGCTGCGTCGGCTGGCCCTGCGGCTGCTGGGCGGGCTGGCTGGGCTGTTTCACCTGCGCGGTGGGGCTCGCCGGTGCCGCGGCGTTGTCACCGGAGCCCTTCTGCGTCATGGCGTAGATGCCCCACAGGAGCAGGATGGCAGCCACGGCGATGAGGATCATCGCCAGGCCGCGCTTCGGGATGCCACCCGCCGCGGCGGCGGTGCTGCCGCCCTCGGCAACGACCTCGTCGTCCTCGACGCGGCGGTGGGAACCGCGGTACTCCTCCGCCTCATCATTACCTGGATTCACATTAGTCACACGGCCACTTTATTGCGTACTCCCCACGCGCACGCGTTGCGACGCGCCACGGACCTGCCGCACCACCCGACCAGGCTCCTCCCTCAACTCCTGCGGCCGATAACGCAGAAACACAAACCCCTCGTTCATCAGCGCCTTCTGCCGATTGTTCTCCTCGAGGATTGTAAGCTCCGCACCCTCGGAGTACTTCACGTCGCCGTCGACCTCGAGGGCGACGAGGTCGTCGATAAGCAGATCCAGCCGATACCCGCCGACGGGCACCTGAACCCTGATGTTGACAAAACCAGCCTCGATGAGAATTGCCCGCGCGAGGGACTCGTAGGGAGATTCCGATTTCCCCTTCGCATGCTCGATGCAGCGCCGCACCACCGCACCATTGGGCATCTTTCCCATCCGCCGCAGCCCTTCGAGGAGGTCCTCGCGGGTGTAGCCGCGCGCGAGCAACCAATCCGCCGCGATGAGGCCTTCACAAAACCCATGGTCACGCGCGATATCAATGAACGTCCGCACCGGCAACGTCACACGCACCCCATGCACCTCATCAAGGTAGGGCACTTTGCGACGCCTACACACCACCTTTTTGTTCCTCCGATACGTCGGCGGCACCTGCGTCGACGGAAGGCAGACCTCGACCCGCTCCTCACCCAACGACACCACCCACATTCCCAACACCCGCGCCGCCGACCTCCCCAGCAGCACCGCCGCGTACGCATTCTTGCCGACGGCCACCGCCCTCACGAACCGGTCCTCATGAAACCGCAGCCGCTTGAGCACCTCCGTCGGTATCGCAATCTGCTTCGTCAGCAGCGTCAACCCATGCCCCGCAGGATCCCTCCTGCGTGGATCATCGCTCCGCAGCCTCCGCAAATCCACCAGCTCGTCCACCAACGGCTCCCGCCACTTTTGTTCTCCCCGAGTATTCTGCATACCCTTTTAGACCGGCCGGAGAGCGCTCCGGTTCCGTATTTCCGGAAAATTTCTCCGCCTTTGGCGCGGGCGGGCGTTGCCCCTTCCCTTGTTTGTACAGGTAACGACGTTTTTGATAGCCGCGTTCTTCGGGGGTTGGTTTTTGCTGCAATCCCGGGCGGTCACCTGTTGGCGGGGCTCCGGTGTGACCCTACGGTTGCGGAATGTCACATACAACACATTTCCAGCGGCGTTTCCCCAGGTGGTCACAGTCACGCAGGGCTTGAATGTGACATCTCGGCTAGTCATTCCGGGTGAGATGTCACACTGAACGGTTTTCGGCCTGCAAAACCCCAGGTGGTCACACCGAAAAAACCCGTCAATGTGACCCTACGGTTCCGAAACGTCACATACAACGAATTTCCAGCAGCGTTTCCCCAGGTGGCCACAGTCACGCAGAGCTTGAATGTGACATCTCGGCCAGTCATTCCGGGTGAGATGTCACACTGAACGGTTTTCGGCACTCAAAACACCAGGTGGCCACACCGCGGTGGGGCTTCGATGTGACATCTCGGTAGGTGCGCAGGGTGAGATGTCACAGTGAACGATTTTCGGGGCACAAACCCCAGGTGCTCACAGTCACGCAGGGCTTCGATGTGACATCTCGACAGGCCAGCCCGGTGAGATGTCACATCGGACCCAAACCAGCCCACAAAACCCCAGGTGGTCACACCGAAAAAACCCGTCAATGTGACCCTACGGTTCCGAAACGTCACATACAACGAATTTCCGGCCGTGTTTCCCCAGGTGGTCACGCCGAACAACCCCGAAACTGTGACATCCCACCAACCGCCCCAGGTGGCGACACAGAAAACCCAACCCCGAAAACCTACCGCGAATCCCGCACCCGCTGCAGGCGTCGCACCAGCTGCGGCCGGGCGGCTAAGGCATCGGGTGAATCGAGAAGCACGTTGAGCCGCTGGTAGTAGCGGATCGGTGTGAGCCCGAGCCGGGAGCGGATGGCCTCCTCCTTTGCCCCGACGGAGCGCGGGGCGGTGGCCTCGAAGTCGAGGAGGGTGAGGTCGGCGTCGTCAAGCATGCTTAATATATTAGGCATGACAATTCGACCAATCGTGATCTGCGGCGACCCGGTGCTGCACGCGCCAACGAACCCGGTGGAGCAGCCGGTCGCTGAGCTCAAGGAGCTCATCGCTGATATGCACGAGACGATGGACGCGGCCAACGGCGTTGGCTTGGCGGCAAACCAGGTGGGTCTGCCGTTGAGGTTGTTCGTCTACCACTGCCCGGACGGGGACCACATGCGCCGTGGCACGGTGATCAACCCGGTGCTAGAGACCTCGGAGATTCCGAAGACGATGCCGCGCGATGACGGCGATGACGACGAGGGATGCCTGTCGCTGCCCGGGGAGTTCTTCCCCACCGGCCGGGCGAGCTGGGCAAAGGTGACGGGCCTCGATGAAAACGGTGAGGCCATCGAGGTCGAGGGCGAGGGGTTTTTCGCTCGCTGCCTGCAGCACGAGGTCGGCCACCTCGATGGGTTCGTCTACACGGACGTGCTCACTGGCCGCTACAAGCGTGAGGCGAAGCGCGCGATCCGCGCTAACGGGTGGAACCAGCCGGGGTTGACGTGGTTGCCCGGGGTGGATGAGGATCCGTTCGGCCACTAGATGTTTCGCTCGGATGACATTGCTATAGGCGATCGGGTCGTGGTGCGGCAACGCGTCGGCAGCCACGCCAGCGACGTGATCGGCCACGTAGTCTCGCTCGAACCACTGGTAATTCGCCCTCAGGAAGTCGGCGGCTTTCCGTCATTTAAAGACGCGATGGAGATCGGCGAGTACCACGTGATCAAGAAGCTTTCGCCGCGCACGGTTCGCAACAGCGACATCCGCGCGGTCGAGGTCGCCTACGCTAAGGCGTTTCCTGGCCGTGAGCAGCAGCTTATCGACGCCTGGCTGGCCCGCGCCGGAGCCGAAATCGCCGAGCGCTCCAACTCGGCGACCCCGATCGGCCACTCGGCCGGCTTCGACCCCGTCCCGCTCGAGCGCATTACGGAGTTCTACCACCAGCGCGGAATGCCTGTGCAGCTGCTCATCCCGGAGCGCATCGGCAAACCGGCGCTGCGCATCCTCAGTGATGACTGGGTGCTCGGCGAGGAGATCATCGTGATGACGCGCCCGCTAAGCCCCGGCCATCTCGCCGAGGGCTTCGAGGTGCTCAGCCAGCCCGATCGCGACTGGCTCGCCCTCTACCACTTCCGCGGCGAGCCCCTGCCGCCCGAGGCGATCCGGCCCATCGACGGACGCATGGGGTTCGCCCGGCTCACCCGCGGCGGTGAGACCGTGGCGGTGACGAGGGTGACGCTGACGCAGTCCGACGACGGCCGGGTGTGGCTGGGCTACTCGGCGGTGGAGGTCAGGCAGGATATGCGCAGGCAGGGATTGGGCACGGCCCTTGGCGCATCCGTGGCCGCGTGGGGCGCAGCGCAGGGAGCGCACAACGCCTACCTGCACGTGCGGGCGGACAACACCGCGGCGCTCGGGCTCTACGCCAAGCTGGGGTTCATTGAGCACCACCGCCACCGCTACGCGCGACTCGGTTAGGGTTGGAAGCCATGCGGATTGCCACCTGGAACGTCAACTCGGTACGCTCGCGCGCCGAGCGCATCGCCGCCTTCCTCAAGCGCCACGACGTTGACGTGCTTGCCATGCAGGAGACCAAGACGGCCGACGAGAAGTTCCCCTACGCCGTGTTCGAAGCCGCCGGCTACGAGGTCGCCCATGTCGGGGTGAACCAGTGGAACGGGGTGGCCATCGCCTCGCGCGTCGGCCTCGACAACGTGCGCTCCTCCTTCCCCGGCCAGCCCGCCTACGAGGGCGCGGTGGAATCCCGCGCGGTGGGGGCAACCTGCGGCGGGATCGACGTGTGGAGCCTGTATGTGCCCAACGGCCGCGAGATCGGCCATCCGCACTACAACTACAAGCTGGCGTTTCTCTACGCCCTCGCCCGCGCCGTCACCCCGTCGGCTCCGCAGCTCCTCGTCGGCGATTTCAACATCGCCCCGCGCGATACGGACGTCTGGGACATCGCCTGGTTCGAGGGGAAAACCCACGTCACGGAGCCGGAGCGCGCTGCCTTCGAGATGCTTCTGGAATCCGGGGTCACCGAAATCACCCACGACAACGACTACACCTTCTGGGACTACAAGGCGGGGAGGTTTGGAAAGAACCAGGGCATGCTCATCGACTTCATGCTCGCCACCGACCCAGTGGCAGCCAAGCTCCGCTCGGCGTGGGTGGACGTCGAGGAGCGCGCCGGCAAGGGTGCCTCCGACCACGCGCCGCTAATTGCTGACTTCGACACTCGCGCGCTGGACCTCGACGAGGTGCGTTAGGCGTGGACCTGAGCTACTGGCAGCTGGCCGTCATGGTGGTCGACTACGCCATCAAGTTCGTCATGATCGGCGTGGTGCCGTCGAACCGCAGGCCGTCGAGCGCGAATGCCTGGTTGCTGCTCATCCTCCTGCTCCCGCTGGCGGGCCTGCCGCTCTACCTGCTGATGGGCTCGACGTTTTTCAACCGACGCCGACACAGGATCCAGCAGCAGGCCAACGCCATGATCACCAACGTCCACGTCGACATCCCGGACCACCCCGCCGACGCTGAGCTCTCCGACGAGGTCGAATCCATGGTGCGGCTCAACCGCTCACTGACGGGGTATCCGGCCGTCGATACGAATGTGCGCGCGCTGTGGACCGACTACAGCCTGGCGATTTCGCGCATAGCCGCGCTTATCGACACCGCCGAGCACGACGTCAACCTCGAAATCTACGCTGTCGCCCTCGACCCCACCACCCGGCCCGCCTTCGACGCGATGGCGCGCGCCACCGCCCGCGGCGTCCATGTCCGCCTCCTGTTCGACCACATCGGCTCGCGCAAGTACCCCGGCTACGGCCGCATGAAAAAATTCCTTAACGACGCCAACATCGACTGGCACCTCATGCTCCCCCTCCAGCCCTGGCGCGGCCGCTTCCGCCGACCCGACCTGCGCAACCACCGCAAGGTCGTCATCATCGACGGCCGCACCGCGCTCATGGGCTCGCTCAACCTCATCGACCGCGGCTACCTCATGCGCAACCACCGCCGCGCCGGCCGCCAATGGATCGACGCCCTCTTGGAGCTCGAAGGGCCCGTCGTCACCTCCATCGAGTCGATGTTCGCCGTCGACTGGTACACCGAATCCGGCGAGGCCATCGAGCTACTCTCCCCCCGTCGCCTCGGCGTAGACACGCCCGGCGAACACGTGGTCCAGCTCGTGCCCTCCGGGCCCGGCTACCAGACCGAACCAAACCTGCGGATGTTTAACACCCTCATCCACCACGCCCGCGAGCGCCTCGTGCTCTGCTCCCCCTACTTCGTGCCCGAGGATTCGCTCCTCGAGGCAGTCACCACCGCCTGCTACCGCGGCGTGCGTGTCGATCTCCTCGTTGGCGAAAAAGCCGACCAATTCATGGTCAACCACGCCCAATCCTCCTACTACGAGGTGCTCCTGCGCGCCGGGGTCCGGATCTGGCAGTTCCCCGCCCCGTATGTCCTGCACACCAAGTTCGCGATTGCGGATCCAGGCCGCCCCTCCAACATCGCCGTCGTCGGCTCCTCGAACATGGACATGCGCTCATTCTCCCTAAACTACGAAAACTCCCTCTTCGTCGCCTCCGGCCCTCTCCTCGGCCAGCTCGAACAGCTCGCGAATACCTACATGGGTGTATCCCGGCAGCTCACGCTCGAAGAATGGTCGCGGCGCCCCTGGCACCGGCGCTACATCGACAACGTGATGAAGCTGACCTCGGCGTTGCAGTAGTTTTTGGGGTCTTCGGGTTTGTGGGTCTTCCGTTTTAGCGTCTTCGGGTTCCGGAACGTCGCATCTGGGCTTTGCGGGGTGCGTTTGCGTAGGTGGTCGCAGTCTGGTCGGGGTTCGATGTGACCCTACGGTTCCGAAACGTCACATCGAACGAAAACCCGGGCGCAAAACCCCAGGTGGCCACAGTCTCACAGGGCTTCAATGTGACATCTCGGAGGGCGGACCGGGTGAGATGTCACACCGAGCGGGTTTTGGGGATGCGTTTTCCCAGGTGGTCACAGTCTGGTTGGGGTTCGATGTGACCCTACGGTTCCGAAACGTCACATACAACGGTTTTCGGCACGCAAAACCCCAGGTGGCCACAGTCTCACAGGGCTTCAATGTGACTTCTCGGAGGGCGGACCGGGTGAGATGTCACATCGAGCGGGTTTTGGGGATGCGTTTTCCCAGGTGGTCACAGTCTCAGATCGGTTCAATGTGACCCTACGGTTCCGAAACGTCACATACAACCGTTTTCGGCACGCAAAACCCCAGGTGGTCACAGTCTCAGATCGCTTCGATGTGACATCTCGGAGGGCGAAACTGGTGAGATGTCACATCCAACAAAAACCAGCCCCCCCCAAACCCCAGGTGGTCACATCGAACTAACCCGAAGCTGGGACACTACTGTTCCGAAACGTCACATCGAACGATTGCCCGGCCGCAAAACCGACAGAAACGCATCGAACTAACCCGAAAGCGTGACATCTCGGCAACCGAAACACCGAGGAACACCAACCCGCGAGCGCCTACACATCGCGGCGGAGCAGCAATGCAACGCCGAGGATCCAAGCGGCAAGGGCCCAGGCGGCGAAGATCGCCAAGGAGGCCGTGATCCCGTGGCCCTGGACGGGGACGTTGACCATGAACGCGATGAAGTTGGAAAACGGCATGTATTCGACGATGGAGTTGCCGACGCGGGGGATGAGCCGAATGATGTTTTCCACGACGAACTGCAGCGCGAAGACGATGGTGACGGCCCCGGCGGTGTTGCGCATGATCCAGCCGACGCCCTGGGTGAACAGGACGAGGAGGATGATGCCCACGGGCACGGCCCACAGGCCGCGGCGGGCGATGGGGTTGGAGGTCCAGCTGCCGGTAAAGGCGTGGAAGATTGACCCGATGGAATACGCGATGACCAGGGCGATGAGGGCGATGGCGGCGGCGAGGATGGCGTAGAGGACGAACTTGGCCAGGGCGACCTGCCAGCGCTTGGGGGCGATGCGGAAGTTGGTTGTGTGCACGCCGAAGCGGTATTCGGTGGTGACCACCATGGCGGATTGGACGATGACGAAGAGGGAGGAGATGAGTCCGACGTTCATCACCAGCAGCATGGGGGCGAAGGGGTTGCCGCCGCCTTCGCCGGCCATGGCGTCTGCAGGGGCGGTAAAGGCCACGGAGAACAGGGCGGAGGCGGCGAGGAGTAGTCCGGTGGTCCAGTAGAAGGAGGCGGTGGAGCGTAGCTTGGTCCACTCCGCAAGCAGTAGGTTAAGCACGGTTGACCCCCTGGTGAGTAGCCCGGTATTGGGTGTGGTCTTCGGTGGAATGCATGTAGGCGTCCTCGAGGGAGGCGCGGCGTTCGGTGAGCTCGGCGAGCTGGACGCCGGCCGAGAAGGCCAGCGCCCCGACCTCGTCGGAGCTCACCCCGTCGATGGTGAGGGTGGGCCGGCCGTCGGCGTCGGTGCCTCGGGTGTGGCCCATCCCTGCGCCGGTGAGCGCGCCCTCCAATCCCGCGAGGGCCTCAGGCGAGGCGGCGCGCGCGACGGTGGTGATCGTGGAGTTGCCCTTGATGAAGTCGTGGACCGTGGTATCGGCGACGAGCTTTCCCCTGCCGATGACGACGAGGCGGTCTGCGGTCTGCGCCATCTCTGCGAGCAGGTGGGAGGAGACGAAGACGGTGCGGCCCTCGGAGGCGAGGGTGCGCAGGAGGCTGCGGACCCAGCGGATGCCCGCGGGGTCGAGGCCGTTGACGGGTTCGTCGAGGATGAGGTATTCGGGGTCGCCGAGCATGGCGGAGGCGATGCCGAGGCGCTGGCCCATGCCAAGGGAGAAGCCGCCGGAGCGCTTGGAGGCGACCTCGCTGAGACCTACCATCTCCAGCACGTCGTCGACGCGGCTCGCGGGCAGCCCCATGGCCTGGGCTTGCCAGAGCAGGGACGCCCGGGCGGAACGGTTGGGGTGGACGCTCTTTGCGTCGAGCAGGGCACCGACGCGGCGGGCGGGGTTGTCGAGGGATGCGTAGGGGGAGCCGTCGATAAGCGCGCTGCCCGATGTGGGCACGTCGAGCCCCACGATCATGCGCATCGTCGTTGACTTCCCTGCCCCGTTCGGGCCGAGGAAGCCAGTGACCACGCCGGGTTCAACCGTGAACGTCACGTCGTCCACGGCGCGCACCGAGCCGTAGTGCTTGGTCAGTCCTTCAACTCTGATCATGCGGTTCAGTATGCCCTAAGACGTGGCCTAGGACGAGGTCGAGGGATTCCTCGAACGCAGGGTGGAGCGGTAGTGCGCGGATGCTGCCGAGCGGCACCCAGCGCAGCTCGGCCGATTCGGCGTTGGGGGTGACCGGGATCGGGGCGCCGCTCGCCGTGGCGGCCATGACCGTGGTGTAGCTCCAACCTGATGCGTAGGGCCCGGCGGTGATTAAGGTCTCGCGCACCCGCACGAGGGCGGGATCGATCGCGCACTCCTCGACGGATTCGCGCAGCGCGGTCTCCTCCACCGTCTCGTGGGAGTCTCGTGCCCCTCCCGGCAGCGCCCAGGTGCCGCCCTGGGCGGTCCAGCTCGCCCGATGCTGCAACAGGACGAGACCGCCTGCCTGCAAGAATAGCCCCGCCGCGCCGTAGCGCCCCCAGAGCTTGATGCCGCCCGGGCCGTCGACCCACCCGTTTCCGTCGCCTTCCATAGCTTCCCACTCTATGTGTGACGCAATCGATCGCTCAATAGGTTAGTCTGTAGCAATGGCGGTCGATTCGAGGCAGCGAGAGGGCACTGTGCCCGACGACGCCTGGGTTGACCAGCTCGAATTCCTGCCGGAGTCCCGCTCCCGGCGGGTGCGTGTGACGGAGACGTTTACCGGCCCGCTGCGCTGGGTGCGCCGCGTGATCCTCTTCGCGTTGACCACTCCGGGGAAGATCATCGCGATGATGGTGGTGCTTACTCTCGCGTTGGTGGCGGCGGGGGTGTCAATGAGCCAGTCGATGGCCTCGCGCCAGGAGTCGATGGACGTGCTGGTCAATTCGACGGAGCCGATGAGCAACTCGGCACACCAGCTCATCACCGCGCTCTCGCAAGCCGATACGTTGGCTACGACGACGTTCGTGCAGCCGGGGATTTCCACCGAGTACGACACGAACAGGTTTGCCGCCTCCGTTGATGCCGCCGTGGTAGCGGCGAATGATGTGCTCGAGGGCACGGTGGATTCGGGCGCGCGGGACGGGGAGATCCGCCGGCTGGTGCTGCAGGTCCAGCGCGACATCCCCGTCTACGCCGGGCTGATGGAGCGCGCGCGCACGAATCAGCGCACGGGCAACCCGGTGAGCGTGGCCTATATGTCCGCTGCGTCAGACGTGATGCGTGAGCGGCTGCTGGCTAATTCGGTGGAGCTGTTCGATGTGACCCGCCAGCAGGTCGCCGACGAGATGGAGCGGCTCTCGCGCCCGCAGTGGGTTCCGCTCTCCGGTCTCGTGGCGGCACTGGTGTTCCTTGTGGCGGCGCAGTACGGGCTGTGGCGGGTCTACCGGCGGCGGCTGAACAAGGGTTTTGCCATGGCTACGGCGATGATGGTGGTGGCCATCGCGTGGACGTCGGCGGCGAACTACACGATGTGGGAGTCGGGGCAGCGTGATTTCGAGCGCGCGGCCATGCCGTGGGAGGAGCTGACGGACGCGCGTATCGACGCCCAAGAGACCCGCACGAACGAAATCTTCGCGCTGCTGCGCCGCCAGTCCGCCACCGAGACCAACGCCTCCTTCGCCCCGACCCACGAGTCGGTCACCCGGGCGCTGGAGGCGGCGAGCGGTTCGACGGACGAGGAGGTCGTGGCCAGCGCGCGCGATGCGCTCGCGCAGTGGCGACGCGCACACGCCGAGCTCGTGCGCACGCTTGGCGACGGCCAGTTCACCCACGCCGTCGACGTGTTGACCTCAACGGATCCAGATGAGTCGGTGCCGTCGTCCGCGCGGGCCTACTCGCAGCTCGATAACGCCCTCGACAACCTGATTAACCAGTCGCGTGAGGACATGCGCGCGTTTATCGAGGCCTCGCTGGACGCCACCACCGCTGTGGCGGGCGCGGTGTTAGTGCTCACGGCGCTCTCGGTCCTCGCGATCTGGTTGGGCATCCGCCAACGTCTCGGGGAGTACCTGTGATGAAACGTGCCGCCGCAGTAGCCCTAGCCGCCCTGACCAGCGCGTGCGCCCCCGCACCCGATCGCGCAGCACCCACTCCGGCCGCGCCGACCTACGGGGGCATCCCCCTGCCGCCCGGCGCGCCGCTGGACCCGCCGGGGATCGCACCGACGTCTGATGTCACCGCCGAGGTGGATTGGCCTGGTTCGCTGCGCCCCGACGACGCGCAGCCTGCCGAGCGGGTACCGGAGGTGCTCGGGCGCGGCCGGATCGTCGTCGGGGTGGACCAATCGCAGTACTTGTTGTCCTACCGGGATGTTACCGCGGGTGACCTGCGCGGTTTCGAGATCGACCTGGCGCGCGAGATCGCGCGCGATATTTTCGGGGACCCGGAGAAGGTGGATTTTCGCTTCGTGGGGTCGTCGACACGCGCGCACGCATTAGAGACGGGCGATGTCGACATCGTCATCCGCACCATGTCGATCACCCCGGAGCGGCTCGCGCGTGTGGACTTCTCCATCCCCTACCTCACCTCGACGGTGCGGCTACTCGTGCCGAAGGACCGCGGTATCGCCGGAGCGGAGGACCTGCATGGTAAGACGGTCTGCGTCGTTGACGGCTCCAACCTTGTGCAGCTCGCCCGTGGCATCGCGCCGGACTCCCCGATTCTGCGCACTCGCACCTGGGCCGACTGTCTCATGGCCAGCCAGCAATTCCACGCCGACGCCGTGCTTGCTGACGACGCAATTCTCGCCGGCATGATCGCCCAGGACCCCTACACCGAAATCTTGCCCCAGCGCTTCGGCAGCCAGCAGTACTTCGTCGGCGTGCCCAAGGGGCAAGACGGGATGACACGCCAGGTCAACGCGACGATTGAGCGCCTGCGCCGCGACGGCACCTGGGACGCGATGTACGGGCGCTGGCTCACCGGCAGCCTCGCCAGCCCGCAGCTGCCGGCGCCGAAATACCGCAAGGAGGAACAGTGAGCGAGCCCGCACAGGACCCGTCCACCGATCCGGTCATCCACGCCCCGACCAGCGATCACCCCGCCACCGAGGCCGTCGCGTTCGATCCCTTCGCTCTTGACGACGACGATGAGACCAGCGAGGGCGTCTACGCCGGCCTGGGGGACATGGCCGAGCTCTTCAAAGACCTCGACGCCCTGCGCGGAGGTGGTCAGCCCGAGGATTCCTCCACGCGCTCGCGGCGGCAGGCCCTGGATACCTTCCGCGAGCTGCGCCAAGCCTCGCGCGGCAGCCGAACGGTTGCCGACGGCATGGTCGAGCTACCCTGGATCCCGCCGACGGACCCCCATGAGGCGGTGAAAGATCCCACCCGCGCCGTGGTGCAAAAGGGCCTCAGCGCCCCGCAGCTCGGCCGCGGCGACGTCGTGGCCGGCCAGTACGAGATCATGGGGGTCATCGCCCACGGCGGCATGGGGTGGATCTACATCGCCCAAGACCACAACGTTGCAGACCGCGTGGTGGTGTTAAAAGGCCTGCACTCGACGAAAAACGCCGACGAGACCGCGGCGGCGGCCGCCGAGCGGGAGTTTTTAGCGGAGATCACCCACCCCGGAATAGTCAAGATCTTCAACTTCATCGACGACCCGCGGGTCCCCGGCGGGTTTATTGTCATGGAGTTCGTCGGAGGGCCGTCGCTAAGCCAGCGCCGCGATGCTCAAGAGAACCGTCTGTTTCCCGTCGACCTCGCCATTGCCTACATCCTCGAGGTGCTCCCGGCGCTGAACTACCTGCACGCCCGCGGGGTGGTCTACAACGACCTCAAACCGGACAACATCATCGTCACCGAAGACCAGGTCAAGCTCATCGACCTCGGCGCTGTCTCCGGCATTGGCGCCTACGGCTACATCTACGGCACGAAGGGTTTCCAGGCCCCCGAGGTGGCTACACGGGGTCCGAGCGTGGCCAGCGACATCTACACCATCGGGCGCACGCTGGCCTCCCTCATACTCGACCTGCCCCGCAAAGACGGCGTTTACGACACTGGGATCCCCTCGCCCACCGATGACCCGACGCTGCGGCGCTACCTCTCGCTCTATCGGCTCCTCCGGCGCTGCTGCCACGAGGACCCCGAGCAGCGTTTCTCCTCAGTCTCCGAACTCGAGGCCCAGCTCTACGGGGTGCTGCGCGAGGTCATCGCGATTCGCGACGGCCGCACCTACCCCGCCCAGCATTCCCTCTTCTCCCCGCAGCGCACCACGTTTGGCACCAAGCACCTGGTGTTTCGCACCGACCAGCTCATCGACGGCATCAGCCGCACCGTCGAGATCACCCCACAGGAGGTCGTCGCCGCGCTGCCCACCCCACTCATCGACCGCCACGACGTCGGCGCCGCCATGATCCAAGGCTCGTCCTACCAGGAGCCGCAGGAGACGTTGGAGAACCTGCGTCAAGCGATGCAAACCCCGCAGTACGAGGAGTCCACGGAAATCCCGTTCGGGGTGGTGCGCGCGATGCTCGACCTGGGTCTGACTTACCAGGCCCGCACCTGGCTCGAATCACTCAAGGACCGGCTCAGCGCCAATTGGCGCTTCCACTGGTATTCGGGCGTGACCAGCACCCTCATTGGCGATTTCTCCGCGGCCCAGGCGGATTTCACCCGCGTGCTCGTCGCGGTGCCGGGCGAGGCTGCGCCGAAGCTCGCCATCGCTGCCGTCGACGAACTTATCTTGCAAGACCGCGGTGCGGTCTCGGAGGCCTTGCTTAACGACGCCCTCGCTCGCGCCGCAGCCGGCATACGCACCAACCTCGGTGAACTGCCGGCCACCGCCTTTGACACGTGGCAGCGTCAAGGGCTGTTGTCGAAGGACTGGACTATGGACAGCAATGCCCCAGCAATGCTGCGCTTTAACGCCCTGCGCCTCTACTCCCTGGTGTGGCTAACCAACCCAGCAACAGTATCCTCCGCCTTCGGGCTCGCCCGACTGCTCATGGCAGAGCGCGAAGTGGAACTATCCGTGGCCGCTCTAGATAAGGTCCCCAGCTCCTCGCGGCACCACCGGATGGCCCAGCTCACCTCGATCCTCTACCTCGTCTCCGACGAGCTCACCGAATCTCGCATCCGCCGCGCCGCCCGCAGGCTGGAAGAGATCCCCTCCAACGAGCCGCGCTTTTTGCAGGTCAAGGTCTACGTCCTGCGCGCCGCGCTGACCTATCTTCGCGACGTCGGCGTCGAGCGCGCCGCCTCCGACCACTCACTGTTCGAATACGAATTCAGCACACGAGACCTACGCCGCGGACTGGCCACAACGCTTCGGGAGCAAGCCCGCATCGCCCCCTACGCACGCCACCGCTACGCACTCGTGGACCTGGCAAACAAGATCCGCCCGGCGACCTGGTTTTAGGGGGTGGGCGCGGCCCGGGGTTACGGTGCGGAGGGTTTCGGTGTGCCTTTGCGGTTGTGGAACGGCGCATCTGAGGTACTCGGAGGTGCGTTTGCCCAGGTGGTGACCTGTTGGCGGGGCTTGGGTGTGACATCTCGGCGGGCCGGCCAGGTGAGATGTCACACTCAACGAGTTTCGGGGCACAAAACCCCAGGTGGTCACACTGAACAACCCAAAGGAAACCTCAGCGCACGCCCTGCCCCGGTCTTACCTCGCAGAAACGACCTCGGCGGCCTTCTGGGCGATGGCCAGCTCCTCGTTTGTCGGCACGACGAGGACCTTCACGGTCGAGGAGTCGGCAGAGATGACGCGCGGGCCGTCGTTCGGGCCGGCGTTGCGCTCCGGGTCGAGCTCGATGCCGTACATCTCCAGCCCGGCAAGGGCGGCGGCACGGGTGGCGGAGTCATTCTCGCCGACGCCGGCGGTAAACGTGATGGCGTCGACACGCCCGAGGGCGATCATGTACGCGCCGATGTAGCGGCGCAGCTGGGTGATGTAGACGTCGAAGGCAAGCTTAGCCGCCTCGTCGCCCTCGTCGATCTTGGCGTGGAGGTCGCGGAAGTCGTTGACGCCGGCGATGCCCTTGATGCCCGACTGGCGGTTGAGAAGTGTGTCGATCTCGTCGATGTTCATCCCCGCCTGGCGATGTAGATGGAAGATGACGCCCGGGTCGAGGTCACCGGAGCGGGTACCCATGACGAGCCCGGCGAGCGGGGTAAGCCCCATGGATGTGTCGATCGGCTGGCCGCCGCGCACGGCGGAGCAGGAGGCGCCGTTGCCGAGGTGGAGCACGATCTGGTTGACGTCCGCGGGCTCGGCGCCGAGAAACTCCGAGACCTGCCCGGAGACGAACTCGTGCGAGGTGCCGTGGAAGCCGTAGCGGCGCACTTGGTACTTCTCCGCCACCTCTGCGTTGACAGCGTAGGTGGCCGCGGCTTCGGGGAGTTCGCCGAAGAAGCCGGTGTCAAAGACAGCGACGTGCGGGATGTTGGGGAGCAGGTCGCGGGCGACCTCGATGCCGTCGATGTTGGCCGGGTTGTGCAGCGGTGCGAGGGGGACGAGGTCGCGGATTTGCTCGACCACGGTGTCGTTGACAAGCGCGGGGCCCGGGAAGGTCTCGCCGCCGTGAACGACGCGGTGGCCCACGGCGATGAGGTCGAGCTGCGTGGGGCCGACGCCGAGGGAGTCGAGCATGGCCACGGCGAGCTGGAGGCCGCCGCGGTGGTCGCGGATCGGCTGGTTGGATTCGTGCTTGCGGCCGTCGTGGTTGATGGAGATCCGGCCGCCCGGCTCGCCGATCTTTTCCACCAGTCCGCTGACCAGGGGCGCGTCGGTGGCGCCCCCAGCCGGGTCGACGATCTGGAACTTGATGGAGGACGATCCGGAGTTGATGACGAGGACGTAGGACATTTACTTCACTGCTCCTGCCTGGATAGCGGTAATGGCGACGGTGTTGACGATGTCGGCGACGGTGGCGCCGCGGGAGAGGTCGTTGACGGGCTTGTTGAGGCCCTGCAGCACGGGGCCGATGGCGAGCGCGCCGCCCGTGCGCTGCGCGATCTTGTAGCCGGCGTTGCCCGCCTCAAGGTCGGGGAAGATGAAGACGTTGGCCTCGCCCGCCACGGGGGACTCGGGGGCTTTTTTCTTGCCGACGCCCGCATCGCACGCCGCGTCGAACTGCAAGGGGCCGTCCACAAGCAGCTCGGGATCGGCCTCGCGCGCGGCCTTGACGGCCTCGACGGCGCGGTCCACGTCGGGCCCCGAGCCGGATGCACCGGTGGAGTAGGACAAAATGGCCACCTTCGGGTCGATGCCGAACTGCGCCGCGGTCTTCGCGGAGACGGCGGCGATCTCCCCGATCTGCTGGGCCGTCGGGTTGGGGTTGACGGCGCAGTCGCCGAACGCCCAGAGGCGCCCGCGCATGACCATGAGGAAGATCGAGGAGACGACGGAGGCGCCGGGGGCGGTTTTGATGATCTGGAACGACGGCTTGATGGTGTGGGCCGTGGTGTGGGCGGCGCCGGAGACCATGCCGTCGGCATAGCCCTTGTGCACCATCATGGTGGCGAAGTAGGAGATGTCTTTCATGGTCTCTCTGGCGTCGTCAAGCGAGACGC
Organism: Corynebacterium liangguodongii; assembly: GCF_003070865.1. NCBI lineage: Bacteria > Bacillati > Actinomycetota > Actinomycetes > Mycobacteriales > Corynebacteriaceae > Corynebacterium > Corynebacterium liangguodongii. The sequence continues at coordinate 2,027,543 of NZ_CP026948.1, forward strand.
CCTTAGCCTTGCGCAGCTCCGCGAAGTCGGCGGCGAACTCCTCGCGCAGCTCGGAGTCGAGGTGGTTGATAATGTGCGCGGCCTCAAGGTTGAGGCTCAGGTCTTTCGCGCGGCGGGCGATGTCGGCGGGGTCGCCGAGGATGGTGATCTCGGCGACGTCCCCGGCGAGCAGCTGGTCGGCGGCTTGGAGGATGCGGTCGTCCTCCCCCTCGGGGAGCACGATGTGGGCTCGCTTTTCCTTCGCGCGCGAGATGAGCCAGTTCTCGAACACCATGGGCGAGACCACCGGGCTGGCGTCGGCTTCCTCCGCGTTGGTGGCCGCAAGGTCATCGGCGGTGACGACTGCTGCGGGCACCGCGCCGAGCTCGCGCAGGCGCCGCTCTGCCAGCTCGGCGCGGGCGGCAGGGTCGTCGGCGACAACGATGACCGGGACGCCGAGGGCGGCCGCGAGCTCACCGTCGAAGCTGAGATCCCCCGTGCCGACGACCAGGGCCGGGCCCTGCCCCAGCAGGTCCGCCCCGTAGGCGTTCGCGAGGTCTGTTCCGAAAGAGTCGAGGCGGACGACGCGCAGCTCGCGCTGGGAGGCGTACCCCTCGACGTCGACGCCCTCGAAGTTGCGATTCGCCACAGTGATGAGCAGGGATTTCCCGGCCATATACACACCTTTCTTTGCCACGTGTTTGCCCCACCCAGTGTAGCGCGGATCACAGGCAGTTTTCTGGTTTGCGGCCTTGGGGTTTTCCGGGCAAAAGGAAACGCCCCCGCCCCTCCGTGAGGAGGAAACGGGGGCGCAACCGGCCGCTTTTGCCTCAAGCGGCAGATGCTCAGTCCTAGGCCTGACCCCTAGGCCTGATCGGCGCTGGAGGAGCCAGCGGCCGGGTCGGTGCCTTCGGCGCTGGAGCCTGCCGAGCTGGAGCCCTCGGCGTCGGTGCCGGTGGAGCTACCGGCGCCTTCCCAGGCACCCGGGGTGCAGGCAAGGCCGATGGTCGTTGCCGCACCGATACCGGCAGCGATGGCGGCGAGGCCGCCGACAATCGTGCCAAGGTTCAGCCCGTAGACGCGCAGCTGAGCGTCAATGTCGTTGACGAACTTGGCGATCTGCGGGTTGAAGATACCGAGCTGCTTCTGCAGAGCAGTGTTTGCTTCGTTCATCTGGATGCGAGCCTGCTCCGTCATCGGCGCGAGGCCGGGGATGTTCACCGTGGTGGCCAGGCCGAGCGGGATCAGGGCCAGCAGCGGGATGCCCCAGCCGAGGGCGGCCGCGGTGCAGCGGTCCTTCTCGGCATCGCTCAGGTCGGAGCTCAGGTCCGGCGACGGGGCAACATCCGGCTTGGCGACGGTGACCACCACGGTGTCGATGGTGTTGCCATCCTTGTCAACCACCTTCACCGTGATCTTGTCACCAGGCTTCGCGTCCTGGTTCGGAGTCACCACCAGGTTGCCATCCTTATCGATGACCGCCGCACCCGGACCAGCAACCCCCACGCTGACATCAGCCGGAACAGAGCCACCATCATTCGGCAACGTCACAGCCTCACCCGGCTTGACCTCACCATCATTCCAATCCGGAGCAGCCGGGGTCTCCGGCTCGGCGACCGTGACCACCACGGTGTCGATGGTGTTGCCATCCTTGTCAACCACCTTCACCGTGATCTTGTCACCAGGCTTCGCGTCCTGGTTCGGAGTCACCACCAGGTTGCCATCCTTATCGATGACCGCCGCACCCGGACCAGCAACCCCCACGCTGACATCAGCCGGAACAGAGCCACCAGCATTCGGCAACGTCACAGCCTCACCCGGCTTGACCTCACCATCATTCCAATCCGGAGCAGCCGGGGTCACCGGCTCGGTGACCGTGACCACCACGGTGTCGATGGTGTTGCCATCCTTGTCAACCACCTTCACCGTGATCTTGTCACCAGGCTTCGCGTCCTGGTTCGGAGTCACCACCAGGTTGCCATCCTTATCGATGACCGCCGCACCCGGACCAGCAACCCCCACGCTGACATCAGCCGGAACAGAGCCACCAGCATTCGGCAACGTCACAGCCTCACCCGGCTTGGCCTCACCATCATTCCAATCCGGAGCAGCCGGGGTCACCGGCTTAGAGTTGCCATCCTTCGGGTTCGAACCAGCCTCGGTCTCGACAACGTCCGAAACACCATCGTTGTCATCGTCCTCATCGGTGACATCCGGGATGCCATCGCCATCGGTGTCGAGCTGGAACTTCGCCAGAACATCCTCGTCGATAGTGCCATCCGGGTACGCAACATCAACCGGAACCGGGAACTCCTCGGCAGTCTCAGCATTCAACTCAGCCGGAGCGATGACCTTGACAACACCGGTGGCCTCATCCACCGAGATGGTGTAGCCCTCCGGGGTGATGAAACGCGAGTCAATCGAGAACTTCGTACCAGCAGGAACACCCTCAATCGGCTGACCAGTCTCAGCATTCTTCAGCACCGGCGCAGACTCCACGGTCGCACCCGCAGCAACAAGCTTTTCCTCATACGACGGATCAAGCAAAACATCAAGCTTGTTAAACACCGTCACAGTCACAGTGTCAAGAACCTCACCAGCAGAGTCCTTCACCGTCACCACAATCTTGTCACCAGGCTTCACGTCCTGGTTCGGGGTCACCGTAATCGAACCGTCCTGGTTCAGAACTGCGCTGCCCGAGCCAGCAACCTCAACCGTGCTCTTCTCCGGAACCGCACCACCAGCATTCGGAATCGACACCAGGTTACCATCAGAAGCAGCATCATCCCACTTCGGGTTCTCAGCCGCCGCTCCAACGGTCACCGAAGCGTATGCGGTCTCCTTGGTTCCATCCGCGTAGGTCACTACGACGGGGATGGAGTACTGACCCTCTGCGACCGTCTGATCGACGGTGATGGAGCCATCTGGGTTGATGGTGAAGCCCTCAGGCGTGTTGGACGCGATCGCGCTCGGCGCGAAGGTCGTGCCCTCTGGGGTCGGCACTGTCTCATCGGCGGCGTTGGTGAACGTCGGTGCTGCGACGGTGCCTCCCTGCCCCTGGGGCACCGTCAGCGGAGCATACGCGGGCTGGTACTCAGCGGCGTCGTTGGTGACATGAACAGCGAAGGAATCAGCTGCCACAGCGTCATCGGCTTCGTAGTAGGTCGCGGTGATGATGTCGTTGTTCGCCTGATCTTCGGGCACCGTGTAGGTGCAAGCCTCGCCTTCGGTGAGGGAGGTGATGTTGTCACAGGTCTTAAGAACGTCGCCGGCGGAGTTCGTCCACACAATCTTGTTGACGAACGGCGAAATCTGGCCGTTGAGATCGATCAGCGCCGTATCGCCCGGACCAGCGGGGTTCTCGGCAACATCGAAGTTGGTGATGTCGAGGCTGATCTCAACCGACGGAACGAGCGCGAAAGAGACATTGTAGAGCTCGTTCGTCAGGCCGACGTTCGGCGTTACCAAGCCGTTGTAGGAAGGTCGTGTGGCGACATCTCCGTTAAACGCCCCGAAGCTCAGCGACATGAAGTTGTTGTAGCCGGGCACGACGTTGCCGGCGGGGTCTTCCACCCACATGATCATGTTCTCGCGGTCGAGGTAGTCCCCGAAGCGCAGGGTGTACATTCCGTTGGTGCCGACGGGACCGTAGACGGTCTTGGCGATGTACTCGGGGTGATCGGTCAGCATGGTCTTGGTTGCTGCCGCACGCTGCTCGAAGGGGAGTGCCTTGATCGCCGCGTTGGCAGCTGCGCCCTCAGGCGTCAGCGTTGAAGCCCAGATGGTGTAGCCCGCGCTGGGGAATCGGTCTGCGCCACCGTAGGTGGGGCCGGTACCGAAAGTACCGTCGCCGGTTTCCAGCCACACGACGCCCGAGACAGAGTTGTCATACTCACGGCCGATCTTATCAACCATTCCGGCCGGTCCGGCAAAATGGTTGTAGCCCACGGTGTCGTTGACGAGGCGGTCGCCCGTTGCGGCCAAGTAATCACCCTCGTAGCGCTCCTGCATGAAAACGCCCGTGCGCTGGAGGTTTGCTCCGATCAGATTGAACGCTCCAATCGGTGGCAGCTCGTCAGCCGGGACGAATCGGCTGGTGCCACCAGGTGCCTGGCGGATCTGGACCAGGCTCTGGCCGGTCTCAGGGTTGGTCAGCGGCTCGGTCCAGATGCGGACCTGCTGCATCCGGCCGTTGTGGTAGGCGCTGTCGTACAGGTGGCTCGTACCGTTGGCGTCAATCCACGGCTCGCGCAAATCGAAAGCGTAGAAACCGTCGGAGGCCTGCGTGCCGGGAAGCCCATTGTGGGTCTCGGTCTGGTAGATCGGGGAAACCGCACCGTCGCCGTCGATCCACTGCATGTAGACCTTCGTCCCCTCGGGCAGGGGCACGGCAGAAGACTGGTAGGTGTGAGACGCGTAAACCGCCCACCCCGAAACCGTGTTCGCGGCGTTGGACGCATCCACGCCTGAGGTGACGTAGCCGTTAGCCACCGCATCGGCAACGATGATGTTGTTGGCCGCGGCCGTGATAACCGGGGCAGGAGCCGCCTCCTGCGCCTGCGCGGCAGCAAGAGTCTGCGGAGCCACGACCGCCGGGGTGACCGGCGCGATGAGCGCAAGCGAGAGCGCTGCGGCGGCGATCGAAATGCCGCGACGGCGTGCGACAGGGTTTGTGCGCATAGAAGTTCCTTCCAAAGGAGTTCTCAAGTTCGACGCCACGCATGGCGTCTCCCTTCTGAAGTGGGGTGATGAGGCCGCTCAGTCGGCGCAGGCTTTCAGCAAACGCATAGGCCGATGACAGGTACTCATGACGGAAACGTTATCAGCACGGCCATCGACGGGCGACGAATAATTCAGCCCCAGGGCTGCATTTAATGCATTAGCGTAGATTAATTCACTTACATCAATTATCTAGCAGCAGGAATGTCATTCTCCCGCACACTGTCCCAACAGTCACACGAGTAACACGGGCAACAAGTGTCGCGAATTGACACAGGTCACGCTACCGAGACGTACTTGTACCAAGGATAACCCAAGCTGTAAATCGCCATTTCATGCGAACTTATCTAGATACGTTTATCAAAACACGGCCCCGAAACCGCCCCCGCAACCCGGCCGGGACCGCACCACCAATACCGAATTACTTATGTGACCCAAAATACTTCGATTGCGCCTGTAATATACCCCCATTTGGGGTTAAAACGGCTTAGACATCATCCCCGAGGCCGCATAGTTATCGCATTTTATGCAGTCAAATCGCGGGCCGCGGCCTCAGCCCGCCCGCGGGCCTCCTCGACGGTCTCGGCCGTGGAGCGAATCACCACAGCGTCCTCCAAGAACTGCACTCCGGTCTCCTCCACGGCGAGGGCGCGCGCCAGCGCGTCTCGATCAAACGGCTGGGCGGGCAGGAAGTGCGCGGCACCAGGGGTGGTCAACGTGACGTCGATAGGCAGCCCCGCGACGGCGCGCGCGTGCAGCTCGAACTGGTTGACGCGCTGCGTGGCCACCGTCACCATGCCATCGAGGCTCGGCCGCGGGTTGACGTCGGAGAAGTAGACCTCATCGCCGGCGACGAACAGCTCGATCGAATAGACACCCTGCACCCCGATCTTGCCGGAGATCCGCGCGGCGATCGAGCGCGCGTTATCCATCGCGGCCTCAGACAGCGGCGCCGGCTGCCATGCCTCCACAAGCACGCCGGCCTCGTGGCGGGTGCCAATCGGCTCGCAAAACCACGTGGCCAGCTGCCCCGTCGCGGGATCCACCGAACGCACCGTGACGATGGTGACCTCGAAGTCGAAATCGACGTAACGCTCCACCGCTACCGAACCATCGGGGCGCATCTCGCGCGCGGAGTTCCACGCACCGCCAAGCTCCTCGCTGCCGTGCACCACCGTCTGGCCCAACCCGCCCGTGCTTACCGACGGCTTAACCACGCACGGGTATCCGACCTCGTCAGCACAGCGCTCCAGCTCCTCCGGTGTCTTGGCGAACTCATACGCCATAGTCGGCAAGCCGAGCTCCTCAGCCGCCGTACGACGAATCCCCTCCCGGTTCCGCGTAATCCTGCACGCATCCAGCGACGGCACCGCCGCCGCGCCCGTCCGCGAGATCGCCTCACGCAACGCGTCCGGGTCGAACTCCTCCGTCGCGTTGACGATGAGATCCGGCCTCAGCTCCGCGGCGCACTCCAGCGGGCCCACCTTCGTAGCACACCCCAACCCCCGAAACGCCGTCTCGAGTTGTTCTGCGAGGGCCCCTGCCCCAATGATGAGCACCTGCGGATTGAGCTGCGATTCCATGTGTTCCGATTATTCCACATACGTGCTCGGGCTGGTCCCAACACACAGCCGCACTACTCTTCGCATACGATTGCGTTAAAACACGGTCACTGAAAGTGAGACGATACTTGTGGAGATCCGCTCCCTCCATGTGAAAAACTTCCGTCGATTCGATGACCTTTCCGTTACCTTCGATAAAAGGATGACGGTGATTGCAGCTCGAAACGGCTTGGGAAAGACCACCGTTCTCGAAGGCGTCGCCCTTGCCTTGGGCCCATTTGTCGGGGCTTTCGACGACGGTAAGTCCGAACACATCAAGAGATCTGATGCTCGCTACGTTCCTCTTGCCAATGGAAGCAATGCCCAGCAGTTTCCTGTTGTGATCGAGGCAACCTTTGCTTCTCCGCCGCTTCATTCCGTTCGGGAATTGCGTAGTTCCAAGGGCAAGACCACGACCGGCGGCTCCAACCAATTGTCACAATTCGCGCGAGAACTCCAGGAGTCGATTCTCCTTGAAAATCTCGTTGACCTCCCGATCATGTGTTACTACAGCTCAAAGCGGCTGTGGGTGCACCACAAGAGTACGGTGGGCAAACTTCCGGGCAATTCGCGGACTACTGGCTACACGGATAGCCTGTCCGCGCTATCGAGCTTTAATCAGCTGACAAAGTGGGTTCAGAAAGCAACGATGGCAAACCTCCAAGCCGCCCAACGACCCGAGGCAGGTTCGTCATCATCCCTGCCCGATCAACTCAACGGTGTTGCCTTAACGGTAGCGAAGGCTCTGGCCGAAGAAGGTTGGACAGATTTCGAGTACGACATCGCGGAACAAGACCTTGTCATGTTTCATCCCGATCACGGGCGGCTTCCGGTCAGCGCGCTAAGCGACGGACTCCGAGCGATGGCCACCCTCGTCGCCGACATAGCTCGCCGCGCATGCCAGCTCAACCCCCATCTCGGAAGCAGAGCCCCAGAAAAAACAACGGGAATAGTCTTAATTGACGAAGTAGATCTCCATCTCCATCCAGAATGGCAGCAGCGCGTTCTAGGTGGATTGCGCAACGCGTTCCCCAACGTCCAATTCATCGTCAGTACCCACAGCCCCCAGGTCCTCAGCTCTGCCACCAAACACGAGATCAGGGTGATAAGCCAAGACTCCGAAGGCGCATGGTGCGCACTCGAACCGGTTGATGAGATTGTTGGACTCCCCAGTTACGTGGCGCTTTCCCAGGTCATGGAGGTGGACCCACGCCCTCCCGTGACTGCAGCCGAGAAGATTAGCGAATACACCCGCCTCATAGAGGCTGGCGAAGTGTCCTCACACGCAGCTCACGACCTGCGACGCGAACTCGAAGAATTATACGGACGAGGTCACCCCGTTCTCCGCGACGCAGACAGGTTAGCCAGGTTCCAAGCGATCAAACTCCGGCGCAAGGAGTCAAGCACCGATGCATAGTCTCGTCCGCCCAGCCGAGCCGACCTGCCTCGATGTGTTGAGGAAGCGCAATCCCCCATGGGGGAGGTTGCCCGGGCGCAGAGAGCGGAGATCAGGTCCGCCCTTGAGGAGATGAGTAAGGGCGGACCAGATCACTTGTGCAATTACTGTGAATCGAGAATTGGGGACCAGTGCCACATTGAACACCTCACTCCACGCAGCAAGAACGGGAAACTTACTTACTCTTGGGCAAACCTTTTCCTCAGCTGCAACAGCACACAACATTGCGGTCACTATAAAGATCGTGCGGGCAATAGAGGCTACACTCCGGCGGACCTCATTCACCCAGATCTCGAAGACCCTGACGACTTCCTGCAGTTTTCCAGCGACGGGAAAGTGCACCCGCGAGACGACGTTAGCGCAGATGCCCAACGTCGCGCGAAGGAGACAATCAAGGTGCTCAACCTCAATTGTAAAAAACTCGTGGGGGCGAGGCAAAACGCTGTGCGATCTCTTAGGCAACAATCCCTTGACGATCTCGATGAATTAGAAAAGTGGAGCGTGGAAGAGCGCGCCGAGTATTTCGGCATCGATAGCTTCGAAAACTACGAATACCCAACGGCCATGCGCCATTTCTGCACGAGTCTAAGGTAGGTAGGACCTCGCTACCTCTCCATGACGTCGTTACGCACGATCGTCTGGTCGCGTCCCGGGCCCACGCCGATGTAGCTCATGGGCGCGCCGGAGAGCTCCTCAAGGCGGTTGACATAGTCCTTCGCCTTCTGCGGCAGGTCATCGAAGTCGGTGATCTCGGAGATGTCCTCGTCCCAGGCCGGCATGGTCTCGTAGATCGGCTCGGCGTGGTGGAACTGGGATTGGGTCAGCGGCATTTCGTCGAAACGCTGCCCGTCGACGTCGTAGGCCACGCAGATCGGGATCTCCCCGATGCCGGTGAGCACGTCGAGCTTAGTGAGGAAGAAATCGGTAAATCCGTTCACACGGGCGGCATACCGGGCGATGACGGAGTCATACCACCCGCAGCGGCGCTTGCGCCCGGTGTTGACCCCGACCTCCCCGCCGACGGTTTGCAGGTAGTCGCCCCACTTGTCAAAAAGCTCTGTGGGGAACGGGCCCGCGCCCACGCGGGTGGTGTAAGCCTTGACAATGCCTAGCGACGCCGTGATCCGCGTCGGGCCGATGCCTGAGCCGACGCACGCCCCGCCAGCGGTCGGGTTCGAGGAGGTGACGAACGGGTAGGTGCCATGGTCGACGTCGAGCATCGTGGCCTGGCCGCCCTCCATGAGCACGTGCTTGCCCTCGTCGAGGGCCTTGTTCAGTGTGTATTCGGCGTCAATCACCATCGGTTTGAGCCGCTCGGCGTAGCCCATGAAGTAGTCCATCATCTCGTCCGCCTCGATGGCGCGGCGGTTATACATCTTCACCAGCATCTGGTTTTTCACATCGAGTGCGGATTCGATCTTTTGGCGCAGGATGGATTCGTCGAAAATATCTTGTACCCGCAAGCCCACGCGCGCGACCTTGTCGGCGTAGGTCGGGCCGATGCCGCGGCCCGTGGTGCCAATGGCGCGCTTGCCCAGGAAGCGCTCCTGCACGCGGTCGAGTGTCTGGTGGTAGGGCGCGACCATGTGGGCGTTGCCCGAGATGCGCAGGCGCGTCGCGTCCGCGCCGCGAGCGACGAGCCCATCGATCTCCTCGAACAGTGCCTCGAGGTTGACCACGACGCCGTTGCCCAAGATGGGCACCGCATTTTCCGAAAGCACGCCCGCGGGGAGCAGCTTCAGCTCGTACTTCTCCCCGCCGACGACAACGGTGTGCCCGGCATTGTTGCCGCCGTTCGGCTTGACCACGTAGTCGACCTTGCCGCCGAGGATGTCCGTGGCTTTGCCCTTCCCTTCGTCGCCCCACTGGGCGCCAACGATGACGATGGCGGACATGCATACTCCTTATATAGGCCCGTAGCGCTTCAGCAAACACGGTCATTGTAGCGTGAGCGCATGCGGCTGATTCATTGCCAGTGCGGCGGGGGGAACACTTTCCCCGGCGGCCACCGCACTCTCTCGCTGCCGCCCGTCCCCGGGCGCACTGATTTCGGCGAGCTCGACCGCGCCGCCGCTGAGCTCCTGCCCGTCGATACGACGCCGACGTTGGCGCAGATCCAGGCGCGCCCGGACGTTGCGCACATGTCCGAGCCGCAACTCGCGCCGCAGCGCCCGAGCGAGAGGCTCCGCGTCCTGGTCTCGGGTGGCGACGCCGCGCTTTCCGCCGTGCTCACCCGCATGATGCGCCGCGACTACATGTGGGTCGAAATTGCCTACCTGCCCACCGACCCAGCCTCGCCTGCGGCGATCGCCTGGGGCAACCCGGCCTTCGAGGAGGCCTGCGACCTGCCCGTCGTGCCCTCGCCCCTCATCCGTACGGACTTCGGCGAGGCCGTTGCCGGCTCCGCCACCGTAACGAGCAGCGACCCTGCCGCCGAGTTCGTGGGCGAGATCATCGTCGATAGCGAGGTGCTCGCGCTCAACCACTCTGCCTCCGCCCGCTTCTTCGGCACCTTCGGTGCGCGCCTCGTCCCCACCGCCTCGGCCCCTGGCCTTGCCGCGGTGCGCATTGTCACCCCTGCCCGCCAGGACGGTCGGCCCACGCGCCTCTCCCCGCCAGCCCTCGAGTGGCTGCGGCGCCTCCCCGGAGGGGGCCTTGCCACCCGTCCGCTCAGCGTTCCCCCTGCTCAGACGGACCCCTCTCGCGTCCTTGCGGGCCGCGCGCTCCAGGCGGGCGGGCGCGCTATGAACGTAACGGTGGACGGCCGGGTGCGTCGCCGCGGCGTGGAAAAGGTGACGTTCTACCGCCATCTGCGCGACATCCAGAGCGTCAAAATCGCCCCCTAAGGACGCGGTGTGATTTTTCTCACACCCTCGACATCGACAGCGATTCGTTAGCGCTCCTTTATTGATTCGAAACCTTCTAAATCGCACCCATGTCGCACAGCCGAAGCAACATTGCAGGTCAGAGCACTTGAGCCTCTCATGGTAACGAAGTCCTACCGCGCTCGCCTCAAACTTTTGGTTGACACACTGCGCATCGGTGACAGCCCGCCGTCTTTACCCCATTCGTCGCTACATTGGAAATCGTTCAAGCGAACAACCGGCGAGCAGCCAAGCGGCTAGCGCGTCGGAGACAAAATTTACTGAAGGAGAATCTACAAAGCACATGGCTGATTACAACCGCATTGAAGACCTGGCAAACGCAACCGCATTCGATGTCGATGGCGACAAGGTCGGCTCCGTCCGCGACGTCTACGTCAACGACACCACCGGCCAGCCGGACTTCGTCTCCGTTAACCACGGTCTCTTCGGTGGCGGCGACTCCATCGTCCCGCTGCGCGGCCACACCCTGCGCGACGGCGAGCTGCACCTCGCATTCCCGAAGGACCGCATCAAGGACGCCCCCACCCTTGAGGAGGACGGCCACCTGACCAACGAGGACCAGGAGGCGTTCTACCGCCACTACGGCCTCGAGGGCGCACGCGACGTCACCACCTACAACACCGGCGCCGCTGCTGGTGCCCCGGCTGCCGCTGGCGTTGACACCGAGCGTCGCAACGCTGCTGCCACCACCGACAACGACACCCTGGTCCGCTCCGAGGAGCAGCTCAACGTTGACAAGGAGCGCGTCGAGTCCGGCCAGGTCCGCCTGCGCAAGTACGTCGTCAACGAGACCGAGACCGTCGAGGTTCCGGTCCAGCGCGAAGAGGTCCGCGTTGTGCGTGAGCCGCTTACCGACGCCGACCGCGCCAACTACGACGGCAACATCGGCGAGGACGAGGCTTCCGTGACCCTCTCCGAGGAGCGCGTCAACATTTCCAAGGAATCCGTCCCGGTGGAGAAGGTCTCCCTCGGCAAGGAGACCGTCGAGTCCACCGAGCGTGTCTCCGAGGAGCTCCAGAAGGAGCGCATCGAGACCGACGGCGCTGTCGTCGACGAGACCCGCGGTGCACGTCCGAACACCGACTTCGACGCCAACCGCTAAGCACTAGCTAGCTCTTAGCCCCCCGGCCTTCCGGCCCGGGGGGCTTTTTGCTGTCGCCAGTGGGGTTTTCTGCGCCCGGGGTTTTCTGTGCCTGGGGTTGTGGTCTAGTAGCAACCCAGCACCCCAGCCCTCCCGACCACCAGCTACACCCCAGCCCTCCCGACCACCCCAACCCCCACGCCCTAGACTTGCCCTCACAGGCATATCAAGAAAGAGAGGCGCCGAGCATGACACTGTTAGCTGAACCAGTCCGCCGGGACGGGGTGTGGCAGGGGGTTGAGGCAGATCGATCGTGGGCGCAGGAGATTGACGCGCTGAAGAAGCAGCGCAACGCGGTGATCCTGGCGCACAACTACCAGATCCCCGAGATCCAGGACATCGCGGATTTTACGGGTGATTCTCTGGCGCTCTCGCGCAAGGCCGCGGAGACGGACGCTGACGTGATTGTGTTTTGCGGGGTGCACTTTATGGCGGAGAGCGCGAAGATCCTCTCCCCGAACAAGACGGTTCTCATCCCGGATCAGGACGCGGGGTGCTCGCTGGCTGATTCGATTACCGCGGAGCAGCTGCGGGAGTGGAAGGCGGAGCACCCCGGTGCCGTGGTCGTCTCCTACGTGAACACTACCGCGGAGGTCAAGGCGTTAACGGATATTTGCTGCACGTCTTCAAACGCGGTCGATGTCGTGGCGTCGATCGACCCGGAGCGCGAGGTGTTGTTCTGCCCCGATCAGTTCCTCGGGGCTCATGTGAAGCGCGAGACCGGCCGGGACAACATCCGGATCTGGGCGGGTGAGTGCCACGTGCATGCGGGCATTAGCGCCCAGCACCTCGCCGAGCAGGCGCAAGAACACCCGGATGCTGACCTCTATATTCACCCGGAGTGCGGGTGCGCGAATTCGGCGATTTATCTCTCCGGTGAGGGGATCATCGACCGGGAGCGGGTGCACATGCTCTCTACCGGCGGAATGCTGGAGCACGCGCGGACGACGCAGCAGGACAAGGTGTTGGTGGCCACGGAGGTGGGCATGCTGCACCAGCTGCGCGGGGCGGCGCCGGAGGTGGATTTCCAGCCGGTGAATGACCGCGCGTCGTGCAAGTATATGAAGATGATCACCCCGGCCGCGCTGTTGCGGTGCTTGCGCGAGGGCAAGGACGAGGTTGACGTGCCAGCCCACATTGCGGATAAGGCGCGGGCCAGCCTGGAGGCGATGATTTCGATTGGCGAGCCCGGGGGCGGCGAGTGACCCCGCTTGATCAGGCCAAGACACGCGATCTCATCCGCGTGGCCCTCGACGAAGACCTCGCCTTCGGCCCGGATGCGACGACGCTGGCCACGATCGGGCAGGGGGCGCGCTGTCGGGCGGCGTTGGTGACGCGCAGCGCTGGTGTTATCGCCGGGCTCGCGGTCGTCGGCTGGGCGCTGCCGCACGCGCGCGTCGAGCTCGAGGTCGCCGACGGCGATGCGGTGGGGGCGGGCACGACGCTCGCGCTTATCGACGCCCCCACCCGCGACCTCCTCACCGCCGAGCGCACCATCTTAAACCTGCTGTGCCACGCGAGCGGCATAGCCACGCAGACGCGGCGCTGGGTTGAGGCTGTCGCCGGCACCGGTGCCCGGATCCGCGATACGCGCAAGACGCTCCCCGGCATGCGGGACCTGCAGAAGTACGCCGTGCGCGCCGGCGGGGGTGTGAACCACCGGATGGGGCTAGGCGATTGCGCGATGATTAAGGACAACCACGTCGCCGCCGCCGGGCTCACCGGCGCGCTCGAGCGGGTGCGAGCCGCCTACCCCGGCCTGCCCTGCGAGGTCGAGGTGGATACGCTCGGCCAGCTCGATGAGCTCTTCGCGCTCGGGACCCCGCCGGAGCTGGTGTTGCTCGATAATTTCACGGTGGAAGCGACGGCGGCAGCGGTGGGGCGTCGAAACGAGAAGAGCCCGCGAACCCTGCTGGAATCCTCCGGCGGGCTCACCCTCGAGAGGGCCCGGGAGTTCGCCGAGACCGGGGTGGACTACCTCGCCGTGGGCGCGCTGACCCACTCGGTGCGAGCGCTCGATATCGGGCTGGACTATCAGGCGTAGAACTCCGGCGGGTACTTCGGGCTCTCCGAGGTCGGCGCCAGCACCGCCGCCGCGGACTCCCGCGACATCCCGCAGACCTGCAGGAGGTCCACGATGAGCGAGCGCGTTTGCGCGAGAATGACATAGGCGGAGAGCACGCCGCGGTCCGGCACCACCTCCATCCCGGATCTGCCACCGAGCACGCGCAGCTCATTGGTGATGCGCGGGATCGCCACAGACTGCAGCTGGGTGGAGTTGAGCTCGTAGACGCTGGAGATGTCGAGGCAAGCTTTAGCGAGGGCGTCGATAAGCGCGATCTGCTCATCGGATACCTCGTCCCGGTCGTCGCACAACACGTGCGCCCGGCGCGCAAGCACATGGGTCGTGCGTATCGCAGCATCGACGGGAGGAATGACGTTTTCCAGCGAGTGCACATAGCGTCTCGACGCCCACAAAAACGGCGACAGCTTCGCCGACTCCGCCCCCGACGCAATCGCAGTTGACATCGCATCAATATCGTTTTGCGTCGTGCGTATCGACGCCAGCGCCTCATCAATCACCCCCGAATCGCGCGCCCGCAACCCCGCCGCAACGTCATCGAGCACCGACGACATCAGCTCCATGACCTTCGCAATTTCCTGGCGCGCCTTGCGCACCGGGCCCTGCGGAATCAACGCCAATGTCACCATAGCCACGCTCGCACCAATGAACGCATCAATCGACCGGTCAATGCCCGTGACATCCCCACCCGGCGGCATGATCGTCGCAATGAGCACCGAGCCGATGGCCACCTGATTATTGACAAGCTGCGAGCGCGAAAAGAACGACGCAATCGCCAGCGCGCCCGCCACCATCACCGCGATCTGCGGCCCGCCGACGCCGAGGCGGTAGAAGATCAAATCCCCCACCAACACCCCCAGGATGCAGCCCATCGAGATGTCCCACGCCTTGTTGATGCGCTCCCCGCCCGTCATCCCGATGATGATGATGACCGAGATCGGCGCAAAAAACGGCTGCTCGTGCCCCGCCAGCTCGCTGGCAATCCAAAACGCCAGCCCTGCCGCCACCGCTGTCTGCGCAATGGGAAGCAGCCGGTTGCGCACCCTTTGAATACGGCCCTGAAGCGAGAGGTCAACGGCTTTGAGCCTCTCGCGCGTGCTCATCCGTTCCTTCGCCATGCCCTCACCTTACTTGGGGCTGGTGTTTTGGTATAGCAGCTATACCGCAGCACTAGCACCAGTACCAGCACCAGCACCAGCACGCCCCCACCCACACGAGACACACAAAACCGGGCGCGCCACGACAACGCGGCTCGCCCGGCAACCGGGGTCAGACTACTTAGAGACGGTCTTGCCCACGGAGTGGAGGTCCTCGCACGCCTCGATGACGCGCTCGGACATGGCCTGCTCGGCCTTCTTCATGTAGGAGCGGGGGTCGTAGACCTTCTTGTTGCCCACCTCGCCGTCGATCTTCAACACGCCGTCGTAGTTGGAGAACATGTGGGAGACGATGGGGCGGGTGAAGGCGTACTGGGTGTCGGTGTCGATGTTCATCTTCACCACGCCGTAGGTCAGCGCCTCCTGGATCTTCTCCTTCTCGGAGCCGGAGCCGCCGTGGAAGACGAAGTCGAAGGTCTTGGTGCCCTCGTCAAGGCCGAGCTTGGCGGCCGCGGCCTTCTGGCCCATGTCGAGGACCTCGGGGCGCAGCTTCACGTTGCCCGGCTTATACACGCCGTGAACGTTGCCGAAGGTCGCGGCGAGCAGGTAGCGGCCGTTCTCGCCGGTGCCGATGGCATCGATGGTCTTCTCGAAGTCCTCCGCGGTGGTGTAGAGGTTCGCACCCGCCTTGGCCTGCACGCCGTCCTCTTCGCCGCCGACGACGCCGATCTCGAGCTCCAGGATGATGTTGGCGGCGTGAGCCTTGGCCAGCAGCTCCTGGGCGATCTCGAGGTTCTCATCGATCGGGATGGCGGAGCCGTCCCACATGTGGGACTGGAACAGGGGCAGCTCTCCACGATCAACGCGCTCCTGGGAGATGGCGATGAGAGGACGGACGTAGTCATCAAGCACCTCCTTCTGGCAGTGGTCGGTGTGAAGCGCGATGTTGACGTCGTAGTTCTTCGCAATCTCGTGGGCGAAGCTGGCGAGCGCGGTGGCGCCAGCGACCTTGTTCTTCACGCCGAGGCCGGAGCCGAACTCCGCGCCGCCGGTGGAGAACTGGATGATGCCGTCGGACTCCGCTTCGGCGAAGCCCTTGATGGCTGCGTTGATGGTCTCGGACGAGGTGCAGTTGATGGCGGGGAAGGCGAAGCCGTTCTTCTTCGCCCGGTCGAGCATTTCGTTGTAGACCTCAGGCGTGGCAATGGGCATTGGGGGTTCCTCCAGGTGGTTGGCTCTATCGATCTTCGCCCCCAGTATGCCCGTTTTGGCCCTCCGGTGCAGTCGGTTCTACCCCCGTTGCACGCGTGCGGCCGCGGTTGCGATGCGGGCGGCGGCCTCCAACAGCATCCAGCCGGAGAGCTGGACGGAGAGATCACGTTCGTCGATACGCACGAGCCCCACGGCCTCGCTGATCGTGGCGGGGCCGAGCCCGTAGTTGTGCGGCAGGCGCGCGTCTTGAGTCCACTCGGAGGCGAAGACCGGCAGGCCGTCGACCTCGAGGCGGCGGTTCCACAACGACTCCGCCGAGGCCATGACCATGCGGGCGGCGACCTTGCGGGTGGCGATGTTCTCGCGGGAGTCCTCCGGCAGGCGCAGCGCGACGTCGGCAAGGTAGCGCGCGAGGATGCCCTTGAAGAGGGCGCCGTCGCCGTCGCGGGTCTCTTGCGGCGGACACAGGATCACGCCCTGGGGGGTGGCCAGGTGCAGGGCGATGGCCTTGACGAGCTCGCGGATGTGGGTGATGTAGAACACGGAGTCGTCGGCGCGCTCGGAGTGGTCGAAGGAGTCGATGGGTTCGGTGGCGCCAAGCCCGACGTCCTCACGCAGCGCAAGCGCGATCTCAAGGGAGGCCCCCAGCACAGTGCCCTGGTTGTAGGTATAGATCTTGTCGACGACCTCGGGGCCGTTCATGCGCATGCGGATGCCGTCGTTGATGAGGCCGGAATCTGCGCTCAAGTTGTCGAATATCCAATCCGTCGCCGTGCGGGCCTTATCCAGCCGGCCCGTGCGCGCGAAGAGGATCGAGGCGGGGCCGTTGGACGGCACGTTGAAAAACGTCTCCCCCGCGCGCCAAGGCAGCACGCCGGCGTCAGGGTCGATGCCCGCGAGGATGTTGAACTCGAGCGCGTCGAGCGACTTGGTGCGCTCGATCCCCTCTAAGGCGAGCGCCCGGTTCCACGCCACCGCGAGCCACGCCTTGTCGTCGTAGTAGCGGTTTTTGGACACGTCCCCGCGGCTGCGCAGCTTGATCGCGCGGAGCGTATCGGCAACCCGCCCCCGCCGCGTCTTCGTCGGGCGCCGCAGCGCCGCGTCGATCTGGCAGTCGAGGTAGTGCGCCTGCCACCAGTAGTGCCAGTGCACGAAGCTGCGCTCGGCCGGCCGCGGCGGCCAGGCCACCACGGCGAGGTTTGTCCTGGGCAGGCGCCACAGCGGGGCGGCGTGGCGCTCGGTGATGGCCTCTTCCGCCAGGTCCGCGCGATGCGGCCACTTCTCAGGCACCTGCGACCCCACTTCCTTCGAACTCCAACCGGGTATACGCAAAATCTACCAGGCGCGCGAGAGGTCGCCGTGCTGGCGAATCCAGGCGTGCATGGCGATGCCCGCCGCCACGCCCGCGTTGATGGAGCGCGTCGAGCCGAACTGGGCAATCGAGCAGGTCATCGACGCCGCGGCGGCCGTATCCCCGGTGATCCCGGGGCCTTCCTGCCCGAAGACGAGCACGCAGCGCTCGGGCAGCGTGGCGGTCTCCAGCGGCACGCTGCCGGGGGTGTTGTCGATCGCCACCACGGCCAGCCCCCGCCCGCGCGCCCAGGCGACGAGGTCGCCGACGGTGTCGTGGTGAATGATGTGCTGGTAGCGGTCGGTGACCATCGCGCCGCGGCGGTTCCAGCGCCGGCGCCCGACGATGTGGACGGCCTCGGCCAAAAAGGCGTTCGCGGTGCGCACGACGGTGCCGATGTTCATGTCGTTTTCGAAGTTCTCGATCGCGACGTGGAACGGGTGGCGCCGGGTATCTAGCTCGGCACGGATCGCCTCGAGCGACCAATACCGGTAGGCGTCGACGACGTTGCGGCGGTCCCCTTCGGCAAGCAGGGTTGGATCAAAGCGCGGGTCATCCGGCCACGGGCCCTCCCAGGGGCCGACACCGTGGCGGCCCTCCGCCCACTCGGTGGGGCCCTTAGGCGAGTCCAAGATCTGCAAGCCCGAGCAGGTAGCGGTAGTCCAGCCCCGCGTCGCGCAGCGCCTCGTCCGCGCCGGTTGCGCGGTCGACGACCGTGGCCACGCCAACGACCTCCGCGCCCTCGGCACGGCACGCCTCCACCGCGGTGAGCGGCGAGTTTCCGGTCGTGGTGGTGTCTTCGACAACGAGCACGCGTTTACCGCTAATCTGCGGTCCCTCAATGCGCCGCTGCATCCCGTGTTTTTTGGCCTCCTTGCGCACCACGAACGCGTCGATGTCGCGCCCGTCGGCGTGCATCATCGCCGTGGCGACCGGGTCCGCGCCGAGCGTGAGCCCGCCCACGGCGTCGAACTCGAGGTCCGCGGTGAGCTCGCGCAGCAGCTGCCCGATCAGCCTCGATGCGCGGTGGTGCAGCGTGGCGCGACGCAGGTCGACGTAGTAATCGGCCTCGCGCCCGGACGACAGGGTCACCTTGCCGTGCACTACTGCAAGCTCTTTGACCAGGCCCGCCAGTTCAGCTTTCCGCTCGTTCATGCCCACTACCTTACTCGTCGCCGAAAATCGACGGCGGAACCTGGTTACGGCGCACGCGGGTCAAATCGAAAGGCTGCTCTGCCACGGGGCCATCCGCGATGGGGTCTATCTCGTCGCCGCCCACGGCGCGCCGCTCGAGCGTGCCGCGCACCGCGCCCGTCGCCCGAGTCGGCATCTCCAGCGGCTCCTCGGGCCGCTTCACCGGTCTTGGATCGAAGGCATCTCGCGTGTCGACGCCCCCTCCACCAGCCACACCGACCACCTCGCGCGTGGGAAACTCCCACGCCACACTGCCCCACCTGCGCGGCGGGAGCACCCGCGCGGCGTCCGCGATGAGCGCGAGCGGCGCCAGTGTCGCATCGGCATCTTCCTCCGAGACGGGGCCGGCAAACTGCGCGGCGGCCCACTCGGATTCGCACCACACTGCGCTCACGGCCTCCGGCATCTCCTCGAGCGCGGTGCGCACCCGCACGTCAATAAAGCGCTGCGCCGGCCCCGGCTCGTTGGACGCCACCCGAAAGCCCTGCGTGGTGGCCACCTCGACCACATCGGCCGGCAGCTCGCCCGCGAGCCCCTCCCTGCGCATCTCGACCACCACGTCGCTGACCTCACCGGTGCGCATCACCATCACCGCAACCGCCCCCACGTCCGCGAGGTAGACGTCGTGGCCGAAGGCGCTTCCCGCTGCGACGTTTCGCGGCCGGGCCCCGGCAGCAGCGGGCCCCCTGCCCCACTCGCCGCCCAGCGCGTCATCGGCGCGGGCGAAGTCGAAGCCCTTGTCCTTCGCCCAGGCGCGGCGCGCCCGGGCGCCGGCACCGGGCAGGCGCGGGGAGGAGGTCTCACGCTCGTCGGCGAACCACAACGCGGCGGCCCCGGCGAGGGCGAGAAGGGCGAGAATAATCAGTACGTAGGCCATCGCAGAGTGATGTTAGTGCGCGGCCGCGACATTAGACGTCGCGGGCCACGGGGTTGGCCGGATCTGCGCTCCACTGGGACCACCCGGCGACGAAGTGCGTGAGCACGGGAAGCCCGGCGTGAGCCGCGGCGGCCAGCAGCAGCGAGGAGTGATTACCCGAGCCGGAATACGCGATGACCTCGGCAGGGTCCGCGTTGTGCGTCACGCCGATCGCGGCGAAGCGGTCCCTAATAAGGTCGACGCTGACCACTTCGTGCGTGAGAGGATCAAACAGGTCATCAACGGGGAGATTGACGGCGCCGGGGATGTGGCCGGCTTTCAGATCGAGGTGCTCGTGGCGGCCGGAGAACCGGGGGGTATCCCGGGCGTCGACAAGCGTGCCCGCACAAGCCTTGACCTGCTCGATGTCGGCGACGGGCAGTGAGCCCGGCCGAAGCTCCATGGGCGCGCGCACGGCGACGTTGCCCGGCCCCGCGAGCGTGTCAAAACCGCGCGAATCCCACGCAGGGAACCCGCCGTCGAGGATGTAGACGTCCTCGACGCCGAGCCACCGCAGGAGCCACCACGCGCGCGCCGCGTACACGCCCACGCCCGTGTCGTAGATGTAGACGGGCCGGCCAGGCTCGATGCCCCACCCGGCGACGTGCGCAGCGATGACGTCCACCTGCGGCAGGGGGTTGCGGCCCTGCGGGCGCCCCGGCATGCCAGCCAGCGCGACCGCGGGGTCACAAAACAGTGCCGTGGGGATGTGTTCGGATTGGAACTTCGACCACGCCCACCCCTCGCGAGGTTCCCACAGCGCGGCCAGGATCGTGTGCTTCTTACCGGTTTGGATACGTTCGTTGAGCTCGTCTGCCGAGACAAATACCGCCATGGGCCCTAAGTCTAGGGAAGTGGCGCTATTTACGCTGTGTAACCGGGCGCCTGCTCAATGACGCCGTCGGCCTCCAGGCCATCGAGCCACTGAGTGATGCCCTCGCGCGGTGCGTCCGGGCCGATGCTGGCGGCGAGCATCCCGCCCGGGCCCAGCTCTACCCGGCAGCCCAGGGCGAGCAAGGTCTCGGCGACGTCATCGTGCGGGTGCTCGCCGTGCGGCAGGATCCTGATTGTCGACGCCCCGCCGCGCACCACCACGCGGTTGACGTGATATTGCTGCCCGACCAGCACGCACTCGACAATGTCGCCGAGAGCCAGGGTCGTATCGACGAACGGCACGCTCGCCACCACGAAGGTATGGGAGCCGAGCTGGTGAGCGGCCAGCTGCTCGTTTTCCACTCCGGGAACCGCCACGCGGGTGATGATCGTCGTCGTCGGCTGCATGGTGGGCAGTCTAGACCCTCGCCCCAAACCCAGACAGGTCAACATGCGGGTGCTCGCCCTAAACCCAGAGCAGGTTCGGGGTGTCAGGGTTGAGGCGGAGCCGTGGGGCTAGGGCCCCAGCGCAGCCAGCGGCACCACCCACACCCCGTCTGCCCGCCGGAACGCCGGACCACTGGGAATGACCACGATAAGCGCAGCGGGTTCCTTGTCAATGTCAATCTTCCCCGCCGCCGCAAGGAGATGGGCGGCTGCAGCATCGACCTGCTGATGGGACAGTTTTGCCTCAAACCCAACCCAGCGCCCGTCGCGAAGCCCGATCACCGCATCGATTTCCTCGCGCCCCTTCATATCGCGCAGGTGGAAGACTCCACGCGCGCGCAGGTGCTGGGCGTAGACGTTGAGGTCGTGGACCAGCTGGGATTCGAAGAACATGCCGAAGGTGTCAAGGTCTCGCAGAAGCCCGTCTGGCCCGACGCCCAAGAGCGCAGCGGCGAGGGATGGATCCGCAAGGTGGCGTTTTGGCATGTGGACCAGTGTCGCTTTCGAGCGTAGCGACGGCGACCACGCGGGCTGATCCTCGATGAGGAAGAGCCTGGCCGCGAAGTCGTGAAGAGCGTTGACGGTATCCGGTGCTGGTGCATTCACCGCCCCGCTGAGATCACCAATACGCCGCCGAATCGCCGCCGCCGTGGTCGGTTGGGCAACTAGGCCCGCATAGCCGCGCAGGAAATTATGGAAGCGGCGTGGATCCCGGCGCGGACCGCCGAGTTGGGGGTAGTCGTGCTCGCTCATTTCCCGCACATACGAATCCATGGATTCTTGGGCGTCGAGGGGATCCATGGCGAAAAACTCGGGAAAACCGCCTGCGACGATCAGGTCCGCGTAATCTGCCACCGTGGCGGCCGTGCCCGCGGTCGGTTCCTGGGTGGCGTCGATGATCGCCGACAGGGACACCGGCTCGGCCTCCACGCCGCGCTCCATGAGGGTGAGGGTCCGCATGATAACGCTACGAATTCGGCCCGCGCCCGAGTGACGCTGGGCAACCTCGTCCGGTGTTGCCGAACCTGTCAGGAGGTACTGGCCCTTTTCGGCGCTGCTATCGACGGCATGACGCACCTCGTTCCAGATGGCGGGCACCGCTTGCCACTCATCAATGAGTCTGGGGCGGGCACCTTCCAGCCCGAGGGAGGGTTCCATCCTCACCGCGGCAGCTTCCGCTGTGTCTCGGTCGAGCTGAATAGCCGAGGCGGCGAATTGCTGTGCCGTTGACGTCTTTCCGCACGCGCGGGGCCCTTTGATGACCAAGGCCCCAGACGTCTTCAACCCACGGCGAACCTCGTGGTCAACAACGCGGTCGATGTACGACTTCATGGCCCGCAGCATACCTCACTAGTGGATAAATCCACTAGTGAGGTATGGATAAATCCACTAGTGAGGCACCGGCCTAGGCGGCGTCGACGCTCAATCCCTCGCCACCGTCGGCCACGTCGACGGCCACGGTGTCACCGTCGCGCACGTAGCCGGCCAGCAGCTCCTTGGCCAGGCGGTCACCGATCGCCTGCTGGATCAGGCGGCGCAGCGGGCGCGCACCGTAGGCAGGGTCGTAGCCCCGCTCCGCCAGCCACGCCTTCGCCGCATCGGAGACCTGGAGGGTCAAACGCCGGGCGGAAAGGCGATCCGCAAGCTGGTCGAGCTGGATATCGACGATGCCCACCAGCTGGTCGGTGGTGAGCGGCTCGAAGACGACGACGTCGTCAAGCCTGTTGATGAACTCCGGCTTGAAGTGGTGCTTGACCGCATCCATGATCTGCTCGCGGTCACCGCCCGCGCCCAGGTTGGAGGTCAGGATCACCACCGTGTTGCGGAAGTCCACCGTGCGGCCCTGGCCGTCGGTCAGCCGGCCCTCGTCGAGGACCTGCAGCAGCACGTCGAAGACGTCCGGGTGCGCCTTTTCCACTTCGTCGAAAAGAACGAGCGAATACGGCCTGCGCCGCACGGCCTCGGTGAGCTGGCCACCCGCGTCGTAACCGACGTACCCGGGAGGGGCACCGACGAGGCGGGCGACGGAGTGCTTCTCGCCGTACTCGGACATGTCGATGCGCACCATCGCGGTCTCGTCGTCGAAGAGGAACTCGGAGAGCGCCTTGGCCAGCTCAGTCTTACCCACGCCGGTGGGGCCTAAGAAGAGGAAGGAGCCGATCGGGCGGTTCGGATCCGCCACGCCCGCGCGCGAGCGGCGCACCGCATCCGAGACAGCGACGACGGCCTCGCGCTGGCCAACGACCCTCTCGCCCAACACGTTTTCCATGTCGAGCAGCTTCTCCGTCTCGCCCTGCATCATCTTGCCTGCGGGGATGCCCGTCCAGCTCGAGACGACCTCGGCGATCACGTCCGGGGTGACCTCCTCCGTAAGCATCGTCCGCGAGGCGTCGCTCGCCTGCGCCTCGGCCTCGGCCACCTGCTGCTCCAGCTCGGGGATGCGGCCGTAGCGCAGCTCGGAAACGCGGGCGTAATCACCGTCGCGCTCGGCGATCTCGGACTCGTTGCGCAGCTTCTCCAGCTCCTCTTTCGCCAACTGCACACGGTCGATCTCGCTCTTCTCGTTCGCCCAGCGCGCCTTCATTTCGCCCAAGGTTTCGCGCTGGTCCGCGAGCTCCTGGCGCAGTGCGTCGAGGCGCTCCTTCGAGGCGGCGTCCGACTCCTTGGCCAGGGCGATCTCCTCGATCTCGAGGCGGCGCACGACGCGCTCGAGCTCGTCGATCTCCTGCGGGGAGGAGTCGATTTCCATGCGCAGGCGGGAGCCGGCTTCGTCGACAAGATCGATGGCCTTATCCGGCAGGAAGCGGTTGGTGATGTAGCGGTTGGACAGCTCCGCGGCGGCGACCAGGGCGGAATCCTGGATGCGCACGCCGTGGTGGACCTCGTAGCGCTCCTTGAGCCCGCGCAGGATGCCGATGGTGTCTTCCACCGTCGGCTCGCCCACGTAGACCTGCTGGAAGCGGCGCTCCAACGCGGCGTCCTTCTCGATGTACTTGCGGTACTCATCCAGCGTCGTCGCGCCCACGAGGCGGAGCTCGCCGCGCGCCAGCATCGGCTTGATCATGTTCCCGGCGTCCATCGCGCCCTCGCCGGTCGCGCCAGCGCCGACGACGGTGTGCAGCTCGTCGATAAACGTGATGATCTCCCCGTCGGAGGACTTGATCTCATCCAGCACAGCCTTGAGCCGCTCCTCGAACTCGCCGCGGAACTTCGCGCCGGCGACCATCGAGCCTAGATCCAGGGAAATAAGGGTCTTGCCCTTCAGCGATTCGGGCACGTCACCCGCGACGATGCGCCGGGCCAGGCCCTCGACGATCGCGGTCTTACCCACGCCCGGCTCGCCGATGAGCACCGGGTTATTCTTCGTCCGGCGGGAGAGCACCTGAACCACGCGACGGATCTCCGAGTCGCGCCCGATCACCGGATCGATCTTTCCCTCTCGCGCCCGCGCGGTGAGATCGGTGGAGTACTTCTCCAGCGCCTGGAACTGGTCCTCCGGGGACTCCGTGGTGACCTTCTTGTGGCCACGCACCGAGGGGAAGGCGCCCTTAAGCACGTCAAAGGTGGCGCCGCGCTTCTTCAGCAGCTCGGCGGCCTCGTCGTTGCCGCGGGCAATGCCGGCGAGGAGCACCTCGGTGGAGACGTATTCATCACCGAGCTCACCGGCGAGCTCCTGGGCGGTATTGATGGCGCTGAGCGCGTCGCGGTTGAAGTTGGGGTTGGCCATGTTCTGGCCCTCCGCCCTCGGGTAACCGGCGACGATCTCGCCCGCCTCGCGCGCCACCGTCGCAGGATCCACGCCCGTCGCCTTGAGCACGGGCGCGGCAATGCCGTCCTCCTGGGTGAGGATCGCTTCTAGCAGGTGCGCCGGGCGGATATCAGGGTTCCCGCTTGCCGACACCTTCTGCAGCGCCTGCTGGATCGCCTCCTGCGTCTTCGTCGTGGGGTTAAACGTTGCCATGAGTATTCCTTTCGTTGGTAGGTTCCACCCTACGCAACGCACGCGAAGTTGAGTCTGTTCCACTCAACCCCGAGAACCTGTGGCAACGCGCAATATCCTGGGGTTTTCCAGCCACGCAATCGCACGCTGTGGGGTCTCGCCCCGGCTAGTCCCCCTTCGACATAGTCTGGATCCGGGTCGAGCCACCCACAGAGCCACCCACAGATCCGCCCGCCGAGTCAGATCGCTTCCCCGCCGGCACCCACTTCAGCGCGTAGGACATCACGACCACGGCCACGGCAATGGCGAAGGTGATCCACCCGAATCCGGTGGTGAACCCGGCGATGACCGCGATGGGGGCGAGAATGGTCATGCCGATCTCGAAGGGTGCGAAGCCGACGTAGGCGACGCCGTATTCGTTGAGTGTGCCGGATTTCAGCTTCGGGTCAACCATCTTGAGCAGCGCGATGCCGGTCGCCACCGCGGCGGTGGCCCAGCCCCAGCCGAAGATGCCTCGCTCAAGCCAGCTCTCCCCGAAGAACAGCGGGCCGGCCCACAGCATCCAGACGACGCAGAAGGCGGTGCCGAGGACGAACATGAGCACCAGCGCCTGCCAGTAGTCCGCAAGCGCGGAGGGGACGATGGAGGCGATGCCGAAGGCGATCATGTAGTCGGTGGCGGCGCCGGAGATGGAATTGATCGTGTCGCGGTCGAGGTAGTTATCGCGCCCGAGGATGCGCAGCAAGGTGCGCCCGATGAGCCCGATGACGAACGCCATGGCGAACAGCGGGATGGACACGTTCGGCCACTGGTCCTTGATCATCCCGTTGGCAAGGTAGGCGATGAGCACTGTGAAGACGATGAAGCCGCCGTGGAGCGCGAGCGGTTCGATCGACGATGGGTTCGTCGTCGCCTTACCAATCGACGGCCGGTCAACCTCGTTGGCGATGTAGCCGGTGCGCAGGTCGGCCGGGAGCTCGCCCTTGAGCTCGGTTGCCTTGCCCTTACGGATGCCCCAGTTGGCCACGATGACGCCGCCGACGATGGCCACGAGCGTGCCCACGGTCGCGGAGGTGAAGCCGAGCGAGGAGGCCTCGGCGATGCCGATTTCCTCCAGCGAGGAGCCCACCGCGGCGGCGGTGCCGAAGCCGCCGACGAAGCCGACGGGGAGCATCATGCCGAACCACGGTTCGGTGCCAAACAGCGGCGCGAAAAGATAGAGGCCGAGCAGGATGAACAGGCCCCACTGTCCCATGAACATGGAGGTGGAGTAGGCCCACATGTTGCGCGCGCCGGAGGCGACGGATCCGCCGAGGTCCATGGAGTAGGCCATGGAGGCGAACACGACGGCGATGAGCAAGGTGGTGTAGTTGCCCACCTGATCGGACCAGTTGATCAGGCCGATGAGTTCGGGCCCCAAGATCAGGCCGATGAGCCCGGCCGTGATCGGCGCGGGGAGCAACAGTGTCTGGAGGAACCTTACTCGGTTGCGCAAAACGTTGCCGACGATGAGCAGGATCGAGATCCACCCGATATCGACGAGCAGCGTGTAGGGGGTGTATTCCATTGCGGCTCCCTTCGCAGACGGCTTTGATATGAAAAACACTAAACGAAGCGTATGAATTTTACTGAACTGGCTACGCTTTATCACCATGGCCACCAATCCGCAGCTGTTCTCGGAGACCATCGACCTTTTGCGCGCAGACGCCCCGCGCATCCGCGCCGAGCTCTACGCCGGCATTGTCGGCGCGCTGCCGCGCGGCGCGAGCATGTTTCCGGCGGGCGCGAGCGAGGTCTCGCACGAGCTTATCGACGCCCTCGTCTACACCTTCACCGCAGCTCAGCGCACCGGCACCCTGCCCGAGGCCGCGGTGAAAAAGCTGCAGGCCTGGGCCCTGGATCTGCGGCGCTTCGGCTTCCCGCCCGAGGCCTACCCTGTGTTTGCCCGGGTGGTGCGCGAGGCGTTGGGCGCGGGCATCGCGGCGCGCCTCGTGCTCGACGAGGCCGCCGAGGAGATGGCGCGCGCCGCCGCGGCAGCAGATATCAGCGGCGTGCCGCCGGCGGCCGCGGCGCGTGTCGTGGGCGTCGATAAGCTAGGCGATATCTCGCGCGTGCGCCTGACCGCAGGCATGGCGCTGAGTTACGCGCCGGGCCAGTTCATGCCGGTCATGCAC
The DNA here is from genome assembly GCF_003070865.1 of Corynebacterium liangguodongii. Lineage (NCBI taxonomy): Bacteria > Bacillati > Actinomycetota > Actinomycetes > Mycobacteriales > Corynebacteriaceae > Corynebacterium > Corynebacterium liangguodongii. The sequence goes on from NZ_CP026948.1 coordinate 2,054,611, forward strand.
ACAGCGGAGCCGGGGGTGTGGGTCAACCTCGCCCCGGCGCTGCCCGCCAACCCCTTCGGCCAGCTCGAGTTCCACCTGCGCGGGGAGCTCCGCCCCCGCCTCGGCGACTACCTCACGCTCGGCGCGGCGCGCGGGGCCTCGCCGCGCCTTGAGCGCGGCACGCTGCACGTGCGCGCCCGCTCGACGGGCAGCGCGGCGGCCCAGGCGATCATCTTCGCGGCCCTCGAGCTCGATGCCCCTCCGCGCACAACCGTCGATCTCGATGACTCCCCCGCCACCGCGGCGATCCGCGCCGCCGCCGGGGAGAACGGCTGGCTGCACCTCGGCCCCGATGACGGCGCGGCCGAGGTCGTCGTGTGCGGCCCGGCCGGAGAGGTTGGCCCGCACGCGGCCGGGGACGTGCTCATCTGCCCGGACTCCCCGCCGGACTGGTCCTACCAGGACTTCTACCAGGGGTAGTGCAGCAACGGCTGGCGCGCCCGCGCCTCCGCGATCGCCCCGGGGTCAACCTCGGCGTAGAGGATGGTGGGCTCAAAGCCGGCCTCCGCGATGCGCTCCCCGGAGGGGCTGATGACCACCGAATGCCCCACCCCCGTGGGCCCACTCGCCTGCCCGCCGAGCGCGGCCCCGCCGGGGCGTGCCTGCCCGGCGCCGGCGATATACACCCCGGCGTCGAGGGCTCGCGCCTGGGTGAGCGTGCGCCACTGGTCGAGCTTCCCCGGCCCGTCGGCCCAGCTCGTGGGCACGACGACGAGGCCGGCGCCGCACATGGCGAGCCGGGTGAACTGCCCGGGGAAGCGGATGTCGAAGCAGGTGGCCACGCCGACGACGAGGTCGTCGACAAGAAACGTAACCAGGCGCCCGCCGGGCTTGACCGTGTCGGATTCGCGGTAGCTGGACACGTCGAAGGTGTGGATCTTGTCGTAGCCCTTGTGCACTCCCCCGCCGGTGATCAGCGCCGTGTTGAAGACGCGGTTTCTGCCGCCGAGGCGGTCGGCGGGGCGAAACATCCCCGCCACGATGGTGACCCCGAGCTCCGCGGCGAGCTCGCGCAGCCCCGAGCTAAACGGCCCGCCGAGGTCCTCGGCCTGGGTATCGAGCCTGCCCTGGTTGAAGCCTTGGCTCGCGGCCTCGGGCGCGACGATGAGGCGCGCGCCTTGCCCGGCGGCGCGGCGGATCTCCGCGTCGAGGAGGGCAAGGTTGTCGCCCTTATCAGGCCCGGAGGTTAGCTGCAACAGCGCGATCTTCATAGCCCCTACCGTATGTGGATAACCCCCACCTATCCACAACCCCGCGCCGGTGCTCTTGCTCCTGCGCGCGTCTTCGCCGACCCTAGGCCGCATGAACGCCATCCAGCTTTCGACCGAGACGTCCCTTGCCGCCCGGCGCGCTCTGCCGGGCTGGCCCGCGCTGCCCGAGGCCCGCTTGTCGGCCGGGCAGGCAGCCGCCGGGCTCGCCAGCTTCCAACAGCGCGCACGCTCGCTTGTCGACGCCCCCTCGGCCGCCGCCCGCACGCGCTGCGCCTCCATCGCCTCCTTCGCCGCGGAGGTCATCTCCCTCGATCGCCGCCTCGCCGAGGCCCTCACCAGGTGCGCCGATGGCCGCCCCTAGTGCGAGCGCCGACACCAGCACCGGTGCCGGTGCCGTATACGCGCCGCGCCTCAACGCCGCGGAACTTCGTGTGGCGGCGGACGCTCTCGAGCTGGCTGCCGCTGCCGCCGACGGCCGCGGCCGGGACATCGAGGCGGCGTGCGAGGAGATCGCAGGCACCGGGTTCGGCGGGGAGGTCGCCGCCCAGGGCCTGAGCGGGTTTGCCTGGTGGGCGGGGCGGATCTTCGCGGTGGCGGCCCTGCTGCGCCACGGCGCGCAGATCCTGCGCAGCTCCGCGAGCGCGCAGGAGGCGCTCGACCGGCTCGCGCTGCTCGCCTTAACGCTGCGCCACGCCGAGTCCGTGCGCTACCTCAACGCCCTCTCCGCGCTGCTCGACCGCGACACCGCCGCGGCACTCGAGGCCTTGGCGGGCGGGGGCGCACCGACCCTGGCGGACCAGCCCGGGGTGCCGTTGGGCACCATCGACGCGCGGGTCGCCGAGACCCTCCCGGCCGCCACCGTGGAGACGGTGCGCGCGGCCGGGGGATACATCCTCGAGTCCGGCCCCGGGGGAACGACCGTGCTCATCGGTGCGGACAACGGGGAAAACACCGACCCGAGCCGGGTCATCACCATGGTCGCGGGCGTGAGCACGGGCAGGCCCGACCAGCTCGCCGGGGAGCTGTCGAAGGCCCGCGGGATCGCCGCGGCGACGGGTGCCACCGTGGTGGTGTGGCAGGGCTACGCGCCCCCGCCCAGTGTCGTCCACGGGATCGATCCGACCGCCGCCGGGATCGGCGGGCCCGCCCTCTCCCGGTTCCAATCGGCGCTGCGCCAGCGCTACCCGAACGCCCAGCTCACCGTGGTGGCGCACAGCTACGGAACCGTGGTGGCCGACCGCGCGGCGCGCGAGACGGGGCTCGATGTTGATGACCTCTGGCTGCTGGGCTCCCCCGGGATGGGCGCGTCGGGCGTCGATAAGCTTGTGCTCGTCGGGGATGACCCGCAGGTCTACGTCGCGGACGCCGACCGCGACCCGATCCTGGCCACGCGCTACCTCAGCGACGCGGCGCACGGGTATTCGCCGTCAGATGAGTCTTTCGGCGCCACGGTGGTCCGCGGCGTGCGCGGCGATCACGGCGCCTATTTCACAGACCCCGTCCTGCTGCGCGCGCTCGAGGACGCCGGGCGGCGGTGAAAACCCCTACGATCGGCACCATGTCCACTTCCTTCGCCCAGTACATCGTCCACACCTTGGAGGGCCTCGGCGTCAAGCGCATCTACGGCCTCGTCGGCGACTCCCTCAACCCCCTCTCGGATGCCGTGCGCGGCAGCGAGATCGAATGGATCCACGTGCGCAACGAGGAGGCCGCCGCGTTCGCGGCCGCGGCCGACTCCCTGACCACGGGCGAGCTCGCGGTCTGCGGCGCGTCCTGCGGACCGGGCAATACCCACCTCATCCAGGGCCTCTACGAGGCCCACCGCGACCGGGCCCGCGTGCTCGCGATCGCCTCGCACATTCCCTCCGCCGAGATCGGCTCCGAGTTCTTCCAGGCCACCCACCCCGAGTACGTCTTCCAGGAGTGCTCCGGCTACCGCGAGGTCGTCCATTCCCCCACCCAGGGAGCGCGCGTGCTGCACAACGCCTTACAGTCGACCTATTCCGGGGGCGGTGTGAGCGTCATGGTCATCCCCGGCGACGTCTTCTCCGCCGATGCCCCCGAATCCTCCACCGCGCAGTCTACCTTCGCCCGCGGGGACGGCCGCCGCGTCTTCCCCGACCCGGGCGAGGCGGCCGCCCTTGTGGATGCGATCAACACCGCGAAGAACGTCACCCTGTTCTGCGGCTACGGTGCCCGCGACGCCCGGGAAGAGGTCTTCGCGCTCGCCGAGAAGATCAAGGCCCCCATCGGGCACTCCTTCCGCGGCAAGATGTTTATTGCGCACGACAACCCGTATGACGTGGGCATGTCCGGCCTGCTCGGCTACGGCGCCTGCCACGAGGCCTCGCTCGAGGCGGACCTATTTATCATGGTGGGCACAGATTTCCCCTACAGCGACTGGCTGCCGAAGGGAAACGTCGCGCAGATCGACCTCGACGGTTCCCACATCGGGCGCCGCACGCCGGTGACATACCCCGTCATCGGCGACGTGAAGAGCGTGTTGGAAAACATCCTCCCGCACGTCGAGGAAAAGGCTGACCGCTCGTTTTTGGACCGCATGCTCGCCCGCCACGCGGAGCTGCTTGAACATGTCGTGGAGAAATACACCACCCCGGCGGCGGAGGCGCGCACCCCCATCCACCCGGAGTTCGCCGCGAGCGTGATCGACGAGCTCATTGCCGACGACGCCTTCGTCACCGTCGATACCGGCATGTGCAACGTGTGGTCCTCGCGCTACCTCACCCCGAACGGCACGCGCGGCGAGCTCGCCTCCTACCTCCACGGCACGATGGCCAACGCCTTGCCGATGGCCATCGGGGTGCAGGCCGCCCACCCGGACCGCCAGGTCGTCTCGTGGTCCGGCGACGGGGGCCTGGGCATGCTGCTTGGGGAGCTCCTCACCGTGGCGCTGCACAACCTGCCGGTGAAGATCGTGGTGTTTAACAACTCCTCGCTCGGCATGGTCAAGCTCGAGATGATCGTCCAGGGCTTCCCCGATTTCGGCACCGACCACGAGCATGTCAACTACGCCGCGATCGCCGAGGCGGTCGGCATCGCCGCGTTCCGCGTGGAGGATCCCGCGCAGCTGCGCGAGGCGGTTTCAGAGGCGCTCGCGGCCGACGGGCCCGCGCTTATCGACGTCGTCACGGACCCCAACGCACTGTCCCTGCCGCCGGACATTACCGCCGAGATGCTCCAGGGCTTTACCGCCACCGGTGTAAAGACGGTGCTCGAGGGAGGCGTGGGCAAGATGGTCGAGCTCGCGCGCCGCAACCTGCGCCAGATCGGAGCCGCCGCGGCGATCGAGGTGAAGTAGCACCTCCCCCCACGGCCCGCGCCGACCGCCCTCGACCAGTGCGATCCCGGCGAGACACAATCATGCGCAAATCGTTATGGGAACGCAACACAAAACGATGGGCCAATCCTTATCCTGGGCCAAGCAAACATATTCACCAAGATTGATTAGAAAGGTTGTGTCCCAGTGACAACTTCGCACACCCCGGGCCGCAGTGACCGCACTGACCGCATCAACCCGCGCTCCGAATCCCACGCCTACGAGGCCGAGACCACCGTCGCCGACAACGACCAGACGGGCCGTGAAGCCTGGATCGGCACCGATAGCGTCGAGGTCTCCCGCGGCAACGTGTCGTGGGGCGCCATCATCGCCGGCGTGGTCACCTTCCTCGGCATCATGATCCTGCTCGGCGTCGGCGCCGCCGCGATGGGCCTGCAGGGCTCCTCGTCCGTGGCCACCGGCATCTTCGCCCTCATCTCCTTGGCCGTCGCCTTCGCCGCCGGCGGCTACGTCTCCGGCGCCTTGGGCGTGCGCGCGGGCGTGTTCCACGGCTTCGCCACCTGGGCCACCTCCCTTATCGCCTCCCTCGTCCTCGCCGGCTGGCTGGGTGCCTCCGTCGTCGGCGGGCTGGGCTCCGCGCTCGGCTCGGTGGCGCAGTCCGCTGGTAACGCCGTGAGCGTCACCAGCGAGGACGCCCAGGCCGCGCAGGATAGCGTCGACCCGCAGCAGGCTGAGCAGGCCCAGCAGCAGGCCCGCGACGCCGCCGGCCAGGCCGCCCAGCAGGCACAGCAGACCTACAACGAGGTCGCGCCGCAGGCCGCTGAGGGCTCCTGGTGGACGTTCTTCGGCCTCATCGTGGGCGCCGTGATCTCCTCCCTCGCCGGCGCCGCAGGCTCCCGCTCCGTGCTCACCCGCACCGAGGAGCAGGTTCTTCGCCGCCGCTAGGGAGCACGCGGGCCCAGCTCCCGCGAGGCCTAGTTGAAAGGCTTCACCACAACGACATTGCACCGGGCGGAACCATCCGCCCGGTGCAATTTTTCTCCGCCCGTACTCCCGCTAAGAGCGGGGGCGCCTACGCCTCATCGAGGGGTCCCACGCCACGACCGCCGTGGAGCGCGGCACGTGGACGAGCTCGCCTCCGCGGCGCGTTGAGCCCTCAACGCGCTTGCGCAGCTCCTCGTTTTCCTCCTGCAACCGCTCGATCTCGCCGGTGAGCTCGATGATGGTCTTGATCCCGGCGAGGTTGACCCCCTCCTCCTGGGACAGGTACTGGATGCGGCGCAGCATGGAGATGTCGCGGCGTGAGTAGCGCCGCCCCCCGCCTGCGGTGCGCGCCGGGGAGACCAGGCCCATGCGGTCGTAGGTGCGCAACGTCTGCGCGTGCATGCCGGTAATCTCCGCGGCCACCGAGATGACGAAGTATTCCTGCTCGCTGTCCATGCTCACCTCGCCTACTTCAACCCGGCCCACCCGGCTCGGGGGTTAAAGCCGGAGTCCTTCTCCGCCTGCGCGTAGGCGCGCAGCGCAGAGGCCGCGCCCGCATCAAGGTGCGCGGGCACCTGCACCTCGACGGTGACAAGCAGGTCCCCAGCCGTCCCGGACTTCCTAGGCACGCCGCGGCCCGGTACGCGCAGCGTGCGCCCGCTCGGGGTGCCCGCCGGGATCTTCACCTTCACGGGTGTATCCAGTGTGGGCACGGCCACGGCCGCACCGAGTGCGAGTTCGCTGAAGGACACCGGCACGGTGACCTCGAGGTCGTCGCCCTTGCGGCTAAAGACGGGGTCCGGGCGAACGTGGACGGTGACGAAGAGGTCCCCGGCCGGGGTGCCGTTCGGCCCGGCCTCACCCTGCCCGGCGAGGCGCACCTTCTGGCCGTCGATCACCCCCGCGGGGATACGCACCGTAATGGAGCGGGTCCGGCGCACCGTGCCCGTGCCGGAGCAATCCCCGCACGGGTCCTCGATGCGCTGGCCCGTCGCCCCGCACTCCGGGCACGGCCGCGCCATCCCGAACGCCCCGCTGTTCTCTCGCACATACCCGCTGCCGGAGCACGCGGTGCAGGTGGTCACCGTGCTGCTGCGCGAGCCGGATCCGTGGCAGGTGGTGCACGGCGCGTCGCCGGTGAGCTCCAGAGGAATCGTCGTTCCCTGGGCCGCCTCGCGGAAATCGAGGGTTATTTCCGTTTCGACGTCGGCCCCCCGCGTCGGCCGAGCATTCCTGCCAGCAGCGCCGCCGCGGTTAAAGATGCCACTGAAGAGATCACTAAAGCCGCCTTCTCCAGCCGATCCGCCAGCGGCGGCTCTGCCGAAGATGTCGGAGAGGTCGAAGTCTGCGCTCGTTTGGCTCGTCTGGGCGCGAAACCCTCCCGGGAAGCCCGGGCCTCCTGTCCCCCCGAAGCGGCCGAAGCCCCCAGAGTTCACCATCGACTTCAACTCGTCGTATTCCTTGCGCTTGGCCGCGTCCCCGACGACGTCGTAGGCCTCGGCAACCCGCTTGAACTTATCCTCGGCGGCTTTGTTGCCGGGGTTGCTATCAGGGTGGTTCTCGCGGGCGAGCCTGCGGTAGGCCTTCTTAATATCGGCCGCGCTCGCGGTCGAGGACACTCCAAGGTCGCCGTAGTAGTCCTTATTCACCCAGTCTTGCTGCATCGCCATGGAGACACCCTCCTTTCGTGTGTCGTTGTCTCACTTCGGTATCGCCTATGTTTTGTTGCTAAATAATCGTGTTCGTGGATCTGAAAAAAGGCCGGGGTGCCACGCCCCACTCTCGCGTGCGCGCACCCCGGCATCATTCCTAACTGCCCGCCTAGGCCTCCGGCTTGCCTTCGGCTGGGTCGCCGATGAGCACCATGGCGTTTCGCACGAGGCGATCGCCCACGCGGTAGCCCTTGCGCAAGACGGTGTCCACAACCTTGGTCTCGCCCTGGGAGAGGTCCTGAACGGCCTCGTGGAGCTCGGGGTCGAACTCGTCTCCCGCCGTTCCGAACGCGCTCAGGCCCTGGGCCTCGAGCACGGAGCGGAACTTATCGGAAAACGCCTTGAGCGGTCCCTCGTTGAGGTCGCCGTGCTGGGCGGCGAGCTCGAGGTCGTCGAGAAGCGGGAGCAGCTCCGTGATCACACGCGACTTCGCCACCTCGGCAACCTGCGCGCGCTCGCGCTCGGAACGGCGCCGGTAGTTGGCGTATTCCGCGCTCAGGCGCTGCAGGTCCTCGGTGCGCTCGGCGAGCTGGAGCTCGGCCTCGCTGACCACACCGTCGCCATCGGCGTCGGTGTTGACCTCGCGCTCCGCGCCGAGGGCGTCGTCGATCTCGGCGTCGCTGAGCTCCGCCGACTCCCCGAGGGGGTCCTCGTCCGCCTCATCGAGTGCGGCCGATTCCGCGGCCTCGTCGGCCAGCGTCTCCGCCTGGTCGGGGGAGACGTACTCCGGGTCGGTGTTCTCGGGCGCGCCGGGGTCGTCGGGCATCTGGGGGGTATTCGGGTAGGTCATCTCGCGAGATCGTCCTTACTTGTTGTCGGAACCGGTGGCGTCGTTGTCGTCCTCAACAACCTCGGCGTCAACGACGTTGTCGTCAGCGGGGGCGTCCGCCTGGGTTGCCCCGCTGTTGGCCTCCGCCTCGTAGAGGGCCTTGCCCAGCTCCTGGGACTCGGTGGTGAGCTTCTCCACGGCCGACTTGATCGCCTCGAGGTCGGAGCCCTTCAGCGCCTCGTCGACCGCGTCGGCGGCCTCGCCCACGCGGGTCTTGAGATCCTCGGGGAGCTTGTCGGTGTTCTCGTCCATGAACTTGCGGGTCTGGTAGGCCAGGGTCTCCGCGTTGTTGCGGGTCTCCTGCTCCTCGCGGCGCTTGCGGTCCTCCTCCGCGTGTGCCTCGGCGTCCTTGATCATGCGGTCGATGTCCTCCTGGGAGAGCTTCGAGCCGTCCTGGATGGTGATCGTGTTCTCCTTGCCGGTTCCCTTGTCCTTGGCGGAGACGGAGACGATGCCGTTGGCGTCGATGTCGAAGGTGACCTCGATCTGCGGCACGCCGCGCGGGGCGGGTGCGATACCGCCGAGCTCGAAGGAGCCGAGCAGAGTGTTCGCAGATGCCATCTCGCGCTCGCCCTGGAAGACCTGGATCTGCACCGAGGGCTGGTTGTCCTCGGCGGTGGTGAAGGTCTCGGAGCGCTTGGTCGGGATGGTGGTGTTGCGCTCGATGAGCTTGGTCATCACACCACCCTTGGTCTCGATACCGAGGGAGAGCGGGGTGACGTCGAGAAGCAGCACGTCCTTGACGTCGCCGCGCAGCACGCCGGCCTGCAGAGCGGCGCCGACGGCGACGACCTCGTCCGGGTTCACGCCCTTGTTGGCGTCCTTGCCGGAGAGCTCCTTGACCATGTCGGCCACGGCGGGCATGCGGGTGGAGCCGCCCACGAGGACGACCTGGTCGATGTCGCCGACGGAGAGCCCGGCATCCTTGATCACCTGGTTAAACGGTGCCTTGGTGCGGTCGAGCAGGTCGGAGGTGATCTTCTGGAACTCGGTGCGCGTGAGGGTCTCGTCGAGGAAGAGCGGGTTCTTCTCCGAGTCAACGGTGATGTAGGGCAGGTTGATGGAGGACTGCTGCTGGGAGGACAGCTCGATCTTCGCCTTCTCCGCCGCCTCGCGCAGGCGCTGCAGCGCCATCTTGTCCTTGGTCAGGTCGATGCCGTTGTGGGACTTGAACTTCTCCACGAGCCAGTCGACGATGCGCTGGTCCCAGTCGTCACCGCCGAGCTCGTTGTCACCGGCGGTGGCGAGTACCTCGACGACGCCGTCGCCGATCTCGAGCAGCGAGACGTCGAAGGTGCCGCCGCCGAGGTCGAAGACCAAGATGGTCTGTTCCTTGTCGGACTTCTCCAGACCGTAGGCGAGAGCCGCCGCGGTCGGCTCGTTGACGATGCGCAGCACGTTAAGGCCCGCGATCTGGCCGGCCTCCTTGGTCGCCTGGCGCTGCGCGTCCTCGAAGTACGCCGGGACGGTAATAACGGCGTCGGTGACCTCCTCGCCGAGGTAGGCCTCCGCGTCGCGCTTGAGCTTCATGAGCGTGCGCGCGGAGATTTCCTGCGGGGTGTACTTCTTATCGTCGATATCAATCGTCCAGTCCTCGCCCATGTGGCGCTTGACGGAGCGAATGGTGCGCTCGACGTTGGTCACCGCCTGGTTCTTCGCGGACTGGCCGACGAGGACCTCGCCGTTCTTGGCAAAGGCCACGATCGACGGCGTCGTGCGCGAACCCTCGGAGTTCGCGATGACGACCGGGTCGCCGCCCTCGAGGACGGATACGACGGAGTTGGTGGTACCGAGGTCGATGCCTACTGCACGTGCCATGTGTTGTGTCTCCTTGAAAGGTGGTTGTCTTACGTTTTTTAAGTTGAGGGCTTTCGACTCAACTTCTCCCCGCCTACTATACACGGCCGGGAGCACTCTTGAGTCGATCACACTCAACCTACGTAACGCACCCACCCAGAAAGTTGTTCCCGCCCGGCTCAACTTTCCGCCACAGCGCCTGCTTATCGATGCTGACCCCCTACCGGTTCATGCCGGCAACCCACTGGTCAACGAGCGGGCGGGCGGCAAACCCCAGCGCAGCAATGAGGATGAGCGCCACCACCCCGCCGGCGATGCCGATGCTGGAGAGCTGATCTCCACTCAAGCTCGAGCCGGAGGAGACAGCCCCCGTCGAGTCCTTCTTATTCGCGCACGCCTCGAAGGCCTTGCTGTAGGTGAGGATCGGCGCAGCAAAGCGGGGGTAGTTCTCCTTGGCAGTCTCCACGATGAGGTCCTTCGCTCCGGAGATACCGCCGTCGATCGCAGAGGTCCACGCTGCCGCCATGGCAACGCCGGCGAGGTCCACACCATAGAGGGGCCCGCCCTCCTCGTGGGCCTGCGCCGGGAACATCACGATCTCCCGGTCCCCATCCTCGATAACCTCTCGCTTAGACAGATTGGCAAAGGCCACGCCGCGCACGTAGTTCGAGTGATCATCACCGGTGGACATGAAAAACCGCGTCTGCGCCCCGCGCGTCTCCGCATCCGGGCTCAACAGCGCGGCATTCTTCGTCGCCGGGTCAAGCGCGTACGCCTCGATAAGGCCCGCGCCCTCCCGCTCGCTCAGGCCAGCAAAGGCATTGCGTGCGATGAGCTCAAAGAGCTGGCGGTAGGCGTCGTTGACCTTCTCCTGGTCGCTTTCAGTGAAGGTGATAGTGCATGTATCCGTCGCGGCGTTATAGCCGTTTTCCCACGCGCGTGCGTGCGGCGCGGCCACGCCGGTGGCCACCACGGCCAGCGAGGTAGCGAGCGCAGCGAGTCGGGTTCGTTTCATAGTCCATATCCTTTCTGTCGGGAAATTACTTCTCGCCGAGGATCCTAGCGCCCGACATTGCTCCGTGCCAGGGTTTTCCCATTTTTCTTACAGAAAAACCCTCGCGTCTGCCCCGGCCCCCGCGATCTGGCACAATAAGTGCTTGTGAATACAAGCAGCGAAAACAGTCGCGCCACGCCGGCGGAGGCCACCCCAAATCAAGACAATAAAGACTACATTGGCGCGCTCGACACCGCCGTCGAAGAGCCAAAGATGTTCCCCACCGCGGCGGACGCCGCGCAGGAGCTCTCCGGCGAGCCGATCGATCGGGGCCAGGTCATCGCAGCCGACGGGCGTACCGCCGCGGCGTGGGCGCTGCGCTTCATCATCGTTGTCGCAGCGACCGCGTTGTTGTTCTACCTCTTGCGCTACGTCTGGTTCGGCGTGCTGCCAGTTCTGATGGCGCTGATCATCTGCACCGTGCTCTGGCCCCCGGTGCGCTTCTTGCGCACGCACAAGGTACCCGCAGCCCTCGCTGTGATCATCGTCTTGCTCGCCTCCTTCGGGATCTTCGGAGGCCTCATCGCAGCGATGGCGCCGATCGTGCGCTCGCAGGGCGGCGACCTCGTGGTCCAGGCACAGGCCGGCATCAACGTCATCATCAACTGGGCGGAGGAAAACCTCAGGTTTATCGAGGCCGATAAAGTCCAACAGGGAATCCAGCAGGCAACGGACTTCGTGCGCGGCCAGGCGTCGACAATCGCCTCCGGCGTCTTTAATGGCCTCGGCGCCGTCGCCAGCATTGGCACCACCATGGTGCTCACGCTCATCTTGACGTTCTTCTTCCTCAAAGACGGTGATGGCTTCTTGCCCTTCGTGCGCAAGTACGCTGGCGTGCGCTCGGGCTGGCACCTCACCGAGGTGCTCATGCGCTCCTGGAACACGCTGTCCGGGTTCATCCGCACGCAGGCGATCGTCTCCGCGGTCGACGCGGTCTTCATCGGCGTCGGCCTCATCCTCCTGGGCGTCCCGCTGTGGCCCGTGCTGGCGCTGATCACCTTCTTCGCCGGGTTCATCCCGATCATCGGTGCGTTTACCGCCGGTGCCCTCTCCGTGGCGGTGGCGCTCGTCTCCAACGGCCCGACCAACGCCATCCTCGTGCTCCTGCTCGTCATCGCTGTCCAGCAGATCGAGGGCAACGTCTTGCAGCCGATCCTGCAATCGCGGGCGATGGGCCTGCACGCCGTGGTCGTGCTGCTGGCCGTCGCCCTCGGCGGCACCCTCTTCGGCATCATCGGCGCCTTCCTTGCCGTCCCCGTCGCTGCGGTCGTCGCGGTCTTCCTCGGGTACTGGGCGGAGATGGTCTCGCTGCGGGCGGGGCAAATTACTGCCGACGACATCATGATCGCCACCCAGCAAAGCCAAAGCGTCGATTCCAAGGAGGCGTTTTTGGCCGTGCGCGAGAAGATGCGCTCCCTCGGCCGCAACAACCGCGGCTCAAACGGCAAGCCGATCGCGCAGACCACCGGCTCGACCAAAGTCTCTTCCGAAAAAGAGGCCCCCGAGCACGAGCTCGACCGCGAGGTGCCTGGGCGTACAAGCGCGACCCACGACCCGACGGTCAAGGCAAAGCCCGACCAGCGAGGCTAACCGCCCACTGCTCCGCATCCGCCGTTCAACCCGGTGACCTGCGCGTCCTGCGCGGCACCGGGTTTTTGCCTACCGTGGCCACCGTAGGCAGACATAAAAGAAAGAAAGGACCCAAACCATGGCCGATTTGACCGGCAAGCTCGTCGCCATTGTGGCCACGAACCGCTTCGAAGATTCCGAGCTCACCTCACCGAAGGAGGCCGTTGAGGCCGCGGGCGCGACCACCCACGTTATCGCCACCGAACCCGGCGAGATCGAGGGCAAGAACGGCACAAAGGTCGCCGTTGACGTCACCACGTCTCGGGCCGACGCCGCCGACTACGACGCCCTGATTCTCCCCGGCGGCACCGGCAACGCCGACACCATCCGCACCGACGAAGCGGCGGTCGAGTTCGTGCGCGCCCTGCGCGAGGCGGGCAAACCGACCGGCGTGATCTGCCACGGCGGCTGGATCCTTACCGACGCCAACGTGATCCGCGGTGTGAAGCTCACCTCGTACAAGTCCATTAAGACCGACCTGGTCAACGCCGGCGCGCAGTGGGTCGACGAGGAGGTCGTCGTCGACGGCGGATTCATCTCCTCCCGCACGCCGAAGGACCTCCCGGCGTTTAACGCCGCGCTCGTGGCCGAGTTTGCCAAGTAGCGTCTGTGGTTACCGGGAGGATCCGGTAGCGCCCACCGAGCTGCCGAGCATGGCGCCGACGAGCGTGCTACTCGCGTCCTGCGCACGCACGGACGAGCCGGAGGCGATCTCGCCTGGTTCAGTGGGATTGGTCACGTCCGCCCGCGCGTAGCCAGGAACCTCGGGTTCACTTTCGAAGCGCGGCTCGCCGAGTGCAGAGAGGTATTCTGGCACGGCGCCAAGTAGCTGGGGCAGCTCAGCCGCGACTAGGCCGGGCGCGAGGTGTGTCGAGCAATCGATCCCCGCCCTCTCGGGGTTGGCAGGTCCCGGGTTATTCAGCGCATCGAGGACAAGCCTGTAGGCCGTGTTGTTGGCTAAGATACCCAGGTGCCCGGGAGCCTGGTTCGCGCAGATATCCTGCACAGCGATGTTCTCCGCGCCGCGTATGGCGCTCACCTCGTCCGCCGGCTGGATCCCCCCGTCGGTGCGGCTATAGATGCTGGTCACTGAAATGCTATCGGGCAGCGGCCTGGCGTTGAGCGCCTGGACGAAGTTGGACTGCGGGTGCATCTGCCACGCCACGACGGGACAGGCACCCACCGCCTGACACGCAGGCTCGACGAGAGTGGTGCCGCGCACGGCACCGGCGACCGCGATGAAGTCATCAACAAGCGAGGCCGCTTCCTCGTCATAGCGCAGCCCCCACATGCTCACCGGCGGGCCCGCGCTGTGGCCGATGACGGAGACGTTTTTCCCGAGACGTGCCTGGGCTAGCTTCACCCCGTGTGCCACATAGAGGCCGGCCTGCGTCATATCCCCGCGCCCGTTACGCGGCGGGCTGACCCAGCAGATGTCGAAACCTTCCGCGCCGAGCTGCGGGATGTAGTTCCACGCGAACGAATGCTGCTCGTCAGCCCCCACGCCGGGGACGAGCACGACTGTCTTGACTGCCGAGGGATCGGGGGTGTCGTGGACGCAGCGAAACGCCGCATCGAGTTCCTCCTGCGGCGGAACGTAATCTCCCATGGGGCGCGCGCCTAACCCATGGCGCGACCACGAGCCGAACACCTGCGAGCTGCCGTTGGGCACCTCCTGCGCCGTCGCAGAACCTCCTCCTACGGCCCCCAACACAGCGGCGGTCGCGGCCGCCGCAATCATTCCAATCAACCTTTTCACGCCGGCCTCCTTCTGATCGAGTGTATGCCTCACACTAGCTTCGATCGGCGGGGCCGGGGAGACTGTTACAGTCCCACGTCAAGGACCCTGCGAAGCCGAGCAAATGCCTCGGGCACAACGACATGGATGGTGCTGCGGCCCTGCGCGACGCGGTCCACCAGGCCTGCCTCAGCAAGCTTCTTCAGATGGTGGGAGACGGTCGGCTGACTAAGGCCAACTAAGGAGGCGAGCTCACCCACGCCCATCGGCCGGCAGCCCTCGGCAGCGATATGGGAGAGCAACTCGAGACGGGCGGGGTCCGCGAGCACGCGAAAGAGCCCTGCGTAGCAGGCGGCCTCATCCGGGGTGAGGGGGCTGGTGCCGAGGCAGCACTGGGGGTCACGGTGTTCCACACCATCCACTATATATTGACGCGCATCAATATATCGGATAGGCTGCCCCCGGTAAAAGCCGATAGCACAACCATTCCCCCACCGCACCCGAGGATTTCATGAACGACTCTCCCGCGCTGCCCCGACTCTCCGTCCAAGACCGCGCACTTCCCTTATTCATCCTCGCCGCCATGGCGCTCGGACTGGCCATCGGCCGCTTCATACCGGGCGTACCCTCCGCACTCTCCGCGCTCGAGGTCGGCGGCATCTCCGTGCCCATCGCCGTGGGGCTGTTGGTCATGATGTACCCGCCGCTTGCAAAGGTGCGCTACGACAAGGCCGCAGGGATCGCCGCGGATACCCGGCTCATGGCCGTCTCCCTCACCCTCAACTGGGTGGTCGGGCCGGCGTTCATGTTCGCCTTGGCCTGGATCTTCCTACCCGACCAACCGGAGCTGCGCACCGGCCTAATCATCGTCGGCCTCGCCCGCTGCATCGCGATGGTGCTCGTGTGGGCCGACCTCTCCTGCGCCGACCGCGAGGCCACCGCCGTGCTCGTGGCCATCAACTCCGTCTTCCAGGTGGTCGCCTTCGGCATCCTCGGCTGGTTCTACCTGCAGGTCCTGCCCTCCTGGCTGGGCTTAGAGACGACCTCGGTGGATTTCTCCATCGCCGCGATCATCGGCTCCGTACTCGTCTTCTTAGGCATTCCCCTCCTCGCCGGGGCGGCCTCTCGGTTCATCGGCGAGCGCTCCCGCGGGCGGGCATGGTACGAATCGAGGTTCCTACCCGCCATCTCTCCGCTGGCGATGATCGGCCTGCTCTACACCATCGTCTTACTGTTTTCCCTGCAGGGCGAGAAGATCATCGACCAGCCCCTGACGGTGGCCCGCGTCGCCGTCCCGCTCGTGGCCTACTTCATGCTCATGTTCGGCCTCGCACTCGCCGCCTCCAAGGCCACCGGCATGGGGTACGCGCAATCCGCCGCCGTATCCTTTACCGCCGCGGGCAACAACTTCGAGCTGGCCATCGCCGTATCCATCGGTACCTTCGGGGCCACCTCGGCGCAGGCCCTGGCGGGAACGATCGGCCCGCTGGTGGAAATCCCGGTGCTCGTCGGCCTCGTCTACTTTATGCTCTGGGCGGGCCCGAAACTCTTCCCCTCCGACCCCACCCTGCCCGAAACCGCCGCGGCCCCGCGCTGAAAGGAATCCCCATGCCTCATACCCCCTCTGTCCTCTTTGTCTGTGTCGGCAACGGCGGGAAATCCCAGATGGCCGCGGCGCTTGCGCACAAGCGGGCGGGCGAGCGCCTCGAGATCCACTCCGCCGGCACGAAACCCGCTCGCGCGCTGAATGCGGAGTCCGTCGAGGCCATCGCCGAGGTCGGCGCGGACATGTCCTCCGGCCGGCCCAAGCCCATCGACGCAGACCTGCTGCGCCGGGTGGACCGCACCATCATCTTGGGCTCGGATGCACAGCTCGAGCTGCCCGGCGATGCGCGCGGAACGCTCGAGCGCTGGGTGACCGACGAGCCCTCCACCCGCGGGATCGAGGGCATGGAGCGCATGAGGCTCGTGCGCGACGACATTGATGCGCGGGTGGCCGCGCTCATCGAGTCCCTGCTTTAGCGGGATTCGGCGTGGTTTTCCACGCCCCCGAGGGCGCGCGCGTCCTCGGCGATGCGCTCCTTCTCCGCCGCCGCGCGGGAGTTGTGGCGCGACTTGATCACCCCGTGGGCGCTCAACGCCAGCCCGAGGACGAGGACGGCGACGCGCACGACCCACAGGTGGTCGGTAAAGCCCACGGCTTTCAGTACCGTCGGCAGGTTCAGCACGAGGATGAGCGTGCCCACGACCCCGCCGAGGAGGACCGGGTTGAGCCTGGTGACCAGCCACGCGGCGAGCGGTGCGGCGATCACGCCGCCGACGAGCAGGGCGCCGACGGAGGCCAGGTTGGCAACGAGGTCTTCCCACATACCGATGAGGAAGCCGGCCGTGGCCGCGAAGGTGACGAAGAACTCTGCGGTGTTGACGGTGCCCACGATGTAGCGCGGCTCGGAGCGGCCGGCAGCCATGAGGGTCGAGGTGGTCACCGGGCCCCAGCCACCGCCGCCGGTCGCGTCGATAAAGCCGCCGAAGAGGCCGAGGCCGCCGAGGAAGCCTGTCGAGTGCGGCTTCGGGTTGACCACCCGTTTGGTCAGCCCGCGGGAGAACCGCAGCAAAAGGTTCAGGCCGATGAGCGCCAGGATGAGCGACATGATCGGCTTCGCCGCCTCCGTCGACAGGTTCGACAACACGGTCGCCCCGGCAAACGCACCGATGGCGCCCGGGATGGAGATGGTGGCAACGACCTTCCAGTTCACGTTGCCGAAGCGCCAGTGGGAGAGCCCAGAGACGAACGTGGTGCCCAGCTCCGCGGTGTGGACCACGGCCGACGCACTCGCCGGCCCCAGGCCCGCCAGCGCTACCAGGATTGACGTCGAGGTGACCCCGAAGCCCATCCCGAGCCCTCCGTCAACGAGCTGGCCGGCGAGCCCGGCGATGGCGATGAGAATAAGTGTGGTGAGTCTGGTCATCTAGATCTCCCCCCTTTCGTGAAGTGCCTCGCTAAAGCGCGAAGCAACGATGTCTGTGAGGTCTGTTATCAGCGGTGCCGAGTGCGTAATCCTCGCCCCCGTGCGGTCCTGGATCTCGCCGAAGGCGTGCGTGGCGCGATCGAGCAGGAGGCCGTCGGTGACAAACAGCGGCACAACGTGCACCTGCGGCTGCCCTCTGGCAGCCTGCTCGATCCCCTCGTTGCCCGTGATCCGGCCGCGGCCCGTGGCGGGCACGACGGTGACCTCGCGGCCGGTGGCGGCTCCGAGTGCCGCGCCGAGGTTCTGCGTCTTCGCCGCAGCCTGATCGTTGGAGGTGCCTACGGGGTAGAGGATGATCGAGGCGTGCACAGGGGCGTCGACACGCACGCGGCGGGCGAGCACCTCGACGAGGTCGGCGCCCTGGCCGAGCCCCGCCGCGGGCACGAGTTCAATCCCGGTCGCTGCGCGGGCCGCGTCGATGGCGGCGGGGACGTCCTTTGTGGCGTGGAACGCGCGGGTAAAAAGCAGCGGGACGACCACCGCGGTGTCGTAGCCCTCCGCGGCCGCCAGGCGCGCGGCCCCGGTGAGGTCGGGGGCATTGAATTCCAGGTAGGAGTCCATGGCGCCTACCCCCAGGGTCATTGCGGCCGCCGCCGTGAGCCGCTCGATGCCGCGCTGGGCGCGCTCGTGCCGCGAGCCGTGCGAGAGCGTAATCAAAGCGGCGGTCATCGCTACCAGCTACCTCAGCCGGGTCCCGACGAGCCCGGCGGCGAGCGTGGAGCCGGAGGCCTGGTCGATGAGCAGGAAGTTGCCCACCGCGCCGCGCGCGGCGTAGTCCTCCACCGGCAGCTCCATGGCCACCTGGATGGTCACGTGCGCGATGTCGTTGAGGCCAAAGGACTCAGGGCTGGCGATATCGCCGGCGGGCGAGTCGAGGTCGATCAGCTTATCGACGCCCCCAACGCGCGCCCGCACGAGCGAGGTGCCCAGGCGCAATTTCACGGCCTGACCGGCGGCAATCGCCTTGTCTGTAAGCCCGACGACGGTGGCGGCGAACTCGCGCACGGGCTGTGGCGCGCTGCCCGCGGAGATGAGGTCGCCGCGCACGAGGTCGATGTCGTCGGCCAGGCGAAGCGCCACGGACTCACCGGCGCGGGCGGAGTCCTGCTCGCCGTCGGCGGTGTCGATGTGCGTGATCGTCGTCGTGCGCCCGCCGGCGGTGACCTCATCGCCCACCGAGATCGTCCCTGCGTTAACGCGACCCGCGTAGGCGCGGTAGTCCGTGGCGTGGTTGCGCAGGACGTACTGGATGTAGAAGCGGAAATCGAGCTCCAGGGCCCGGCCGGAGTTCACGGGGATGGATTCGAGCAGCTCGAGCACGGTCGGGCCCGCATACCAGTCCATCTGGGTGGAGCGCTCGACGACGTTATCGCCCTTGAGCGCCGAGATGGGAACCACGTGTGGGCCGGCGATGCCGAGGTCGCCGGCCTTCGCGGAGAACGCGGCCTTGATCTCGTCGAAGACGGCCTCGGAGTAGTCGACAAGGTCGATCTTGTTCACGGCGAGGATGACCGTTTTCACGCCGAGCAGCGCGGCGACGGTGAGGTGGCGCACGGTTTGTTCGACGACGCCGTTGCGGGCGTCGACAAGCAGCACGACGACCTGGGAGGTCGACATGCCGGTGACCGTGTTGCGGGTGTACTGCACGTGGCCCGGGGTATCGGCGAGGATGAAGGTGCGCTTGTCGGTGGCGAAGTAGCGGTAGGCGACGTCGATGGTGATGCCCTGCTCGCGCTCCGCGCGCAGGCCGTCAACCAGCAGGGAGAGGTCGAGCCCGTCGAAGCCGCGGTCTGCGGAGGTGCGCTCGACAGAGGCGAGCTGGTCTGCCAGCACGCTCTTGGTGTCGTGCAGCAAGCGGCCGACGAAGGTGGACTTGCCGTCGTCGACGGAGCCGGCGGTGCACAGCCTCAGCGTCTGGCGCTGGGAAAGCATATCGGTGGCGCTCATCAGAAGTAGCCCTCCTTCTTGCGGTCTTCCATGGAGGACTCGCTTAGTCGGTCGTCGGCACGCGTCGCGCCGCGCTCGGTCAGGGTCGAATTGGCAATCTCGGCGAGGACCTCGTCGATAGTCGACGCATTCGAATCAACGGCGCCGGTGCACGACATGTCGCCGACGGTGCGGTAGCGCACCGTGCGGGTGACCAGCTCCTCGCCCTCTCGCGGCCCGCCCCACTCGCCCGCGGTGAGCCACATGCCATCGCGGTTGAACACCTCGCGCTCGTGGGCGAAGTAGATCTCCGGCAGGCGGATCTCGCGCGCGCCGATGTATTCCCACACGTCGGCCTCGGTCCAGTTGGAGATGGGGAAGACGCGTACGTTCTCGCCGGGGAGCTTCTCCCCGTTGTAGAGGTCCCACAGCTCGGGGCGCTGGCGGCGCGGATCCCAGCCGCCGAAGGTGTCGCGGATGGAGAACACGCGCTCCTTCGCGCGCGCCCTCTCCTCGTCGCGGCGCGCCCCGCCGAGCACGGCGTCGTAGCCGACCTCAGCGATGGTCTCCACCAGCGGCACGGTCTGCAGCGGGTTGCGGGTGCCGTCCGGGCGCTCGACGAGGTCACCGCGGTCGATCCAGTCTTGCACCTTGGCCACGCGCAGGCGCGCGCCGTAGTCCTTCACCACCTCGTCGCGGAACTCGATGACCTCGGGGAAGTTGTGCCCGGTATCGACGTGGAGCAGCTCAATCGGCATCGCCGCCGGGTAAAAGGCGCGGCGCGCGAGCTCGAGCACGACGCAGGAGTCCTTGCCGCCGGAGAACAGCAGCCCGATCTTGTCGAACTGCCCGGCGACTTCGCGCAGGATGTGGATGGACTCGTCTTCCAAGTCCTTCAGGTGCGGCGAGAGCGCCTGGGTATGTGTTGTTGCAGTCATCGTCAAACCTTTACTACTCGTGGAGTCCGCATTCGGTCTTGGCGCTAAAGGCCCACCGCCCGGCGCGCGGGTCTTGCCCTTCCGCCACGGGAAGCGTGCACGTCGCGCACCCGATCGAGGGGTAGCCCTGGCGGGTCAGCGGGTGGATGATGAGGTTGTTGGTCTCCTCGAACTCGTCGGTATCCTCCAGTGTCCAGGTCACCAGCGGGGAGATCTTGAGCCGACCAGTGTTATCCAGCGACAGGGCCGGCGCCTTGGCGCGGGTGGGGCCGTCTGCGCGCCGTAGGCCGGTGATCCACCCCGCATACGGGCTCATGTGCACGGCGAGAGGTTCGACCTTGCGCATGCGGCAGCACGCGGTGGGGTTTAAGCGGTAGAGGTTCGGCCCGTAGGTGGCGTCCTGCTCGGCGCGAGAGAGGATGGCCTTGGTGCGCACGAGCTTGTGGGAGGGGTAGCGCCGCTCGACTTCATCGGCCACCTCGAGGGTCTCCGGGAAGTGGTACTCCGTATCGAGGAAGAGGAAGTCCGCGTCCGGCAGGTGGCGCTCGGCGAGCTCGGCGAGCACCGTGTTTTCCATCGACAGCGTGACCACGAGCTTGCCGGGGGCGTTCTCGTGGGCCCAGGAGAGGATCGTCTCGGCGGGGGCGTCGTAGAGCTCGCGCGCGTACGTATCGACGAGCTCTTCGTTGCGCGCCCGGACCTCCGGGTCGAGCGGCTCGGTGTCCTTCGGCCCGGCAGGGCTTACCTCGGGGTCTTTGAAGCTACCGGAGGGACCCTGGAGAAAATTAATCATCGTTCCATCACCTTTCATGCGTTCCCTCCAGTGTGACCGATGGTGCGCAGGACCGCATCATGACCGTGCCTGCGCAGAGAATTCTGCAGTGCCTCCTCGGTGGAGACGGCCGGGGCGGGAGCGACGTCTGCGTCGTCCTGGCCGTAGAACTTCACCTCGAAAATGCGCAGGCACTCGCCGCACTTCCAGCTAAAGTCGCTGCCTTCGTGGGGGTAGAGCTCCTCGCCCGCGCAGTAGGGGCAAAACGAGGGGAAGTTCCGGTTCGGGTTCGGCGCGCGGCGCACACTCACTTCAGGTCCTCCTCGTCCGCGCGGCGCAGCCAGTCGCGGAAGATCTCGCCGTCGGCGCGCTTGTCCACGTAGTTCTGCACGACGCGGGTGACGTAGTCGGTCAGCTCGGTCGAGAGCACCTTGTGCCCGCGGATCTTGCGGCCGAAGTTCGCCCCCTCCCCGACGCCGCCGCCGAGGTGGACCTGGAACCCCTCGACCTTCTCGCCGTCGGGGCCCACCACCATCTGGCCCTTGAGCCCGATGTCGGAGACGTAGTGGCGGGCGCAGGCATTCGGGCAGCCGTTGAGCGAGATGGTGATCGGAGAGTCGAGGTCACCGAAGCGCTCCTCGAGTTCGTCGGCAAGCTCGATGGCGCGCGACTTGGTGGTCACGTGTGCGAGCTTGCAGTACTCCAGGCCGGTGCACGAGAGCAGGCCGCGGCGGAACTCGCTGGGCTTGGAGTACAGGCCCATGTTCTCCAGGTCCGCTTGCAGCTTCTCGACGTCCCCTTCCTCCACATCCAGGAAGAGCATCTCTTTAAACGGCGTGAAGCGCAGCCGGGAGAGCCCGTAAGACTCCGCGAGCTCTGCAGCGGCGATGAGCTGCTCGCCGGACATGTGGCCTAGGGTGGGCTTGACGCCGATGTAGAACTTGCCGTCGACCTGCTCGTGTACGCCGATGTGGTCGCGGTCGATGAGGTTGGTTGGTGCGTGCGGGCCGTCGGGAAGCGCGTAGCCGAGGTAGTCCTCTTCGAGGATGCGGCGGAACTTCTCCACCCCCCACTCGGCGACGAGGAACTTCAGGCGCGCGCGGTTGCGCAGGCGGCGGTAGCCGTAGTCGCGGAAGATGCGCACGACGTTCGCCCAGACATCGGGCACCTGCTCTAAGGTGATAAACGCGCCGAGGGACTGCGAGAGCATCGGGTTGGTGGATAAGCCCCCGCCGACGTAGCACTCGAAGCCCGGGCCGAGCTCGGGGTGCTCGACGCCGATGAAGGCGAGGTCGTTGATCTCGTGGACGACGTCTTGGCGGGCGTTGCCGGAGATCGCCGACTTGAACTTGCGGGGCAGGTTTTGGAACTCGTCGTTCGTGACAATCTCGTGGATGCGCTCGATGGCCGGCGTGGCGTCGATAATCTCGTCCTTAGCCACCCCTGCCACTGGCGAGCCGAGCACGACGCGCGGCACGTCGCCGCAGGCGTCCCACGTGTTGAGGCCCACGGCTTCGAGCTTGTCCCAGATGGCGGGGACGTCCTCGATGGCGACCCAGTGCAGCTGGATGTTCTGCCGGTCTGTGAGGTCGATGGTGGAGCGTGCCCAGTCGCGCGAGAGCTCGCCGACGGCGCGGGCCTGCTCGGTGGTGCACTGCCCGCCGTCGAAACGAATGCGCATCATGAAGTATTCGTCTTGGAGGACGGAGTTGTCTTCGCCGGTGTACTCCCCGCCGAGGTTTTGCTTACGCTGGGTATAGAGCCCTAGCCATTTGAAGCGCGGCGCGAGGTCTTCGGCGGGGATGGAGTTAAAGCCCTGCTTGGAGTAGGTCTCGATGACGCGCTGCTTGACCTGCATCACCGGCTCTTCCTGCTTGAGCTCCTCGTCGTGGTTGAGCGGCGAGGTGCCGTCTACAAGCCACTGCCCTTCCGGCTTCTTGGACCGGGCCTTGACTTCTCGCGTTTTCGCGGTGGGGCCTGTCATGTTACTCCTTACACATAGACCACGCTGTCTATACATTTGCCGGATCACGGCGCTCTCCCGGGAGTCTGCCGTACTGCTTTGTCTATTGCAATACGGGCCGGACGGTTACGCCATTTACCCAGCATATTTGGCCGTGAATCTAATTCTACAGGCAGCTTGGTGAATGAATATTGGACCGCACGCTTGACACCCCTGCCGCGACAGGTAGATTTTTAGACCAAGCGGTCTATGGTCTACCATGGACGAACAGAAAACCGTACCGGAAAGGACCACCACCTCATGAGTTTGCGCGTCGCCGTCATCGGCGCCGGCCCCGCCGGCATCTACGCCTCTGATCTTTTGATCCGCAACGAAGAGCTCGAGATCTCCGTTGACCTCTTCGAACAGATGCCTGCCCCGTTCGGCCTCATCCGCTACGGCGTGGCCCCGGACCACCCGCGCATCAAGGGTATCGTCAAATCCCTCCACAACGTTCTGGACAAGCCACACCTGCGGCTCCTAGGCAACATCACCATCGGGCGCGACATCACCATCGAGGAGCTGCGCGACTACTACGACGCCATCGTGATTTCCACCGGCGCCGTGAGAGACCGCGAGCTGCTCATCCCCGGCGGAGAGAAGTCCATCGGCGCAGGCGAGTTCGTCGGCTTCTACGACGGTAACCCCCGCTTCGAGCGCAACTGGGGCCTCTCCGCCCGCGAGGTCGCCGTCATCGGCGTCGGCAACGTCGCGCTCGATATCTCCCGCATCCTGGCCAAGACCGGCGACGAGCTGCTCGTCACCGAGATCCCGGACAACGTCTACGACTCGCTGAAGAATAACAAGGCCGAGGTTGTCCACATGTTCGGCCGCCGCGGTCCCGCCCAGGCGAAGTTCACGCCGAAGGAGCTGCGCGAGCTCGACCTCTCTGACACCATCCAAGTGCTCGTCGACCCCGAGGATATCGACTACGACCAGCTCTCCGAGGAGCTGCGCCGCAAGGATAAATCCATCGACCTGAACTGCCAGGTCCTCGAGCAGTACGCGATGCGCGAGCCCGACGATTCTCCCCACAAGATCTACATCCACTTCTTCGAAGAGCCCGTCGAGGTGCTCACCGAGGGCGACGACATCGTCGGCGTGCGTACCGAGCGCCAGGAGCTTGACGGCGAGGGCGGCATCCGCGGCACCGGCAAGTTCACCGACTGGCCGGTGCAGCAGGTCTACCACGCCATCGGGTACCGCTCCGAGCCGGTCGAGGGCGTACCCTTCGACCTCGAGCGCAACGTCATCCCCAACGACGGCGGCCACGTCCTGGGCGAGACCGGCCTGGAAGAGGCCCTCTACGTCACCGGCTGGATCAAGCGCGGCCCCATCGGGCTGATCGGCAACACGAAGTCCGATGCCAAAGAGACCACCGACATGCTCTTCGAGGATGCCGCGGCCGGGAAGCTGCCCACCCCGAAGCACTCCGACCCGGACGCCATCATCGCGCTCTTGGAATCCCGCGGCATTGCCTACACCACCTGGGACGGCTGGTACCGCCTCGACGCAGAGGAGCGCCGCCTCGGCGAAACCAGCGAGCTGCTGCCGCGCGAGCGCCGGAAGATCGTCGAGTGGGAGGACATGGTCACCCACGCCCGCGCCGTGCCGCAGGTGCCCTAGATTCTGGCTAGTTCTTGCGCTCCAGCGCGGCGGCAATCAAGCCGTCGAAAAGCGGATGCGCGTGAGTCGGCCGCGACTTCAGCTCGGGGTGAGCCTGGGTGGCCACGAGATACGGATGGACCGACTTTGGGTACTCGACGAACTCGACCAGCTTGCCGTCGGGCGAGGTGCCCGAGATGACCAGGCCGGCCTCGGTGAGCTTGTCGCGGTAGGCGTTGTTGACCTCGTAGCGGTGGCGGTGGCGCTCGGTGACCTCCGTGGTGCCGTAGAGGCCCGCGACAACGGAGCCCTCCGCGAGCGTTGCCGGGTAGGAACCCAGGCGCATGGTGCCACCCAGATCGGCCTCCCCGGAGACCGCGCTCAGCTGCTCTTCCATGGTGGCGATCACTGGTTCGGCGGTATCCGGGTCGAACTCCGTGGACGATGCAGTATCGACGCCCGCGCTGCGCGCCGCCTCGATGACGATGCACTGCATGCCCAGGCAAATCCCCAACAGCGGGGTGCCGGTCTCCTTCGCGTAACGGATCGTCGCGATCTTGCCCTCGATGCCGCGGCCGCCGAACCCGCCCGGGATGACGATGGCGTCAATCCCCTCCATGTTCTTAGCCAGGCCCGCCTCGGTTTCGCACTCGTCGGAGCCGACCCAGCGGATGTTCGCCTTCACACGGTGGGCGAAACCGGCCGCGCGGACGGCCTCGGCCACGGAGAGGTAGGCGTCCGGCAGGTCGACGTACTTGCCCACGAGCGCGACGTTGACCTCGCCTTCCGGGGTGTGCACGCGGTCGAGCAGGTCACCCCACACGGTCCAGTCAATGTCCTGGAACGGCAGGTTCAGCCGGCGGATGATGAAGGTATCCAGGCGCTGGTCGTAGAGGACCTTGGGGATGTCGTAGATACTCGGCGCGTCCGGGCAGGACACCACGCCCTCGCGGTCGATGTCGCACATCAGCGCGATCTTGTCCTTGAGGCTGTCGCCCACCTCGCGGTCGCTGCGCAGCACCACCGAGTCCGGGACGAGGCCGATAGAGCGCAACTCGGCTACGGAGTGCTGGGTGGGCTTGGTCTTCAATTCCTTCGACGGCCCAAGGTAGGGAACCAGGGAGACGTGCAGGTAGAAGACGTTTTCCCGGCCGACGTCGTGGCGGATCTGGCGGGCGGCCTCGAGGAAGGGCTGGGACTCGATGTCGCCGACGGTGCCGCCGATCTCGGTAATGACCACGTCCGGCTGCTCGCCGTTCGCGTCCGGGGTAGCCATCGCGACGATGCGGGCTTTGATCTCATCGGTGATGTGGGGGATGACCTGCACGGTCTGGCCGAGGTACTCGCCGCGGCGCTCCTTGGCAATCACCGAGGAGTAGACCTTTCCGGTGGTCACGTTGCCGCCGGCGGAGAGGTTGCGGTCCAAGAAGCGCTCGTAGTGCCCCAGGTCGAGGTCGGTCTCGGCACCGTCCTCGGTGACAAACACCTCGCCGTGCTGGAAGGGGTTCATCGTGCCCGGGTCGACGTTGAGGTAGGGATCGAGCTTCTGCATGGTCACCTTCAGACCACGTGAGGTGAGCAAGCGGCCGAGCGACGCCGCGGTGAGTCCCTTTCCAAGGGAGGAGGCAACGCCCCCGGTAACCATGATGAACTTAGTGACCATGGAATTTCAGAATACTAGTTAACTGAGGACAGGGTCAATTTTTATGGGGGACATTGTGAAACAGTAGCGGCGGTTGCTTCCACACCGTTCCTGCCGACTGCGCTGCCTATCCCCCTCCAAAGTGTTCACCCAAACAGTGCACCGGAATGAAAGTGCGTGCGACTCCGATCTGAAGAAATATCATCGGATAGGTAATGACCTCGCTACGCGAAGCAAGCACTCGGCGCCAATGACGTGCCGTTGGGGACCTCGTAGCTCCAACTTAACCCGCCTGTTTTCTAGCGACGTACTTCTCAACTCCCCATTGGCGCACATGAAGTGCCCCGGGGTTGTGTTCCTAAGCTTGTTCCTTGATTTCTATTATTCCACGACCAGCACTCTTCAACCGTCATAGAAGGGCTACTTTTCAATCGCTGCCAACACCACGCGGTAATTGTGACCTTTGCTTATATGGTTCTTGTCGGCAACGGGGTTGTCTGCCTTCAGCTGTCACTGTAATGTGACGGGCAGTACGACCAGAGGGCAGGCCAGGAAAGATGCCGTGATTGGGCTCATTGTGTACGCTCTACGCATCCAGTGCTGCCACTGCTACCACCAACCTCTTAATCCAAACGCTCCAGTGGCCCGGGAATGTTGGAATCGTCGTTGGTAATCTCCTCTCAACCGCCGTAACTCTCATAGGCGAAACGTCCGCCAGGGCAGATGCGCCCAAGAAGGGTAGGTAACCGCTACGAAGATTGGTTAGGCCCGACTGTCGGCCCGCGACCAAGAACTCTCCGTGCAGACCCGGCTTCTGAAACAGCTCGGGGTAGATGAGTACATCATCCTCCTCGACCATGGCTACGCCGCCTCCAACCTCAACCGGCCCGGGCTTGCACGAGCTGTTGATCGACTCCGTGAAGGCGACACGTTCGTGGTGACCAAATTCGACCGCCTGGTCCGCAGTGTGCCGCACGCGCATTCGGTCGCGTAGGAAATCGCCACGAAGAAAGCAAGGCTGCAGATCGGCAGCAATGTCGACAACCCTGTCGACCCGATGGACTAGTTAAGGTTCAACATGCTGGCCATGATCGCCTAGGTCGAGGGCGAGACCTGATCTCACCAAGAACCAAAGAAGAGCTGGAGCTAGCAAAAGCCCACGGCCGATTGACGGGACAGCAGACGAAAGTGACTGAGCATCAGGACGCATGGTTGCGCAGTGGATTGCGAACTGCACGATCTCGCGGGCCGCGATGGCCGAGAGCCTGGGTATCGGCGCCCCAACAATAATCCTCACCAAAAAGCGCCAGATCGCTAAGGGGTGATTGACGCGAGCGCAGTACACCGGGACTGCACCCCGGCCACCACGACCGAGCCGAGGGAGTCATAGTAGTAAATTCAATCGAGCAGCTCGCCAGGACGCACCCCGGAAACGCACTGTATTTTGACAGCGGATGTCACCGAGACTATCTTTTCCGCCCTTTTTGGACGGTCTCATTAAAAAATCAATCCCACCCCGCGAGGCTAACGTAAGGATACAAAAGCCAAATCCACAGTCCAGCCGATATCACGAAACTCACGACGTAACTAGCTAACAGGTACTGTGCTCTGTGCGTAAAGCCCTTACTGTCGGAATTATGAATACGGGCCAGAGCCGCAACAGTAACTATTGCAAAAACAATTGTCGGCAGCAATAATCCCAGAGCAACGGAATTTCTCAGAAGCAGGACATTCGCCATTGCACCTAAATACACTGTTGCTAAGCCCCCAAAAATACCGATCGTTACCGGAATGACGGTCGACCGATTACTCATAAAAGTGTCCTCTCATTACTTGAGGGTAACTAGTTGCCCCGATGCAGCTAGATCGTGGCACTCATTGATTGCCGCGCCCTCGTCTTGCGGGTGTCGCTGACCCACTTCGCGTCCAGTCTGATTGTTCGCTTGGTCCATTTGGGCAGCCGCATCCGAACCAGGATGATCTGCTTCATGTGCGTCTCCTATTTGTCGCGCGAAGTCTGCATTTGAACGGATTGTTGTCAAGGCTTGCCAAATACAGTGCCGGTCTGCGTCTTGTGCATTATCATTTGAGTCGCCGGGAAATCGTTCTACAGAAATTCGTTCAGCATCTTTAATCGCCGATTTCGCACGCGCGCAATCTGCTGGATTGGTCGCGCAAGCAGCGATCTCTCGATAACCTAGTTTCGTTCCATAAGCGTCGCCCGAATCTCTTAGTTCTTGCCGAGATTGCCGATCCCGCACGACCTGATCAACGATATATTGAGGGGTCTCCTCACCGTCTTTGATCCCATTCTTAGCTCTCAAATCATTTGAAATTCGAATCACTTCATCGTAGGCATCTGCCAGGTCTTCAAATTCACTGGGAGCCTGAGCGTGGGCAGGAGCGACTGGAGCCATGCTCAGTCCGATTAGCACCGTCCACACGGAGACCAAGAATTTGATTCTATTATTGCGCATTTTGAACCTTCCTCTTGCATACTGTTAGTTGAGCCAATGTCTAGGAGCACGCTTTAATGGCAGACACCATTTTTGAAAATAATTGCCAGATTTTCCCTCTCGACGCTTCGTAGCACTGGAAACTCTGTCCTTTCCAATCTCCAACCATAGGGGAGTTTCTCTTGTAATGCAAGCCACAGTCGCGACGATTGTCCGGAACTCGACGGTGAGACAATCCCGCCATTCATCGATGAACCGAATCATTTCTTAACGTTGCGGGCCGAGTTCCGGGGCGAGAAAGCTGGAGGAGCTTTCAACAACCCGTTTGTGTCACGTTGCTCCTGGTTTGCCCACCGTGGCCTGGCGTTTTTGCCTTCACGGTCCTCCGTCATACGCTCTAAAACGCGTCCTTCACGGCGAGCAGTATGTCTCCATTGTCGGGCTGTGTGCCACGAAACGCCCAATTCGGATATCCCAATTTCGCACGCTTCTTGCGTCGAAATATCCTCGGCCAGGAGGCAATCCTCCATGAGACGGACGATGCGGTCCTTAACATCGTGATCACACTTTTTCGGCAGGGTTCACATTTCCCACCTGCCAGGCGGGACAAACCTAGTGTACCTCAGATATACTCAACAGCCATCGGTAAACATTGCTGAAAGGTTATTAGTGGACCTCGTCAGAATCCTCGCCCGCGCCTCTCGGCCCTACGCGGGCTACATCGCCGCAGTCGTGGGGCTCCAGCTCATCACCACCCTGGCAACCTTGTACCTGCCCGACCTCAACGCCGACATCATCAACAACGGTGTCGCGCAAGCCGACGTCCCCTACATCTGGCGCGTCGGCTTAGTCATGCTTGCCGTCGCGTTCGTCCAGGTCATCGCCGCGGTGGGCGCGGTGTTTTTCGCCTCCCGCACCGCGATGGGTATCGGCCGCGACCTGCGGGGCCGGGTCTACCGCCACGTCAGCGGTTTCTCCGCGGAGGATCTTGGCCATTTTGGCACCCCGACGCTGATCACGCGCGGCACCAACGACGTCCAGCAGGTGCAGATGGTCTACCTGCTCTTCCTCAACTTCATGGTCGCCGCCCCCATCATGGCCATCGGCGGGATCTTCATGGCCATCCGCCAGGACCCGGGCATGAGCTGGCTCGTCGTCGCGGCGGTTGCCGTCCTCGCCGTCGCCGTGGGCATCATGATCTCCCTGCTCATGCCGATGTTCCAATCGATGCAGTCCAAGCTGGACAGGATCAACGGGGTGGTGCGCGAGCAGGTCACCGGCATCCGCGTGGTGCGCGCGTTCGGCCGCGAGGAGTTCGAAACCGAGCGCTTCGCCGCCGCGAACATCGACATCACTAAAGTCTCGCTCAATATCGGGCGGATCTTCGTTTTGCTCTTCCCCGTCATCATGCTCATCCTCAACGTCGCTACCGCGGCGGTGCTGTGGTTCGGCGGTCACCGAGTGGATGCCGGCGAGGTCGAGGTCGGCTCGCTCACCGCGTTTATGCAGTACCTCATGCAGATCCTCATGGCGGTGATGATGGGTACCTTCATGGCGATGATGCTGCCGCGCGCGGTGGTCTGCGCCCGGCGCATCGCCGAGCTGCTTGACCACGAGTCGTCGATGAGGGAGCCGGAGGCGGCGGATGGGGCGTCGATAAGCGAAGGCCTCGTCGAGCTGAAAAACGTCTCCTACACCTACCCCGGCGCGGAAGAGCCCGTGCTCAAGGGCGTGACGTTTACCGCGCGGCCGGGCACGACGACCGCGATTATCGGCGCGACCGGGTCGGGCAAGACGACGCTGATCTCGCTCATTCCCCGCCTGCACGCAGCCGACGAGGGCGAGGTGCTCATCGACGGCGTCGACGTTGCCGCGATGCCGAGAAAGGACATCGTCGAGCGGGTCTCCATGGTCCCGCAAAAGCCCTACCTGTTCTCCGGCACCGTGGAATCCAACCTGCGCATGGCCAAGCTCGATGCGACCGAGGAGGAGATGTGGGAGGCGCTGCACACCGCGCAGGCGGGCTTTGTCGGATCCCTCGATATGCCGATCTCCCAGGGCGGCACCAACGTCTCGGGCGGGCAGCGCCAGCGCCTGTCGATAGCGAGGATGCTGCTCGCGCGGCCCAAGGTCTTTCTTTTCGACGACTCCTTCTCCGCCCTCGATGCCATCACCGACGCGAAGGTCCGCGAGGCCATGCAGGCCTACACGCGTGACGCCACGACGATCATCGTCGCCCAGCGCGTCGCCTCGATCGAGCACGCGGACCAGATCATCGTCATGGAGGCCGGCGAGGTCGTCGGCCTGGGCACGCACGCCGAGCTGCTGGAGACCAACGAGACCTACCAAGACATCGTCCGCTCCCAGGAAATGGTGGAGGCCTAGATGACCGATACAACGCGCCTTAGCGATGACGAGCTCGCCGAGCTCGAGGCCCGCGTCGCCGGCGACGACTTCTCTGGTAAGGCACCGCGCCAGGCCAAGCACTTCTGGCCGAGCGCCAAGCGCCTCATCGGCCTGCTCGCCCCGCACAGGGTAAAGCTCGCCGCCGTCATCGCGATGAACATCGGCTCGGTCGTCCTCGCGGTCTACGCCCCGCGCGTGCTCGGGCACGCGATGGACGTGATTTTCAGCGGGGTGATCTCGCGCCAGCTCCCGCCCGGGGCGTCGCAGGAACAGGTCATCGAGGGCCTGCGCGAAAGCGGCCAGGACCGATTCGCGGACATGGCCGCCGCGATGGAGCTCAATCCCGGCCACGGCATCGACTTCGAGCGCCTCGGCAGCTTCATCACCCTCGCTGTCGCGCTCTTTGCCGTCTCCTCGCTGCTCATGTGGGCGCAAGGCGCCATCCTCAACCGCGTGACCATGGCGACGGTCTTCGGGCTGCGCGCGGACGTCGAGCGCAAGATCAACCGGCTGCCGCTGAACTACTTCGACTCGCGCCAGCGCGGCGATCTGCTCTCGCGCACCACCAACGACGTCGATAACGTGCAGCAGGCCCTGCAGCAGGCGCTCGCCCAGCTGCTCGGCTCGATCCTCATGGTCGCCGGCATCATCGTGATGATGTTCGCGATCTCCTGGCAGCTCGCCCTGCTCGCGCTCGTGGCCATCCCGCTGACGGGGGTGGTCATGGGGCTCATCGGCACCCGCTCGCAGAAGCAGTTCACGGCCCAGTGGAAGGCCACCGGCGAGCTCAACGGCCACGTCGAGGAGGCGTTTTCGGGCCACGAGCTCGCCTTGATCTTCGGGCGCACGGACGAGCTCGCGGAGACCTTCGACGAGCGCAACGAGGCGCTCTACGACGCCGCCTCGCGCGCCCAGTTCCTCTCGAACTCGATGTTTCCCATCATGCAGTTCGTCTCCTACCTCTCGTATGTCGCCATCGCGGTCTTCGGCGGCCTGAAGGTGGCCTCCGGGCACATGACGCTTGGCGACGCCACAGCGTTTATCCAATACTCCCGCCAGTTCAACCAGCCGCTCGGCGAGATCGCGGGGATGGCGCAGATGCTGCAGTCCGGCGTGGCCTCGGCCGAGCGCATCTTCGAGTTCTTAGACGCGCAGGAGGAAACGCCGGATCCCGCCGCCGCAGAGACGGGCCGCACCACCGGCCTCGTCGAGTTCGACCGAGTCTCCTTCTCCTACGACCCGGAGACCCCGCTGATTCAGGACCTGAGCCTGCGCGTCGAGCCGGGCCGCACCGCCGCGATCGTGGGCCCGACGGGGGCGGGCAAGACGACGCTGGTGAACCTCATCATGCGCTTCTACGACATCGACGCCGGATCTATCCGCATCGACGGCGTGGACACCCGCGAGATGACGCGGGCGCAGCTGCGCGGCAGCGTGGGCATGGTGCTCCAAGACGCGGTGCTCTTCGAGGGCACGATCATGGACAACATCCGCTACGGCCGCCTCGACGCGACCGACGAGGAGGTCATCGCCGCGGCGAAGGCGACGTACGTCGACCGCTTCGTCCACGCGCTGCCCGAGGGCTACCACACCGTCATCGACCAGGAATCCGGGGCGATCTCCGCCGGCGAGCGCCAGCTCATCACGATCGCCCGGGCGTTTCTGTCGCAGCCCGCGATCCTCATCCTCGACGAGGCAACCTCGAGCGTGGATACGCGCACGGAGCTGGCCGTGCAGGAGGCGATGAACGCGCTGCGGCACAACCGAACCTCCTTCGTCATCGCGCACCGCCTCTCCACCATCCGCGGCGCGGACCTCATTATCGTCATGGAGCACGGCCGCATCGTCGAGCAGGGCACCCACGCCGAGCTGCTCGCCGCGCGCGGGGCGTATTGGCGGCTGAACCAATCGCAGTTCAGCGAGGACGCCTAGCGGCTAAGATCAACCGGTGTGAGCACCCCTTACGGCAGATTTCGCTTAAGCGACAACGAACGAAACGACGCGATGGGAGCGCTGAGCACCGCTCTCGGCGAGGGTCGGCTGACGGTGACCGAGTTCGACGAGCGCGCCCGGCGCGTCGCGGCCGCCGAGTTCCAGGCGGACCTAGAGCCGATCTTCTCCGACATCCCGCAGGCCCCGACTGCCTACTCCCCTGCGGGCGGGGAGGTCACGCTCTACGGCGCGGGCGAGATCTCAGCCGCCCGGCGCGACGGGCAGAAGATGCGGGCCGGGGTGTTCTGGCTCGGTACCCTCGGCGCGCTCGCGGGCGCCCCGGCGCTGGCCGTGGCTACGGGCAGCGGGCTGGGGTATTTGCTCTTTTTGCTCATCCCCACGCTCTTCGTCCTGCTCTACATGATGAAGGTCGGGCCGGATTCCTGGTACACCCCGAGCGTGCGCCAGCTCGAGCGCCGGCGCCGCGAGCTCGTGCGCATCCGTCAGCTCGAGATCGAATCCGCCCGCGCGCACGAAGAGGCCCTGCGGAAGGCGGCGCGCAAGCAGCAGCTCAGCGCGCTGACTGACGACGCCTTAAGCGCCGCCCACCACACCGTCAAGCGGCTCCGGGGCAAGTAAAAGCCGGTAAGATAAGGCCGCATGGGCAAGAAAGAGTCACACGAGGAGACGTCGTATCCGGCCAACGAGGTTGTGGAGGAGGCGGTGAAGGGGGCATCGCCACGCGAAACGCCCTTGCGCAAGCACCGCCACTTCGACGAGGCGGAGAAGCTCAAAAACGTCTTCTACGACATCCGCGGGCCGGTGAGCACCACCGCGGAGGAGATGGAGCGCGATGGGCATACCATCTTGAAGCTCAACACCGGGAACCCGGCGATCTTCGGCTTCGAGGCCCCCGATGTGATCATGCGCGACATGATTGCCGCGCTGCCGACCTCGCAGGGCTACACCACCTCGAAGGGCATCGTTCCCGCGCGCCGCGCGATTGTGACCCGCTACGAGGTCATCGAGGACTTCCCGTCCTTCGACATCGACGACGTCTACCTCGGCAACGGCGTCTCCGAGCTCATCAGCATGGTCACCCAGGCCCTGCTGAACGACGGCGACGAGATCCTCATCCCCGCCCCCGACTACCCACTGTGGACGGCGGCCTCCACGCTCGCCGGCGGTAAGGTCGTGCACTACCTCTGCGACGAGGAAGACAACTGGAACCCGTCGCTGGAAGACATCCGCGCCAAGGTCACGAGCCGCACCAAGGCGATCGTCGTGATCAACCCGAACAACCCCACCGGCGCCGTCTACTCCCGCGAGGTCCTCGAAGGCATCGCCGATATCGCCCGCGAGCACGAGCTCATGGTGCTTGCCGACGAAATCTACGACCGCATCCTCTACGACGACGCCACCCACATCTCCATGGCGGAGGTCGCCCCCGACCTGATTACCGTCACATTCAACGGACTATCCAAGGCCTACCGAGTTGCCGGCTACCGCGCCGGCTGGATGATCATCACCGGGCCGCGCCGCCGCGCCACCGGGTTCATCGAGGGCCTCAACCTGCTCGCCGGTACCCGGCTGTGCGCCAACGTGCCCGGCCAGCACGCGATCCAGGTCGCGCTCGGCGGCCGGCAGTCGATTTACCAGCTCACCGGCGAGGGCGGGCGTCTGCGTGAGCAGCGCGATACGGCAGTGCGCAAACTCCGTGAGATCCCCGGGGTGAGCGTCGTCGAGCCGAAGGGGGCGCTCTACTGCTTCCCCAAGATCGACACCGAGATGTACCACATCCACGACGACGAACGCTTCATGCTCGACCTGCTCAAGTCGGAGAAAATCCTCATGGTGCAGGGCACGGGCTTTAACTACCCCACCCCCGACCACTTCCGCGTGGTCACACTGCCTTGGGCCTCCCAGCTGGAAAACGCGATCGAGCGCCTGGGCAACTTCCTTGCCGACTACCACCAACATTAAGGAGTAGGCTCGCTCACATGACTGATGTGAAAAATGTCTCCGTGCTCGGCGCCGGCAACCTCGGCGCCCAAATCGCCTACCGCCTGGCCTTCTACGGCTTCAACACCACCTCCTACGACATCAACGATGACGCCATCGAGGCCGCCAAGGGGCGCCTCGAAACCATCGCGGGCAAGTACGTGCGCGATCTTGACGACGTCTCAGAAGACAAGGCCAAGGCCACAGCTGCCGCGGTAAAGCTCACCACATCCCTTGAAGAGGCCGCAAAAGACGCCGACATCATCATCGAGGCCGTGCCGGAGAACCTCGAGATCAAACGCGAAACCTACTCCAAGCTCGCCGAGTTCCTGCCCGCGCACACGATCGTTCTCACCAACACCTCCACCCTGCTGCCGAGCTCTTTCAAGGACTCAACCGGACGCCCAGAGAAGTTCCTCGCCTACCACTTCGCCAACGACATCCACATCGCCAACATCGTCGAGGTCATGCCTACTGACGACACCGACCCCGCGGTCGTGGATCAGATCGTCGAGTTCGCTCCCGAAATGGGCATGCAACCGATCCGGCTGAACCGCGAGCAGCCGAAGTACATCATCAACTCCCTCTACTCCACCTGGGTCGACCAGGCACGCGACCTGTGGGTCAGGGGCGTGGCCGACATCGAGACCATCGACAAAGTCGCAGCGATGATCGCCGGATCCTCTCAGCTCAGCCCCTTCCTCGCCCAGGACCGCACCGGCTTCGGCGTGGTCTACGGCATCACCAAAAACCGCGCCGAGACCGGCGACCCGCTGGCCGCGGAGTTCAACCGCCGCCTGAAGGAAGATTTCATGGACAAAGGGCACATCGGCAAGGAATCCGGTGAGGGCTTCTACGTCTACGACGAAAACGGCAACCCAACTGGTCTTTCGGAGGCCGCCAAGAAGAACTACCCGCCCGTGGGGTAGGATAGACCGCGCTTTTCAAGCATCCCAGGGCGGGCATCCGCCCTGGGATGTGCTTGCTTATTCACCGCGCTACTTTTTGCGGTATAATTGTGTCTTCCTACAGGAGAAACGTCCGCCCGATTCTCGAACACGTCATCCTAACTGTTCTGATGGCGTTCCTTATGCTGCTGTTCTACCTCGGCGGCTTCCACAACCCACGCCCCCACGACCTCGACCTAGCCATCATCGCCGACAACCCCGCGGCCGCCGCGCCCGTCGAGCAAGCGCTCACCTCTTCGCTGGGCGAGAGCATCAACGTGAGCACCGTGGCAACCCGCGAGGAGGCGACGGACCTCCTGGCCAACCGGGAAATCGCCGGCGCCTTCGTCCCCGCCGGGCTAGACGGAGCCGACCACGCCGACCTGTTGATCGCCTCGGGTTCCTCGGTCACCACAGCCGAGACCGTGGTGACCATATTCCAGCGCCTCACCCAGGCCCAGGAGGTGCGGCTCGCGATCGAGGACGTCGTGCCTGTCGACGCCGACGACCCGTGGGGCAGAACATCTTCTTCTACATGATCGCGATGTCTGTCGGCTCCTACGCCACCGCCATCGCTATCGGCGCCGCCGGTGCCCACCACCGCTTCCGCGTGCGCGTCGCCATCGCCGCGGCGGCCGCCGTCGTCATCTCTACCGTGTTCATGGCCACCGCCCACTTATTCTTCGGCATGTTCGCGGGCCAGATCCTCTCCACGTGGGCGCTCTCGCTGCTCTACTGCGCGGCCATCCTGTTCCTGGGCGTTGGCCTGCACCCGATCCTCGGGCGGTTTAGCTCGCTGACCTACGCCAGCATGTTCGTGGGCCTGAACTTCACTACCGCGGGCGGCGCCTTCAACCCGGAGGTGCAATACCCCTTCTTCGGCTTCCTCCACAACTTCTGGATCGGCGCCGGGTTCATCGAATCCACCCGCAACATCGCCTACTTCCCGCACCTCTCCATCGCCCCCTACGTGGCCATCCTCATCGGCTGGCTCATCGTCGGCCTCATCTGCCTCGTACTCGGGGTGCAGGTGGAGAAGCGTCGCTACGCACGCCGCCACGCCCACCCCGAACGCCCGCACAAGCCCCGCCCCTACTCCGAGCGGGTGAAGCAGGAACTGCAGGAAAACGTCGCGCCGGTCTAAAGAGGTGTAGTGCGGGGGATTTTTTTGGGGGGGGTTGCTGCTGCGGGACGTCTGCCGCGCAATGTTCGTGCGGAGCGCTAGCGGGAGAGGTGGGGTTCCGCTTGCTGGGCGAGGATCGGGTGGAGACAGCGCAGAGGGGCGACTAGCGCGGACCGCCGAAACGCGCCCTACTATTCTCAGCTCCGCGACTCCAATGCACCGCCCAATACCCAGTTGAGTTCAAACGCAGATTCTTCTCCGGCGGGGAGGTCTTGGGCGAGGGCAATTACTTCACGAACATGCCCCTCCAGAGCACAATAAGTCTCCGCGAACATATGGACGCCTTCGAGCTCCAGCACTGTCGCATGCCAGACATCGTCTTCCCTATTGACTTCCACGGTGTAGTTCACGGTGGCGATTTTACCGTCGCAGGAGGGTATTTGGTCCGGTGCATTAGGGCTGGGCAGGTACTTCCTAGGGGATGAATGGGAGCACTGGGCGCGGTGCAGGCACATATGGGGTGGGCGCGGGCTCATCCCTGCTAGCGCGGGGAGCACCCCTGCCCGCCCAGGAGGGTGATGTGTGCGTGGGGCTCATCCCTGCTAGCGCGGGGAGCACATTCAGCTAGTCGTCCCGGACGCTACTGCCGCGGGCTCACCCCGCTAGCGCGGGGAGCACAACATGAAGCTCACGTTCGTGACCTGGCTGGTGGGCTCATCCCCGCTAGCGCGGGGAGCACATTTGGAGTATTTTTCGATGCGCTCCACATTGGGGCTCATCCCCGCTAGCGCGGGGAGCACTCGGGGTGGGTTCCCTCGAGCATTCCTCGCTCGGGCTCATCCCCGCTAGCGCGGGGAACACCTGTGTCTTCCTTGCTGACACCACTAACACTAGGGCTCATCCCCGCTAGCGCGGGGAGCACGCGCTTTCCGATCTTGGCGGCGGGCATGATCCGGACTCATCCCCGCTAGCGCGGGGAGCACAGACAGGCGAGCACATCCCCGGCGATGGGAGCGGGCACATCCCCGCTAGCGCGGGGAGCACCCTCGGCGGGGGTTTCGCCCGTTTCAAGCCAGGGGCTCATCCCCGCTAGCGCGGGGAGCACGGTGATTTGGGACATTGTTTAGCCTACCTTTCGGGCTCATCCCCGCTAGCGCGGGGAGCACAGACAGGCGAGCACATCCCCGGCGATGGGAGCGGGCACATCCCCGCTAGCGCGGGGAGCACAGGTCTGCGAGTGTGTCATCCTCGCCCATGCCGGGCTCATCCCCGCTAGCGCGGGGAGCACAGTATCGAAAACCGGACAACATGGCGCGAATTGGGCTCATCCCCGCTAGCGCGGGGAGCACCATCAACCGACACCTCGGACAGTGGCAAGCCCGGGCTCATCCCCGCTAGCGCGGGGAGCACCACCTCGTGCTACCCACAACATTCGTGGCCCGGGGCTCATCCCCGCTAGCGCGGGGAGCACGAGCGTGACTTCTGCCAGCTGGTCACCGACATGGGCTCATCCCCGCTAGCGCGGGGAGCACACTGCGGAGCATTGGGCTGCGCATGCCATGGCGGGCTCATCCCCGCTAGCGCGGGGAGCACTAGGACTCGACTTTGGTAAGCCATTTCTTAATGGGCTCATCCCCGCTAGCGCGGGGAGCACCGCGGGATCGTGAGACCCATCAGCTCCTCAAGGGGCTCATCCCCGCTAGCGCGGGGAGCACCGACGACAGCACTCTCACGCACCAATGGTGCCGGGCTCATCCCCGCTAGCGCGGGGAGCACTGGGCGCGCTGCTCACCTATGCCGGCGTCAAAGGGCTCATCCCCGCTAGCGCGGGGAGCACCCGACTACCGCGAGCACGATAGTGCCGAGTCTGGGCTCATCCCCGCTAGCGCGGGGAGCACACAGCGGTCTTAAATCTGACACATTCGATTCTGGGCTCATCCCCGCTAGCGCGGGGAGCACACTCGTGCGCCGCAAGCCACCGCACGAGGTCCGGGCTCATCCCCGCTAGCGCGGGGAGCACGGGATCGAAAATGCCGCCGACGATGCGCGCATGGGCTCATCCCCGCTAGCGCGGGGAGCACGTGTTTCGCCCACACGCCGAACAGGTGCTCGGGGGCTCATCCCCGCTAGCGCGGGGAGCACGATGTGGGTGCTCATTCCACCACCTCCTGCCAGGGCTCATCCCCGCTAGCGCGGGGAGCACAGCACGTTGTGGATGGAAGCCAATTCCATCGGGGGCTCATCCCCGCTAGCGCGGGGAGCACCCGTGCCAGCGTTGACCAATGCATTTATGCATGGGCTCATCCCCGCTAGCGCGGGGAGCACGCAGATTGTCGTGCTGGAGCGTGAGCTCGATGGGGCTCATCCCCGCTAGCGCGGGGAGCACTACGGTTAGTTCTACATGAGTGTCTACGGCACGGGCTCATCCCCGCTAGCGCGGGGAGCACAACGCCCACACTGGCGAAACGCTTCTTGACGTGGGCTCATCCCCGCTAGCGCGGGGAGCACGCGGGGGCACTCTCGAAGAGTTCCTCTACCGCGGGCTCATCCCCGCTAGCGCGGGGAGCACTCCGCTGGTCTAGCTTGTCAATCGCGGTGACTGGGCTCATCCCCGCTAGCGCGGGGAGCACTTGTGGAGTGAGACCCAGGGGCCGAGCAGATTGGGCTCATCCCCGCTAGCGCGGGGAGCACCGCAGTCGGCTACGCCTCCGTCGCTCTGCTCGGGCTCATCCCCGCTAGCGCGGGGAGCACCCGTTCTTGAACTGGTGGAAAACGACCTTGCCGGGCTCATCCCCGCTAGCGCGGGGAGCACGTTCGTGATCTTCTTTTCGGGGTTGATGAGGCTGGCTCATCCCCGCTAGCGCGGGGAGCACTCGCGTGAGGGCTGGGCATGTGGGTCATGATGGGGCTCATCCCCGCTAGCGCGGGGAGCACCACAGTTGCGTAATTACGGGCTGGTGTGTAATGGGCTCATCCCCGCTAGCGCGGGGAGCACCATCTAGCTCGGGGCA
This sequence comes from Corynebacterium liangguodongii, assembly GCF_003070865.1. Classification (NCBI taxonomy): domain Bacteria; kingdom Bacillati; phylum Actinomycetota; class Actinomycetes; order Mycobacteriales; family Corynebacteriaceae; genus Corynebacterium; species Corynebacterium liangguodongii. The sequence continues at coordinate 2,094,692 of NZ_CP026948.1, forward strand.
GCTGTAGAGGCTGTAGGGGCTCATCCCCGCTAGCGCGGGGAGCACCCAGATTTTTCGTTTCCGTGATTCGCTCGCCACCGGCTCATCCCCGCTAGCGCGGGGAGCACGTACTCCCCATCACCTCACGCAGAGTCTGTGCGGGCTCATCCCCGCTAGCGCGGGGAGCACTTTAGAGCGGGTCGAACAACCTGGTGGATGTAGGGCTCATCCCCGCTAGCGCGGGGAGCACACGTCTATAGAACAGTTGTTCTATCGCGCGTTGGGCTCATCCCCGCTAGCGCGGGGAGCACTAAGTGTGCGGTTCATCAAGTCGCCGGTAGTGGGGCTCATCCCCGCTAGCGCGGGGAGCACTCCGACCTGACTTTCCCTCACCAGGCCACCAAGGGCTCATCCCCGCTAGCGCGGGGAGCACCGGATTGCGGCGCATGATGCGCTGTTGGATGCGGGCTCATCCCCGCTAGCGCGGGGAGCACGCGCTGGACGGCAAGGTCAGCACGTCGGACGTGGGCTCATCCCCGCTAGCGCGGGGAGCACGCCTCCCTCGTGGGGGTTTCCAAGGCTGGTAGGGGCTCATCCCCGCTAGCGCGGGGAGCACTGCTGTGCCAAACGGGTCTGTGACCACTCCTTGGGCTCATCCCCGCTAGCGCGGGGAGCACTAATGGAAATGAAGGACCAGGATCAGCGTCACGGGCTCATCCCCGCTAGCGCGGGGAGCACCCATGATTTCCATGATGAAAGCCTCGCCGATGGGGCTCATCCCCGCTAGCGCGGGGAGCACCCTGCAAGCCGCGATCAATCAGCTCACCCGGGAGGCTCATCCCCGCTAGCGCGGGGAGCACCATCACCCCGTCACCAGGTACACGGTGTTCGGGGGCTCATCCCCGCTAGCGCGGGGAGCACCTGTAATTGCACGTGGTCGCGTTCATGTTTTTGGGCTCATCCCCGCTAGCGCGGGGAGCACGCTGCCGCGTCGAGTGCTACTGCCGCGGCTTCGGGCTCATCCCCGCTAGCGCGGGGAGCACTTCACGACCGGCGGGCACGCGTTCTACGTCATGGGCTCATCCCCGCTAGCGCGGGGAGCACCCAAGGTGGGATGCTACTCACGCTCCGCCACAGGGCTCATCCCCGCTAGCGCGGGGAGCACAAGACTACGTCTACTCCATCAAGGGCGGGCACGGGCTCATCCCCGCTAGCGCGGGGAGCACGAGGACTCGTAGCGTAAAATGCGGGCACACAGGGGCTCATCCCCGCTAGCGCGGGGAGCACCCAGCTGGCAGAAATCACGCTCGATCCATGACAGGCTCATCCCCGCTAGCGCGGGGAGCACCCTCGTATTCGCCGTGCTCCCCGATGGTCTCGGGGCTCATCCCCGCTAGCGCGGGGAGCACTCTTCCGCTTTGGCCTCGAAGAACGCGGCTGCGGGCTCATCCCCGCTAGCGCGGGGAGCACCGTCGTTAAGCGCGCCTTGCTGCGCGTTAAGCGGGCTCATCCCCGCTAGCGCGGGGAGCACGTACAACCACGGTGCGCTGTACATCCAATCAAGGGCTCATCCCCGCTAGCGCGGGGAGCACATCGACATGCACTCTCCCCCGCATAGCGCGTTGGGCTCATCCCCGCTAGCGCGGGGAGCACTAACGCGTACACGGCGCGGGCGACGGCGGGGTGGGCTCATCCCCGCTAGCGCGGGGAGCACGCCTTGGTGAAGTTCTTGGCGGTTTAGGCAACGGGCTCATCCCCGCTAGCGCGGGGAGCACGCCTTGGTGAAGTTCTTGGCGGTTTAGGCAACGGGCTCATCCCCGCTAGCGCGGGGAGCACAAATCCCCGGTGCGGGTCTCTGTGCGCACCCTGGGCTCATCCCCGCTAGCGCGGGGAGCACCAGCCCATGCCCAGGCCGTCAATCGGACGTGCGGGCTCATCCCCGCTAGCGCGGGGAGCACTGCGTGAATCGTTCACTAGTTCGAGCGCTGGTGGGCTCATCCCCGCTAGCGCGGGGAGCACTTGTAGTAGATGTCGCCGACAGTGGCCATGGGGGGCTCATCCCCGCTAGCGCGGGGAGCACAGTAGGTGCCGATCACCGGGTCAGTTTTTACGGGGCTCATCCCCGCTAGCGCGGGGAGCACGCCTAATCACTGCGCATTGCGACGCCAGCGAGGGGCTCATCCCCGCTAGCGCGGGGAGCACCCGACTGCGGGGAGCCAGCCTCGGGGTGAGTGGGGCTCATCCCCGCTAGCGCGGGGAGCACCGGGGTGAACCGAACCTCCGGGGTGTCGGTAAGGGCTCATCCCCGCTAGCGCGGGGAGCACCGTATGACTGCGACGCGCAAGCAGCAGCCTAGGGGCTCATCCCCGCTAGCGCGGGGAGCACATTGTTGTTGATGGTGTGGTGCAGGCGGTGACGGGCTCATCCCCGCTAGCGCGGGGAGCACGCCGGGGAACTCCGCGAAGGCGGGGCCACGACGGGCTCATCCCCGCTAGCGCGGGGAGCACTGCGGCATGACTTCCGCGATGGGCATGGGGATGGGCTCATCCCCGCTAGCGCGGGGAGCACCCGACTGCGGGGAGCCAGCCTCGGGGTGAGTGGGGCTCATCCCCGCTAGCGCGGGGAGCACCGGGGTGAACCGAACCTCCGGGGTGTCGGTAAGGGCTCATCCCCGCTAGCGCGGGGAGCACCGTATGACTGCGACGCGCAAGCAGCAGCCTAGGGGCTCATCCCCGCTAGCGCGGGGAGCACATTGTTGTTGATGGTGTGGTGCAGGCGGTGACGGGCTCATCCCCGCTAGCGCGGGGAGCACGCCGGGGAACTCCGCGAAGGCGGGGCCACGACGGGCTCATCCCCGCTAGCGCGGGGAGCACTGCGGCATGACTTCCGCGATGGGCATGGGGATGGGCTCATCCCCGCTAGCGCGGGGAGCACCCGTGTGACTGGCGATGTGTGGCAGCCTGGTGGGGCTCATCCCCGCTAGCGCGGGGAGCACGGCGCAACCGCGCCAGAAGCAGCCTCTACAGTGGGCTCATCCCCGCTAGCGCGGGGAGCACGTGTGGATCAGGTCGGCGAGCGTGTCATTCTCGGGCTCATCCCCGCTAGCGCGGGGAGCACCGTCGATCTCGCCGTCCTCGTCGCGCTCTAGCGGGCTCATCCCCGCTAGCGCGGGGAGCACCCCCGACCTCGTTCTCGTCGTGGGTGATGCTTGGGCTCATCCCCGCTAGCGCGGGGAGCACCTCGCGCACGCACGCAACGATTTATCCGCCTTGGGCTCATCCCCGCTAGCGCGGGGAGCACCTCAAGTGCTGTTCCCTGCGCTCGCCGCCATTGGGCTCATCCCCGCTAGCGCGGGGAGCACCTTTGGAGTATTTTTCGATACGCTCCACATTAGGGCTCATCCCCGCTAGCGCGGGGAGCACTGTGGCCTGTCTTGCTGACATCACTAACATTAGGGCTCATCCCCGCTAGCGCGGGGAGCACCCGTTATCGACGTGTAGATCTTCATGGTGTTGGGGCTCATCCCCGCTAGCGCGGGGAGCACCAGGTCAGACACGCCGATCTAACTAGGTTCGAGGGCTCATCCCCGCTAGCGCGGGGAGCACACTCACACCATTGCGAATGTGACGGGCCTACAGGGCTCATCCCCGCTAGCGCGGGGAGCACGACGCGATGAAGATGCGATACCGCGCGTCATAGGGCTCATCCCCGCTAGCGCGGGGAGCACGCAGACGTCGTTGTCGATTGGGCTGGCCGCTGGGGCTCATCCCCGCTAGCGCGGGGAGCACCGTGCAAGTGTGTTCAGGATGTTGGCAAATAGGGGCTCATCCCCGCTAGCGCGGGGAGCACCCAAACGCGGCACCCAACATGAGACTTGCTAAGGGCTCATCCCCGCTAGCGCGGGGAGCACAATCCGCATCGCCTAACATTACCGATGCGTGGGGGCTCATCCCCGCTAGCGCGGGGAGCACGGGGCCGCACCATCGGCGCACACGCACACCATGGGCTCATCCCCGCTAGCGCGGGGAGCACGGAGGGCATGTTGTTGTAGCGTTCGAGTAGCTGGGCTCATCCCCGCTAGCGCGGGGAGCACCTGATACCCCGGCGACGTCCCTCCTTGATGATCGGCTCATCCCCGCTAGCGCGGGGAGCACCGGAGGGGAGGACTTGAGCCCCGCCATAACCAGGGCTCATCCCCGCTAGCGCGGGGAGCACCCCCTCCCCAAACCATCGACATTCTTACGACGGGGCTCATCCCCGCTAGCGCGGGGAGCACTCCTCTTCGTCACCAATCAGACGGTCTGCAATATGGCTCATCCCCGCTAGCGCGGGGAGCACTGCTCGTGATTGTCGTGCTCGTGCTCGTGATTGGGCTCATCCCCGCTAGCGCGGGGAGCACTACTCGGACTGCTCAAAATCGTTCTCGGAATTGGGCTCATCCCCGCTAGCGCGGGGAGCACCTCACAACCATCGAGTGCAAAAACTCAAAATCGGGCTCATCCCCGCTAGCGCGGGGAGCACAAAAGACGGCTCGCTGCAAGAACATTCTTCTCGGGCTCATCCCCGCTAGCGCGGGGAGCACGCCATCCTCGCGCACGAAATCGCACAGGCCGAGGGGCTCATCCCCGCTAGCGCGGGGAGCACGCTTCTTGAACAGGGGAAATACGAGCCTTGATGACAGTATACGTGCAACTCCCCTCGCAACTAACGGCTTCCATAAGCCTTTCGTTGTCTCCGGGCCGTGCTCCACCCCTTGCGCCGTTGATTTGAGTGTTTGGAGGCTCCAGGCGAGGGGCGGACCATGAGCGTCAATCCGTCAAAGTCCTGCGGTGTCCAATCGTGCCGGTGCGTTAGAAACTCCATTCCCTGCTCATTGTCGGACGAGTAGACGAGCAGAGCTTTCCCATCCTTCACCAAGGAAATCGTCCGCTCCCACAGGAGATCCCTAATGCGTGCCGTAGGTCGGCCCACGAATACACCTGGCGCGATCTCAAGGAGCCACTTAGTGACGTCTCCCCTGAGACCTGCGGGACAGGCCGTAATCACCAGGACCATCATGGTTCCTCCGCCCAATTCACTCCGGCCGCGACCGTTTCCAACTCGCTCCAGAGCAAGAGTTCAACATCGCTCGTCAGATCGGAGTCGTCGACGTCCATAACGTATTTCAGGTCCGCCACCATGCGCGGCATGAGTCGGTGCTCGACTACCTGGTCGCGAACCTTTCGCCGTGCCTCGACGCCCGGGTCCGGTGAACCAGAGGCAACCGCATCGAAGGCCGCAGGTATCGCAATCTCGGCCTTGTACAGGTCAGCAATGTCAAATACAAAGGA